>DJXF01000107.1 GCA_002449635.1 Clostridiales bacterium UBA7011 | reverse complement strand
GCGAGTCCGGCGGCAACAATATTCTTTGCCACATACCGTGCGGCATACGCACCCGAACGGTCAACCTTGGTCGGGTCCTTTCCGGAAAATGCTCCGCCGCCGTGCGGAGCGGAGCCGCCGTAGGTGTCGACAATAATCTTTCGTCCGGTCAGACCGGTGTCGCCCTGCGGTCCGCCGATGACAAAACGACCGGTCGGATTGACATAAATGCGGGTTTTTTCATCAAACAGCACTGCCGGAAGGGTCGGCTTGATAACAAATTCAATCATATCGCGGCGAATCTGATCGAGGGATACCTCCGGGCTGTGCTGTGTTGAGAGAACGACGGTGTCAATGTGCACCGGCTTGCCCTCGCGGTCGTATTCGACTGTGACCTGCGTTTTTCCGTCCGGGCGAAGATAGTCCACGGTTTCGGACTTGCGCACCTCGGTCAGACGCTTTGCCATTTTGTGTGCCAGGGAAATCGGCAGCGGCATCAGTTCGGGCGTCTCATTGCAGGCATATCCAAACATCATGCCCTGATCGCCGGCGCCCTCGGTCAGATCGGCGTCCTGTTCTGTCTTGCTTTCGTATGCCTTGTCGACACCCATCGCGATGTCGGCAGACTGCTCATCCAGCGTGGTAACGACTGCACAGGTCTCGCAGTCAAACCCGTATTTTGCGCGGTCATAGCCGATTTCGCGGACAATCTGCCGTGCAATTCTCGGAATATCGACATAGCAGGTGGTGGAAATTTCTCCCATGACAGAGATCAGTCCGGTGGTTGCGGTTGTCTCGCAGGCAACGCGCGCCTGCGGGTCTTTTTCTAAAATTGCATCAAGGACTGCATCAGAAATCTGATCGCAGATTTTGTCGGGATGTCCCTCGGTCACGGACTCGGACGTAAATAAATATCTGCCCATTTGATATCCTCAACTTTCTGTAAAAATGATTTTGAAAAAAGAAAAAACGCTCCTGCGCAGGCAGAGCGTTGAATGAATAACCTCATCTCTCGATCCGGATGCGCCGTCGGAATTGGCACCTTGCTGATATGCAGGTTGCCGGGCTTCATCGGGCCGTTCCCTCCGCCGCTCTTGATAAGGATATGATATTGTGCCTTTTATCCTAATTCATTTGCCGGTTGCTGTCAAGACAAATTATAAAAATAATTCAATTATCGTTGAAAATCGCAAAATTCAGTTGAAACAAACGGGTTAACATGGTATATTTTAATAAGTAACAAACAGTAAATTTTTCAGGACATACCGTTTTCATATCCAATCAGACAGGAGAGAGAGTACCATGAATATTTCTTCGATTTTTTCTTATCCCGGAGATACCCTGGCGTGTGTTTCGTCTGCGGGTTCGATCACTTATGATGAGCTGTATCGCCGGAGTGAAAACCTTGCCAAGCATATTGTCGCGAGCGGAGCCAAACGTATCATTGTCTATGGACACAAGGAATACAGCATGATTCTTGCGTATGTCGCCTGTCTGCGCGCAGGTGTCGCATATATTCCGGTCAGCTCGGCACAGCCGGTTGGACGCCGCAAGTCAATCGCGGCTCAGGCAGAAGCCGGACTGGTTTTGTGCGCTGTCGGCCGCGGCTTTGCCGGAGCGATGGATATCCGCACAGAGAATATTGTAACGCTTTCGGAAAATGCGCCGGAAGAGGATGTCGCATTGCCTGTGGACATCCCGGATGATGAGCTGGCATATATTACCTATACATCCGGCAGCACGGGTGAGCCGAAGGGTGTGCACGCGACGCGCCGCAATCTGAATAATTTCATTAACTGGATTGATAAGACCATTCCGCTGACGCAGGACATTGAGGGAACGGTACTGAATATGGCGATGTTCTCCATTGACCTGTCCATGATTGATATCTATTATGCGCTGTCGCACGGACGCACACTGGTCACGACCGATGCCGAGGCACAGCAGCATCTTTCCACCCTGTATCCGCACATCTCGGAGAGCGATGCGGTTCTGCTCGTCATGACGCCGACTCTGGCGGAATTCCTGATGCGCAGCGAACGCTTTACCCGCGAGATGATGCCGAAGCTGCGTGTGATTTATCTGTCCGGCGAGTCGCTGCATCCGGGCACCGTTCGCCGTCTGCTGGAGCGTTTCGATGAAAATCTGGCAGTCTTTAACGGTTACGGTCCGACAGAGGCGACGTGCAACGTCAGCGCCGCGCAGATTACCGATGATATGTGCGATGACCGTCTCCCGGTCGGCATTGTCGCATCCGCTGCAACAGAAATTCGCATTATGAACGACGAAACAGAGCTGGCAGATGGTGACGAAGGCGAAATTGTCCTGGTCGGCGACAGCGTCACAGCGGGCTACGGCGACGGTGATGTCGGCGGATTCTTCGAAATTGACGGCGTGCCGGCCCTCAGAACGGGCGACATCGGATTTAAGACGACGGACGGACGTCTGTTCTGGAGCAATCGGAAGAACAGCCTGATTAAGGTGCGCGGCTACCGCATTGAGCCGGGCGATGTTGAGAACCACATGTGCCGCATCAAGGGCGTCACGGGCTGCGGCGTTGTTGAGCGGTACGGCCATCTGGTCGCTTATGTCACGCTCAACCGCAAGATGACGCCGGGACAGGTTCGCGCGGCGGCCCGTCCGCATCTGCCGAGCCAGATGATCCCCGGCATCGTCCGCATTGTCGATGCCCTGCCGATGACGGAAAACGGCAAGCTGGACCGCGATCAGCTGGAATAAACCGTACGTTTCTCTCATACAAATCCAACAGGAAGCCGGCGGCGCAAGCTGCCGGCTTTTCTTCCAAAATAATGCACAAATTCCGCTGTTTTTTGTGAATGCTGTGTTTCAATTTTGTAAAAAAATTAATTTTCCTGTGGAATTGTGCGGAGAATTGTTGACTATTTCAGATGAAATAGCTAAGATAGTGTAGAAGCAGCAGCGCCAGTCCGGCGGCGGCGGTTTTCGGTGAAATTGCCCCTGCCGAATGATGTGGAATTGCCTGTGCTGGAAAGGATTCTGTTATCTCGTTCGCCGTTCCGTTTTTTACGGCGGAACGTTGGAAAAGGGTAATTGTATGAATGTGTATTTAGGAATTGATATCGGGTCGACCACGGTAAAGCTTGTGGCGGCCGGAGAAAATGAAAAGACCGGCAAGCTGGAAATATTGTACAAAAAATATGAGCGGCACTTTTCAAAGGTACGTGAAAAGGCATGTGAGATGCTGCGCGATGCACAGAGCATCATCGGCGAAGCGGATATTCGCGCGGCGATCACCGGTTCTGCCGGACTGGGTGTCGCAAAGGCGAGCGGCATTGATTTTGTACAGGAAGTTTTTGCCACACGCAAGTGTGTCGGAACGTTTGTGCCGAAGGCCGATGTTGTCATCGAACTGGGCGGTGAGGACGCAAAAATTGTCTTTTTAACCGGTCAGCTGGAAGAACGAATGAATGGCTCCTGTGCCGGCGGTACAGGTGCTTTTATTGACCAGATGGCTGTTTTACTCGATGTGCAGCCGAATGAGCTGGACCGTCTGTCGATGGGTGCCGAGCGCATTTATACCATCGCTTCGCGCTGCGGTGTATTTGCAAAGAGTGACATTCAGCCGCTGCTCAACGAAGGAGCGCGCAAGGAGGATGTCGCCGCCTCGATTTTTCAGGCGGTCGTCAATCAGACACTGACCGGACTGGCACAGGGCCGTGAAATTGAGGGCGATGTGCTGTTTCTCGGCGGACCGCTGTTTTTCTTCAAGGGACTGCAGAAGCGGTTTCAGGAGACCCTGAATCTTTCCGACCGACACGCGCATTTCCCGGCGCTCGCGCCGTATGCCATTGCGGCGGGCGCAGCGTGCTATGCAAAGGATACCGCTGGCCGCGCGTTCCGCTATGACGAACTGCTGGACACGCTGGAAAAGACGGCGGGGGAGCCGGTTCAGACGGCCACGCTTGCACCGTTGTTCCGCGACGAGAAGGAATACGCAGAGTTCCGCCATCGACACAATTCGAGCGATATTATGCGCGAAAATGTGACGGTTTATACCGGCAAGGCGTTTCTCGGCATTGACTGCGGTTCGACCACGACAAAGCTTGTCCTCATCGGTGAGGATCACCAGATGCTGTACAACTATTACAGCCCAAACAAGGGCAATCCGGTGGATGTTGTGCGCGAGCAGCTGCTCCGGCTGTATGACCTGTGCGGTGACCGTGTGCAGATCATCGGCTCTGCCGTCACCGGCTATGGCGAGGCTCTCATCCGCAACGCATTCGGCGTTGATTTCGGTCTGGTTGAAACCATGGCGCATTTTAAGGCGGCGCGTCATTTTGAGCCGGATGTCGACTTCATCATTGACATCGGCGGACAGGACATCAAATGCTTTAAGATTGCCAACAACTGCATAGACAATATTTCCCTGAATGAGGCATGCTCCTCGGGCTGCGGCTCGTTTATCGAGACGTTTGCGCGCTCAATGGGCTACAGCATAGAGGATTTCTGCCGTCTGGGTCTGTTTGCTGCGCATCCGATTGACCTCGGCTCGCGCTGCACCGTATTTATGAACTCGTCTGTCAAACAGGCGCAGAAGGACGGCGCGGGAATTGATGCGATTTCTGCCGGTCTGTCGGTCAGCGTCGTCAAAAACGCACTGTACAAGGTCATTCGCGCCCATTCGCCGGATGATCTGGGCAAGCATATTGTCGTACAGGGCGGCACGTTCCTCAACGATGCTATTTTGCGGTCATTTGAGATGGAAATCGGCCGCGATGTCACCCGTCCGGCGATTTCCGGTCTGATGGGTGCGTACGGCGCCGCGCTGCACGCGCAGTCCAATACAGAGGGCGAGAGCACGCTGATTTCCCGTGAAGAGCTGGAAACCTTCTCTCATAACACCAATTCCGTCAAGTGCGGCATGTGCACCAATCACTGTTCGCTGACGGTTTCCGTATTCCCCGGCGGCCGCAGATTTATTTCCGGCAACCGCTGTGAACGTCCGCTGGGCGGCGGCGACAAGCTCAAGCTGCCGAATCTGTATGAATACAAGCTCAACCGTCTGCAGGAGTACCGCGAAAAGAGCGTGAAGGGCGGCGAGCGCATCGGTATTCCGTTCGGACTGAATCTGTTCGAGCTGCTGCCGTTCTGGCATACCATGCTGACGCGGATGGGCTTTGAGGTCGTTTTGTCCGATGTCTCCACGCGTGCGCTGTACGCCGCGGGCCAGAATTCCATTCCGTCGGATACCGTGTGTTATCCGGCAAAGCTGATGCACGGTCATATCGAAAACCTGCTCAGCAAAGGTGTCGATTCGATTTTCTATCCGTGCATGACATATAATCTGGATGAAAAGCGCACGGTCAACTGTTATAACTGTCCGGTTGTCGCCTATTATCCGGAGCTTTTGTCGGCAAATATGAACCACCTCAAGGATGTGGATTTCATGATGCCGTATTTTGAGCCGGGACGGCAGAAGGACTTTATCAAGTCCGCGACGGCTTTCTTTACCAAAAAATATCCGCACCTCAAAAAGCGTGCGGTGAAGGAAGCAATTCTGGCGGCCTATGACGAACTGGAGCGCTATTATCAGGACATCGCAGATGCAGGCGCGCGTGCCATCGCCTATGCGGAGGAGCACGGGCTGGATATCGCCGTCATTGCCGGACGTCCGTATCACATTGACCCGGAGATCAATCACGGCATTGACCGCCTGATCCAGTCCTATGGCATGGTTATTGTCTCGGAGGACGCGGTTGCCCCGCTGGGCGATATGCCGGTGGTCAACGTGCTCAATCAGTGGACGTATCATTCGCGTATGTATGCGGCGGCGAACTGGGCGGCAAACCGTCCGGATGCACAGCTGGTGCAGCTGGTTTCGTTCGGCTGCGGCATCGACGCAATTACGACCGATGAAATGCGCGCCATCACAGAAGAAAAAGGCAAAATTTATACACAGCTCAAAATTGATGAAATCAACAATCTCGGAGCGGCAAAAATCCGTATCCGCAGCATGATCGCAGCAGTAGAGGAGGGAAGAAAGAATGTCCGAAAGTCGTGAGCTTCCGCATGTCCCGTTTACGGAGGACATGAAAAAGGATTATACCATTCTCATTCCCAATATGCTGCCCGTTCAGTTTAAGCTGATTATAGCGATCATGAAAAACTACGGCTACAATATGGAGCTGCTGGAGACCGAGGGTCCGCAGATTGCGGAGTGCGGTCTGAAAAATGTACACAACGACACCTGTTACCCGGCGCTGCTGGTCATCGGACAGTTTATCGATGCTCTGGAGTCGGGCAGATATGATACGCACAAGGTCGCGCTGATGATTACACAGACAGGCGGCGGCTGCCGCGCGTCCAATTACATTCATCTGCTGCGCAAAGCGCTGATTAAGAGCGGTTATGGCTATATTCCGGTCATTTCCCTCAACTTTTCCGGTCTGGAAAAGCATGCAAATCCCGGCTTTCAGCTGAAGCCGAAGGCACTGATGCAGGTGGCATACGGCGTGCTGCTCGGTGATTTCATCATGCAGATTTACAACCAGTGCCGCCCGTATGAGGCACATGAGGGAGACTGTGCACAGGCTGTGGATGACCTGGTGCGCAAAATTTCCGGCGACTTTGCGGGCAACAAGCTGATTCGCTACAAGCAGATTAAAATGCTGTATTTCCTCATCTGCAAGCGGTTTGCGCAGGTTGAGCTGAAGGATTTCGGCTCGAAAAAGAAGGTCGGCATTGTCGGCGAGATTTATGTCAAGTTCTCCCCGCTCGGCAACAACAACCTGGAAAAATTCCTGCTCAGCGAGGGAACCGAGCCGGTGCTGCCCGGTCTGCTCGATTTCTGCCTGTATTGTATTTACAATTCGATCATCGACTTCAAGCTGTACGGACGTCTGCCTGCCAATGCGGCGACCATGCAGATGATTTATCGCTTCCTGCTCGGCAAGCAGAAGGATATGATTCGTGTCATTGAGCGCGACGGCCATTTCCGTCCGCCGATGGAATTTGACCGGGTGCGCAAACTGTCGCAGAAGATCATCAGCCCGGGCGTCAAGATGGGCGAGGGCTGGCTGCTTCCCGCGGAGATGGTGGAGCTGATTGAAGAGGGTGTCAGCAATATTGTCCTGACCCAGCCGTTCGGCTGCCTGCCCAATCATATCGCAGGAAAGGGCATGATCCGCAAAATCCGTGCGGCATATCCGGATGCCAACATCGTCAGTGTCGATTACGACCCGGGCGCATCGCGCATCAATCAGGAAAACCGCATTAAGCTCATGCTGTCCACAGCAAAATAAACGTCCGGCCGGTGCGATGATGTCGCACCGGCTTTTGGTTTGCCCGCTTGTCCGCCGGAATCACGTATCCGGGTGATTCTTTTTTCTCTTTGCCAATATTCCCAATTCTTCGGCAGATCAGCTTATCCTTCTCCGGCACACAGCCAAGCTCCTTTTTGCTTCCGATAACGTCATGCGTCACACCTCCGGCGGATGGTATAATCATATGATATTACACCGTTTGTCCCCAAAAAGGGACTGCATGTCCGACTGTGCTTCGTCCGGGGGATCATTGTTTTCATTTGGAAGGAACGTCTGGGGCAAAAGCAGACATCAGACGCAATCATAAGCATGATTACACGCGGATAAATGTGGTATAATATTCTTATAGAAATATGGGAGGAATGTGGAATGAACGGACGGTTTACGATTGAACAGGGCGATATCACAACCTATGCAGTCGACGCGATTGTCAATGCGGCCAATACGACGCTTCTGGGCGGAGGCGGCGTAGACGGCGCGATTCACCGCGCGGCGGGCCCTGACCTGCTGGCAGAATGCCGCACGCTGCACGGCTGTGACACCGGTGAGGCAAAGATCACAGGCGGGTATCGTCTGCCGGCACGGTATGTCGTGCACACACCGGGTCCGATCTGGCACGGCGGCACGCACGGAGAGCCGCAGCTGCTGGAAAACAGCTACCGCAACAGCCTGACGGCGGCATGGAACGCGGGCTGCCGGACCATGGCATTTCCGTCGATCAGCACAGGCGTGTACCGGTTTCCGCTCGATCAGGCGGCACACATCGCTGTGCGGACCATTCTGGATTTTCTGCGGGAGCATCCGGAAATGAACCGCGTCACCATGGTGTGCTTTGACAGCAGAACACGCCGCGCCTATGAGTCGGCGTATCAGAAATTGCGGTAAAGCTGCCGGAACGGTTGCTGTCGGGATGATGGGATAAAAGATAAAAGGAAAGCCGGAGCGGATGCTCCGGCTTTGGCTGTCGACAAAACGTCGACAGCCTCAAAAAATGCAGGCATTTTTTGAATCCTGCAGCCTGCTGCAGCGCACTCCCTGCGGTCGCACGTTTGCAGGCTGAGAAGTAAAAAATTCGACGTACATGCCGCCGAATTTTTTGGATTGGAACGGTTCCGTCTGCTGCGCGACGGAAAGAAGTCAAACTGTTTTATGCTATATTCAGAATGAACGATGTCAACAATCTGAGCCGGAGCGGATGCTCCGGCTTTTTGCAATCGATTTATGACTCCTGCCGTTCCTCCTGATCGCCGCTTTCCAGCGCGAGCTGATGCATGATGAACTGGCGGGCTGTGCGCGGAGAGCGTCCGGTTCTGCGAATGGCAAAGCGTTCTGCGAGCAGATGCAGGCGCTCCTCCGGAAGCTCCAGACCGTAGTCCTCCGCGAGACGGTCGACGATAAACAGATATTCATTTTTCGCCGGATTGGAGAACGTGATCTCAATGCCGAAGCGGTCGGACAGCGATGCCGCGGACTGCAGCGTATCGCGGACGTGCACATCGTCGCCGCTGCGGTCGGAGAAGGATTCGCGCACGATATGACGGCGGTTGGAGGTCGCATAAATCGCCATATTATTCGGCTTGCCGGCGACACCGCCTTCGATGAATGCCTTCAGTGCAACAAAGCGGTCGTCCTCCGCCGTAAAGGAAAGGTCGTCCAGAAACAGAATAAAGGTAAACGGGCTGTCGGCAATCGACGCACACAGCGATGGAAACGCGCGGATTTGCTCCATCGGCAGCTCGACGATTTTCAGACCGCGGTCCGCATATTCATTGGCAATCGCCTTGACCGTGGACGACTTGCCGCAGCCCTTATCGCCGTACAGCAGAATATTGTTCGCGTTTTTGCCCGCAAGCAGCGAAAGCGTGTTGTCACGGATGGCTTTTTTCTGCAGCTCATAGCCTTTGAGATCGGACAGGCGAATCGGGTCGGGCCGGGCAATCGGCTGGATTTTGCCATCCGCAACGGTAAATGCGCTGGCGCGCGCAAAATAACCCGAGCCGCACTTTTGGTACATATGGCACAGACCGTCGCAGTTGCCGAACGGCAGGGGGGAACCGGCGGAAAATCCGGGCATTGCATCAAAGACCTCGGAGGCGCGTGCAAATGCCTTTCGCGCGCAGTCGAGGAAATCGGCGCCCGAGAGAGCGATCAGAGAATTGATGGTATACAGATCAAAATCCGCCGCGGCGCGCACAGCCTCCGCAACGGGCTGCGCAGGGTTTTTTGTCAGAACGTTGGTGTCATAATGGATTTCCTGTGCAAACAGCTTGCCGAGGTCGCCGTTTAAGTAGTGGAACTGACACAGCTTTGCATAGCTCTGACAAAATTCGGCGGGTGTGCGGTCGAGAGCGCGCAGCGTGTCCAGATAGACGGAAAACACCTCAGTGCTGCGCAGACCGCCGAGAATGGTCAGCGATTCTGCACGCAGGCGCAGGGTAGGGATGTTCAGCATAAGTATCGTTCACCTCAAACTATCAAATGGGTTAATTGTTTATTACGATAGCACAAAGCGGTATCGTTTGCAAGAGACAGGCACGAAAATGGTCGTCTGCGCTATACTGAGAACGAGAAAGGCTTTTTGGAGGTGCAGAGTATGAAACGGAGACGTTTGCTGCTGTGCCGGTCCCAGAGCGAGGCGATGATACTTTCCAGAAGACTGTCTGCCTGCGGCATTGACGCGCTGCTGACGCGCCCGCCGCGTTCCAGAAAAGTGCGGTCCTGTTCCTGGGCAATTGCACTGGCAGACCATGACGCCATGCGGGCGGAGGCCTGCCTGCGCAGCGCGCGCATTTCGCCCGATGTCTGGTGCTGGGAGGACAGCGAGCCATGATTTATCTGGACAATGCAGCGACAACGCTGAAAAAACCGTCCGCCGTATGGACTGCCATGAGCTGGGCAATGCGGCATGCGGGAGGTGTCGGGCGAAGCGCACATCAGCCCGCCATGACCGGGGCGGAAATATTATATGATACCCGAATGCTGGCGGCGGAGCTGTTCGGACTGGATGATCCGCGCCGCGTTATTTTTACAGCCAACGCCACACACGCGCTCAATCTCGCCCTGTATGCGATGGCGGAAAAGACAAAGCACCTTGCGATTTCACCGTTTGAACACAACGCGGTGCTCCGCCCTGCGCTTGCCCTGGCGAAGAGCGGCAGCCACCGTCTGACCATTCTGCATGGCCGCCTGTGGCAGGACGAGGTGCTGCTTTCCGCGGCAGAGGGCGCAATCGCAGACGGCGCCGACTGCTTTGTGCTGTGCCATGTGTCCAATGTGTTCGGCTATATTCAGCCGCTGGAGGAGCTCGACCGCCTGCTGTCCGCACACGGCATTCCGCTGATTCTCGACGCTTCGCAGTCGGCCGGCATGCTTCCGCTGGATGTCCGGCAGCTGCACAGTCTGGCAGCGGTGTGCATGCCGGGACACAAGGGACTGTACGGACCGCCGGGAACCGGACTGCTGCTGTGGCTTTCGGATGATGTCCCGCGCCCGCTGCTCACAGGCGGCACAGGCAGTTGGTCGGCCTCGCCGGATATGCCCGAATGGCTGCCCGACCGGCTGGAAAGCGGCACGCCGAATGTCGCGGGCATCGCAGGGCTGTTTGAGGGAATGAAATTCGTGCAGCGTGTGGGGGAAGAGGAAATTGAACGGCACGAATGTGCGCTGCGCGCGCTGGCGGTGCAGCGCATGCGCGATATCCCCGGCATTGTGCCGCTGACCGATGCGGACGGACGACAGACGGGCGTGCTGTCCTTTTTCAGCCGGCAGCTTTCCGCGGAGACGGTCGCGCAGCGTCTGGCGGAGCACGGCATCTGTGTGCGCGCGGGTCTGCACTGCGCGCCGCTTGCGCATCGGACTGCGGGAACCGAGCAGACCGGAACGGTGCGCATTTCTCCCGGCTGGTTTCAGACGCGGCGGCAGATCAGGCGGTTTGCCGACCGCCTGGAGATGATCAGCGGAAAAGAATCGGCGCAAATTTTGGAGTAGAGTATTCACACCCTGCTTTTCCTGTGGTACAATAAAAATAATCATATTGGATGATTAAAATGGAAACTTATGACGATACCGCAGGATTCGGCGGCCGCGGCGCTGCCGGAACAGCGAGGTTCGCATGCGGCAGAACGGGATGCATGCCGTGTCTTTGCGGTAAAAACGGCCTTTTTGAAAGGTGCCGCTGAGGAACTGTGCCGCCATAGGAATATAGATAAAAATTGTTGGGAGAATTACGTTGTTTATGGAATCCATGCAGATGCTGTGGCAAAACTTAATAGCAGTAACGGCTTCCGATGTCATTGATATTGCGGTGGTCTCGTTTCTCATCTATCAGGCTGTAAAACTGGTTCGGGAAACGAGCTCTGCCCGCATTATCCGCGGCGTCATCGTTTTGATTGTCGCCATGTGGATTTCCAATATGCTCCAGCTGACGATGGTCAACTATCTGTTCCAGACCGTGCTGACCTGGGGCATTCTTGTCATTGCCATTGTGTTCCAGCCGGAGCTGCGCCGCGTGCTTGAGCGCGTGGGCAAGAGCAAGCTGTCGCTGCTCATGATGCGCAATGACGCGCTGCCGATCGAGGAGCGGGCCATTTTAGAAATTGTACATGCCTGCTCGGAGATGTCGTGGTCGCGCACGGGTGCGCTGATTATTTTTGAGCGCAGAGAGAATCTGTCCGATGTCATCAAAACCGGAACGGTTGTCAACGCAGACGTAAAAGATGAACTGGTGCGCAATATTTTCTATGAGGGAGCACCGCTGCACGACGGCGCGATGATTATCCGCGCCGGACGCATTCACGCGGCGGGCTGTGTGCTGCCGCTGTCTCCGAATCCTAATCTTGCCAAGGAGCTGGGAACCCGTCACCGCGCGGCAGTCGGCATGAGTGAAAATGCCGATTCGCTGAGTCTTGTCGTCTCGGAGGAGACCGGCTCGATTTCCGTCGCCATTGACGGCGAACTGCAGCGCCATCTGGTGCCCGAGCAGCTGGATGAGATTTTGCGCACAGAGCTGCTCATTCATGAAGAGGAAGAACAGGCGGAGGCAGAGCTGTCCCTGCTCGGCAAATTATTCGGAAGCATTCGGTCGCGCGGGGGGAAGAAATGATGAAAAACTGGATTGTAAAACACGATCTGTTGACCAAGCTGCTCTCCGTTATTGCGGCCGTCATTTTGTGGAGCTATTTTATGAGCATCCAGAATCCGACGCGCACGCTGGAATACAAGGATCTTTCGGTACAGCTGATCGGCGTGGACGAGCTGAACAACGCTTACGATCTCAAAATTGTTCGCGGCGCGGATGCGACGGTCAACGTCAGGGTCTCCGGACCGAGCAGCCGTCTCGCCTCGCTCACAGTGTCGCAGATCAAGGTCAAGGCGGATCTGACCGATACGATTCAGGCCCCGGGCACCTATGAGATTCCGTACCGCGTCATTCTGCCGGAGAGCGGCATGACGTGTGTCGGACGCACGCCGGACACGATTACCATCACAGCCGACCGCGTCGACTCCAAAACCGTACCGGTCGTGGTACAGATGAGCGATGACCCGCCGGACGGCTATCTGTTTGAAGAGCCGATGCTGTCCACCAAGACCGTGGAAATTTCCGGGCCGGAAACTGCGCTCGATCAGGTTTCCTCGGCGGTCATCCATGTCGACACGAGCAAGCTGACGAATACACTCACAGACAACTACTCCTATCAGCTGGTGGATGCGGACGGAGAGCGTGTGAGCACCAACAGCATTTCGCGCAGCGTGACCGGCATTACGGTGAGCATTCCGGTCAAGCGGATCAAATCGGTTCCGCTCAAGGTTACGTTCTCACCGGAGAACAACGATGCCGACATTACGGCGTCGATATCGCCGAAGAGCGTACAAATCGTCGGAAATCCGGAGACAGTCGAGGACATTGACGCCATCACCCTTGGCGCGATCAATGCCAACAGCGCGGCGGACGGAGACACCTTCGATTTCGACATCAGCGTGCCGGCAGGTGTCCGCCTGAATGACGGACAGCCCACCACCGCAACGGTCACCGTCTCGCTTGCCGATGCGGCAGAAAAGACCTTTTCGATCACCGATATCAGTCTCAACGATACCAACAGGGACAGTGACGCCGAGGTGACGCTGGATACCGCTTCGCTTGACGTCAAGCTGAGCGGTTCGCGCAAGCTTCTGGATACCGTCAAGGCGGAGGACATTCACGCCGTGGCGGAAATTGCATCGAAGGATCTGTCCGACGGACAGCACACCATCGGCGCGACCATCAGCAGTCCGGACGGAACGACCGTTGTCGGGACATACAGCGTCACCATTCGCATCACACGGACACAGACATGAGTATTATTGCAGGAAATATTCGGCTGCCGCTGGAGGCTGACGAGCAGGATGCCTTCGCGGCGGCAAGAGAAAAATGCGGCGTCACCGCGGCGCAGGTGCGCGCGGCACATCTGTACCGCACCTCGATTGACGCGCGCCGCGGGCGCATCACACGCGTGGTGTCCGTTCTGCTCACGCTGGACAGCGCGGAGCGGGAAAACGCTGTCGTGCAGCGCGCACGCACATCGGACATCCGGCTGAAAAAGCCGATGCAGGAGCCGGCCGCGACAGGTACGGAACAGCTGCGGCACCGGCCGATTGTCGTCGGATTCGGCCCGGCGGGACTGTTTGCCGCGTATGTGCTCGCAAAAAACGGCTATCGCCCGCTTGTCATTGAGCGCGGACAGAGCATCGAACAGCGCGACGCGGCTGTGCAGACGTTTGCCGGCGGCGGAGCCTTTGACCCGCACAGCAACATTCAATTTGGCGAGGGCGGCGCAGGCGCGTACTCTGACGGCAAGCTGACCTCGCGCATCAACGACCCGCTCGGCGAATATGTGCTGCGCACGTTTGCCGCACACGGGGCGCCGGAGGAAATTTTATATCGCGCAAAGCCGCATGTCGGCACAGATATTCTGAAACAGGTTGTGCGCGCCATGCGGGAGGATATCATTCGCATGGGCGGTGAGGTGCGCTTCGGCTGTGCGCTCACCGGCATTGTGCAGCGCGGCGGCGTGCTCGAGGCGGCGGTGATTGACGGGGCGGAGCAGCCGTGTGAGCGGCTGATTCTCGCGATCGGACACAGTGCGCGCGACACGTTTGCGCAGCTGCACGCACAGGGCGTCTGGCTGGAACCCAAACCGTTTTCCGTCGGTACGCGCATCGAGCATCTGCAGCGCGATATCGACCGCGGACTGTTCGGCCGTCTCGCGGGACATCCCGCGCTTCCGCCGGCGGAATACACGCTGTCGCACCGGGACGGCGGGCGCGCCTGCTACACCTTTTGCATGTGTCCGGGCGGACAGGTGGTGGCGGCGCAGAGCGAGCCGGATGCCATTGTCACAAACGGCATGAGCTATCACGCGCGCGACGGGCGCAATGCCAATTCCGCTGTTGTCGTATCTGTCAGCCCTGCGGATTTTCCGCCGGGCGCACTCGGCGGCGTGCAGTTTCAGCGGGAAATCGAGCGGCGCGCCTTTCAGGCGACAGGCGGCTACCGCGCACCCTGTCAGCGCGTGGGCGATTTTCTCGAGGGAAAAGCCTCGCGCGGCGGCGGACGCGTGCATCCGACTTATCCGATCGGCGTACAATATGGTACACTGGAGGGCATTCTGCCCGATTTTGTGGTGACACAGATGCAAAACGGTCTGCGTGTTTTCGGGCGGAAAATCCGCGGCTTTGACGCGGCGGATGCGCTGCTGACCGGACCGGAGACGCGCACCAGCTCACCGGTTCGCATCACACGGCTGGACAACCGTCACAGCCGGCAGGTCGCCGGGCTGCTCCCCTGCGGAGAGGGCGCGGGGTATGCCGGCGGCATCCTGAGCGCTGCGGTGGACGGCATCGGCTGCGCACAGGAAATACTACAACAGTTTCGTCCCTTTGATGAGAGGAGAGAATAACGAGATATGCAGCAGATAGGCGTTGTCAAAAAATTACTGCCCGGCAATCAGGCGGAGCTGCAGGTCAGGCGCCAGACGGCGTGCGGACATGACTGCTCCAACTGCGGAGGCTGCGGAGAAATTGTCTCCAAGCCGATTACGCTGATTGCGGACAATTCCATCGGCGCGCAGGTCGGCGAATCGGTTCGCATTACCGGAAGCACGAAGCAGGTGCTCGGTCTGGCCGCCGTCTTGTATGTCATTCCGGTGGTGCTGTTCTTTGTGTTATATGCTGTCGCGGCGGTGCTTTCCCTGCCCGTTCCCGGACTGTGGGGCGGCATCGGATTCTTCGCAGGCATCTTCGGCGCAAAGAAGGTCAACGACTGGCAGAGCAGCCGCGAACCGGTGTATACCATTTCTAAACTGTAAAATTTCGGGGCTGGCGCTTGCGTCAGCCTTGTATTCTTTGGCAGGATACAGTACAATAATGTTGTAATGAGGTGAATCATGTTCGGATTTGTTCGCCCGCTTCGCGGCGAGCTGAAGGTGCGCGAGTGGGAGCGCTTTCAAAGCGTGTACTGCGGACTGTGCCATGCAATCCGCACCCATTATGGATTTTTTCAGACGACCATGCTCAGCTATGACTGCACCTATCTGGCGCTGGTGCTGTGTGCACTGGAGGAGGACGGCGGCGCGAGCTGCAGGCGGCGGTGTCTGATTCATCCCTTTCGCCGCAAAACGTGCGCACAGGAGAGCGCCGGAATGCGGCGGGCGGCGGCGGTGAGTGTCATTCTGACATGGCACAAGCTGGAGGATACGATTGCGGATGAGCGCGGACTCAAGCGGCTGGGCGCCCGTGTATTGCGGCTGCTGCTGCGGCGGGGCTATCGCAAAGCGGCGCGCGACCTGCCTGCCTTTGACGACAGTACGCGCGATTGTCTGCGGCAGCTTTCCGCGCTGGAACGGCAGCGCACGGCATCGCTCGATCAGCCTGCGGATGCGTTTGCGCGCATTTTGCGGGCGGCAGTTTCCGACTGGGGCGCGGACAGCCGCGTGCTGCAGGAAATGTTTTACCACACAGGGCGGTGGATTTATCTGGCAGATGCGTGCGATGATATCCGGGACGACCTGACATCCGGCAGCTATAATCCGGTCGCACTGCGCTGGGAGCTGCAGCAGCCGGAGCTGAGCGAACCGGTTCGTGAGGCGATGAACCGCACACTGATGCAGTCGCTCGCCGCATCCTATCACGCCTATGTGTTATTGCGTCCGTATCGCGACGCGGGAATTATAGAGAATATACTGTGTCAGGGGCTCCCGGAAGTAACCCGTCAGGTGCTCACAGGCACATTCAGCCATAACGGAGGAAAGAACAGGCATGGATCCTTATAAAGTGCTCGGCGTGTCACCGTCGGCGTCAGAGGAGGAAATTAAGCGCGCCTATCGTGAGCTTGCGCGCAAATATCATCCGGATAATTACATCAACAATCCGCTCGCGGATCTGGCGCAGGAAAAAATGCAGCAGATCAATGAGGCGTATGACACCATCATCAAGCAGAGACAGGGCGGCGGCTCGTCCTACAGCAGTCAGGGCAGATCGTACCATGCCGGCGGCAGCTCGTACGGCGGATATTCGTCCGGCGGATACAGCGGTGCAAATGCAGGCATTTACAATCAGGTTCGCAACGCGATCAATGTCGGAAATGTGGGCATGGCGGAGGAGCTGCTCTCGCGCGTGACGCAGCACGATGCGGAATGGCATTATCTGCGCGCCGCCATCTGCTACCGCAAGGGATGGTTCGACGAGGCAACGCAGGAGATCAATCAGGCGTGCGCAATGGCGCCGGAAAACATGGAATATCGCCGGATGCAGACGGTTCTGAACAGCAATTCTGCCTACGGCGGCTATCGTCCGGCGCAGCAGAACGACGCGATGGAGTGCTGTGCACAGCTGCTGTGTCTCAACTGCCTGTGCAACTGCTGCGGCAATGGCTGCTGACGGGACAGAGTGAAGGACTGCCCGCGGGCAGTCGGTTTTCCATCCAATATGAGCGGTCGAAATGAGGAGAGACAACGATGCGCACCACGCAGACAAAAAAACTGACGGTCAGTGCAATGATGACAGCGGTCGGCGTTGTGCTTTTGCTGCTGGCATCTATGCTGCCGGGGATGCAGCTTGCGTCCGCTGCCGTGGCCGGCGCGGCGGCTGCCATTGTGGTGGTGCGCGGCGGCACAGGGTACGGACTGCTGACGGTAGCGGCAACCGCGCTGCTGGCATGGCTCATTGTTCCCGCAAAGGGACTGGTTTTGCTGTACACGGCTTTTTTCGGACCGTATGCGCTTGTGAAAAACCGGATTGAACGCCTGCACCGGCTTCCCCTGGAGTGGGCGCTCAAGCTGCTGTTTTGCGCGGCCGCGGCGGTGCTGCTGTTTCGGTTTTCCGAGCAGGTGCTCGAGCTGGTGCCCGAACAGCTCGCCGCGCATCTCTGGCTGTTCCTTCCGGCTGTGCTGGCGGCATTTGCCGCATACGACATCGTTTTTTCCAAGCTGATTGCGTACTTTGCGGATCGGCTGCATTTGGATAGATAAACCGGTCAAAATGCCGGATAAATTGCGGGAAAACAAGAAAATATTGTGGAAACTGTAAGAAAATAGCCCGTTTCACTTGAAGAGAAGTGACACGGGCTGTTAAAATAATATGAAACCCTTTTGGAAGTGTTCGAGAGGCAAAAGGGATTCGGTAATTTTACAGACATGGGAGGTACTTTCCTTGAGAAGTATGACTGGCTACGGTCGGGCGCGGCAGACGCTGCACGAGCGTGATATCACGGTCGAGCTGCGTTCGGTCAATCATCGCTATCTCGACGTCAACGTCAAGGCGCCGCGCATTTACGGCTTTCTCGACGAGGCGGCAAAAAATGCGGTGGGCGCACTGATTGCGCGCGGCAAGGTGGATGTATTTATTTCGATTGATGCGGGCGCATCGGGCGATGTGCGCATTTCGCTCAATCACCGCGTACTGGAGGGCTATTTGAGCGCCCTGCATGAGATGCGCGACAAATATAACCTGACGGATGACATCAGCGTCATGCGGCTGTCGCGGCTGCCGGATGTGTTTTCCTCTGAAAAGCAGGAGGCGGATGCCGAGGAGCTGACAGCGGATGTACTGGAGGTCCTGCAGGCAGCCGGTGCGGATTTCTGCACCATGCGCGCACGGGAAGGCGCACGCATGAAGGAGGACATTTTGTCCCGCGCACAGACCATTTTGGGGCTGGTCGCACAGGTGGAGGAGCGTTCACCGAAGGCGGTGGCGGAATACCGCGCCAAGCTGACAGCGCGCATGAACGAGGTGCTGGCGGACACGACCATCGACCCGCAGCGCATTCTGGCGGAGGCTGCGATTTATGCCGACCGCACGGCGGTGGATGAGGAGACCGTCCGCCTGCGCAGCCATATCCATCAGCTGGAAGTGATGACGGCGGAGGAAAAGCCCATCGGCCGCAAGCTGGATTTTCTGGTTCAGGAGATGAACCGCGAGGCCAATACCATCGGCTCAAAGGCAAATGACATTGAGCTGGCGAAGGTTGTCGTGGATATCAAGGCGGAAATCGAGAAAATCCGGGAACAGATTCAGAATATTGAATGACAGGGGGAGTTTCGTGTGAAGCTCATCAATATCGGATTCGGCAATCTGGTCTCCGCGGACCGGCTGATTGCCATTGTCTCGCCGGAGTCGGCGCCGATTAAGCGCATTGTACAGGAGGCGCGCGAGCGCAATATGCTGATTGATGCGACCTACGGCAGACGCACCCGCGCTGTGATTGTCATGGACAGCGATCATGTTGTATTGTCCGCCATTCTTCCGGAAACCATTTCCGGACGTCTGGGAAATCGGGAAACGGAAAATGAGGTGACTGAAGATGAGTAAACAGGGCATTTTGTTCATCCTGACCGGCCCCTCCGGCGTGGGAAAGGGAACCGTGCTGGCAAAGGTGCTTGAGAGGCGGGATGCATATTTATCTGTTTCCGCCACGACGCGCGAACCGCGTGAAGGGGAAAAGCACGGTGTGAACTACTATTTTCTGACGCGCGAACAGTTTGAACAGACAGCCGCGCAAAACGGTTTTCTGGAGCACGCGGAGTTCAGCGGCAACTGCTACGGCACGCCCGCCGCACCGGTTGACGAACAGCTGAGCGCAGGGCGCGATGTGGTGCTGGAAATCGAAGTGCAGGGCGCGATGCAGGTGCATGAGAAGCGTCCGGAGGCTGTGCGCATTTTCATTGCGCCGCCGAGCTTTGCCGAGCTGGAAAAACGCCTGACCGGACGCGGAACAGAGGATGCCGCAGCCGTTCAGCGCCGTCTGGAGACCGCGAAGCATGAGCTGACCCTCGCACCGCAGTTTGATTACATTGTGGTCAATCAGACGGTGGAGCAGGCAGTTTCCGATGTGCTCGCCATTATGCAGGCGGAGTCCTGCCGCGCAGCGCGCAGAGAATATCAGATAATTTGAATACGGCGGCTGTGCCGCCGGCAGAATAAAAGGAGCGTAATGATTATGTTAAAGCCGTCCATGCAGGATCTGATGAAGAGAGTCAACAACCGCTATCTGCTGGTCAATCTCGCTGCGCAGCGCGCACGCGACCTCTCGGCAGAGGAGGAAAAATCGGAAATCAGGCTGGAGGAAAAGCCGATCAAGGTTGCGCTGGATGAAATCAGCATGGATAAGATCGAGTATCGTCCCGGCCCGAAGCCGGAGACAGAGGATCTGCTGGCAGCTGCCGCTGAGGATACCGCGGCGGATGCCGGGGAGAACGCGGAAGCTGCGGAGGAAGAGGAGCTGGTGAGCATCGGCGAGGATGGCACCGCTTCGGATGACGGTGAGCCGGAGGCGCTGTAAGCGATGGATTATACCGGAAAAACCGCAGTGCTCGGTGTGACCGGCGGAATTGCCGCCTATAAGGCGTGCGATCTGGTGAGCCGCCTGCGGAAAAAAGGACTGGAAATCCGCGTCATTATGACCGCACATGCGTGTGAATTTGTGCAGCCGCTGACTCTGGAGGTGCTGTCGGGCGCGCGCGTTGTGACCGATCAGTTTGACCGCGATTTTCCGTGGGAGGTCGAGCACATCGCACTGGCAAAGGCAGCGGATGTGTTTGCGGTTGTTCCCGCGACAGCGAATGTTTTGGCCAAATATGCCCACGGCATTGCGGATGATATGCTGTCCACCACATTGCTGGCGACGCGCGCACCGGTGCTGTTTGCCCCCGCGATGAATACGGCGATGTATGAAAATCCCGCGGTACAGGACAACATTGCGGCGCTGCGCGCACGCGGCTGTCTGTTTGTCGAACCGGCAGAGGGCCATCTGGCGTGCGGTGACACCGGACGCGGCAAGCTGGCGGAGGTTTCAGTCATTGAACAGGCGATTCTCGATGCGCTGACGCCGAAGGATATGGCGGGCATGCATGTGACCGTCACGGCGGGACCGACGCGCGAGGCGCTCGATCCGGTCCGGTTTCTGTCCAATCATTCCACCGGAAAAATGGGATACGCGATCGCGCGCAGCGCAAAAATGCGCGGTGCATCGGTGACGCTGATTACCGGTCCGGTTTCTCTGCCGCCTGTCGACGGCGTGACGATGGTGCCGGTGACATCCGCGTGCGAAATGCGGCAGGCGGTGCTCGATGTGCTGCCCCAGTCGGATTTTGTCATCAAGGCAGCTGCGGTAGGGGATTATCGTCCCGCTGCCTGCAGCGACGATAAAATCAAAAAGCAGGACGGGGATTTGTCCATCCCGCTCGTCCGCAATCCGGATATTCTGGCGGAAATCGGACAAAAACGCCGGGACGATCAGGTGATTTGCGGCTTTTCCATGGAGACGCGCGATCTGGTCGAAAATTCGGAGAAAAAACTCAACAAGAAAAACTGCGACGTCATCGTTGCAAACAACCTGAAGGTTCAGGGCGCAGGCTTTGCCGGCGATACCAATGTCGTCACACTGCTGTACCGCGACGGCAGGCGTGAGCCGCTCGAGCTGATGGGCAAGGATGCAGTGGCGGATGTTTTGCTCGACCGTCTGCTTGCCCTGCGCGCCGGCAAACAATCGTGATGGATTCGGTTTGCCGTGTGGCGGTTTCAGCGGCAAAATATGCCTTTGACCGCCTGTATGACTACGATATTCCGCCGGAGCTGCGCGGACAGGTTCAGCCGGGCGTGCGTGTTCTCGTGCCGTTCGGGTCGGGCTCGCGCACCTGCGAGGCGATTGTTGTGCGCATGGGCAAGGATGCGAAGTCGGATTATGAACGCAAGGCAGTCAGCCGTGTGCTCGATACCGAGCCGGTCATGGATGAAGCCATGCTCAAGCTGGCGGCGCACCTGTGTTCCACCCTGTTTTGCAGCTTTTTTGACTGCGCGCGCGCGATGCTGCCCGCCGGACTGTGGTTTCGCCGCATCAGCCGCTACACACTGGCAGACAGCATCACAGAGCAAAAACGCGCCGAACTGGCGCAGAGCGAGCCGGTTTTATCGGCATTTACCAAAAGAAAACGAACGCTTTCGGAAAAGGAGCTGCACAAGCGCTTCGGCACGCTGCCCGCAGAGCAGCTGGATGCGCTGTGTCAGCGCGGAATTCTGACCTTTTCCAGCGAATTTGACCGCCGGATCGGCGACAAAACGGTCACAATGTACGCGCTTGCCCTGCCCGAAGACGAGGCGAGGCAGGCGGCGGAGCGCGGCCGCAGCCCGGTCCGCATGGATGTCGTCAGTGCGCTGATTCACGAGGGCCGGATGAACCGGCACGATTTGCGCTATCTCAGCGGCGCGAGCGATGCGGTCCTGCGCGCAATGGTGAAAAGCGGCATGCTGCTGCGCTGGGAAGAGGAGACCTGCCGCCTGCCGGAGGTGAGCGAACCGCCGGCGAAGCGCAGCTATGTGCTCAGCGAGGAACAGCAGCGGGCGTGCGACGCACTGCTGCCGCGGCTGCACACAGGCCGGCCGGAAGCGGCGCTGCTGTTCGGCGTGACGGGCAGCGGAAAGACGCTCGTCTATCTGCGGCTGATTGAGGAGACGCTTCGGACGGGAAAAAGCGCGATTGTGCTCGTTCCCGAAATCGGTCTGACCCCTCAGCTCATTCAGCGGTTTATGGCGCACTTCGGCGGCTGCACGGCGGTGCTGCACTCTGCCCTCTCCGTTGGAGAGCGGTATGACAGCTGGAAGCGCATTCGCTCGGGGGAGGCGCGGGTCATTGTCGGCACGCGCTCGGCGATTTTTGCCCCTGCGCGCGATCTCGGCCTGATCATTCTGGACGAGGAGCAGGATGACGCCTATAAATCGGAAAACACACCGCGCTACCACGCGCGGGATGTGGCAAAATACCGCGCGATGCAGGAAAACTGCCTGGTTGTTTTCGGCTCGGCAACACCGTCGATTGAGACCTATTACGGCGCGGAATGTGAAAAATACCCGATGATAAAGCTGCGTGAACGGTTTGCGGGGACCCGCCTGCCGGAGGTGACGATTGCCGATATGCGCGGACTGACACGGCAGGGCTTCACGAGTGCGGTCGGTCCGGTGCTGCGGCAGGCGATGGAAAACTGTCTGCAGCAGGGAAAACAGTGTATTTTGTTTCTCAACCGGCGCGGGGCGGCGCGGCAGGTCGTTTGTACGGCGTGCGGCTGGACACCGGAGTGTCCGTCGTGCAGCGTTTCCATGACGTATCATTCGGTCAATCATCGCGTGATGTGCCATTACTGCGGACATTCCCAGCCGCTTGCGCACGCCTGTCCGGTTTGCGGCAGTACGCACCTGAAAACCGACGGCGTCGGCACCCAGCGGCTCGAGCAGGACCTGCACGAGCTGTTTCCGGAAGCTGCCGTGCTGCGCATGGATGCGGACACAACGGCAGCGAAGGGCGCACACGCAAAGCTGCTCGGACAATTTGCCGCCGGAGAGGCAGATATTCTGATCGGCACGCAAATGGTGACAAAGGGTCTGGATTTTGACAATGTGGCGCTGGTCGGCATTATTGACGCAGATCAGTCGCTGTTTGCGCAGGACTACCGCGCACGCGAGCGAACCTTTTCCCTGCTGACACAGGTGGTCGGCCGGGCAGGCCGCCGTGACACGCGCGGACAGGCCGTCATACAGACCTACTGTCCGGAGCACACGGTAATATTGAACGCGGCGCGGCAGGACTATGAGCAGTTCTACCGCGAGGAAATTGAGCTGCGGCGCGCGCTCCAGTGTCCGCCGGCGGCGCAGATTGTCGTGCTGACCGCAAGTGCGGAGCGCGAGCGCGATGTGCTGGAGGCGCTGGTCGCGGTCAAAATGCGGCTGGAAAGCCTGATGGCGGGACAGTTTGCGGATTTCTGTTATCCCGTGCTCGGACCGGCCCCAGCGCCGGTCGTGCGCGTACAAAACCGCTACCGCTATCATCTGTCCATCCGCTGTCCGGAGGGAAAACGGCGGCGGATGCTCATCGGCGGCGTGCTGCGCGAATTTGCGTCAAACAGCAAATTCCGTTCCGTCGCACTGTATGCGGATGTCAATCCGCTTCAGCTTTGAAAAAATAGAAGGCAGTGACCCGCGCGCGGTGCAGTTTCGGAAACGCGCCGCAGCGCTGTGAAATTGCCGAACATTATCATAGAAGGAGGATTTTTATGCCTTTACGTCCGATTCTTCACGATCCCGATCCGGTGCTGTACAAAAAGTGCCATCCGGTTACGCGCTTTGACAAAAAGCTCGCTTCTCTGCTCGACGACATGAAGGAAACCATGCTCGCGGCAAACGGCGTGGGACTGGCGGCGCCGCAGGTAGGACTGGTGCGCCGCGTCTGTGTCGTGCTGGACATCCTGAATGAGGACAGAATCATTGAACTGGTCAATCCGGAGGTCATTGCGACGGAGGGTTCCCAGACCGGCTCGGAGGGCTGCCTGAGCTTTCCGGACAAATTCGGCATTGTCACCCGTCCGGAGGTCGTCACCGTCCGCGCACAGGACCGAAACGGAGAGGAATTTACGGTCACCGGACACGGTCTGACAGCGCGTGCGTTTCTGCATGAAATTGACCATCTCGACGGCCATGTGTTCGTCGAAAAGGTCACAGAGTTTATCGATCCCGACGCAGAAGAGGACGGCGAAGAGGAATGAGAATTGTCTATATGGGCACACCTGACTTTGCGGTCGCGTCGCTGGAACGGCTGATTGCAGACGGACATGATATTGCCGCTGTCTTTACCCAGCCGGACAAGCCGCAGGGGCGAAAAATGAAGCTCACTCCGCCGCCTGTAAAGCAGGTAGCCTTGACACATCATATTCCGGTTTATCAGCCGGAAACCTTCAAAAATGAGAGTCAGCTGCCGCTGCTGCGCGAGCTGGCGCCGGAGGTGATTGTCGTCGTGGCGTACGGAAAGCTGCTGCCGCAGTATGTTCTGGAGCTGCCGAAGTACGGATGCATCAATGTGCACGGCTCTCTGCTGCCCAAATACCGCGGCGCGGCGCCGGTACAGTGGATGGTGCTCAACGGGGAGACGACGGCGGGCGTCACGACGATGTATATGGACCGCGGACTGGACACCGGCGACATTTTGCTGACGCGCGAGACCGCGGTCGGAGAAAATGAGACGGCGGGCGAGCTGTTCGACCGGCTTGCGGCGCTCGGCGCGGATTTGATCTCCGAGACGCTGTCCCGCCTGCCGCAGGGCATTGCCCGCACGCCGCAGGATGACAGTCAGTCCACCTATGTTTCCGTGCTCGATAAGAGCATGGCGGTGATCGACTGGACACAGCCCGCGCAGCAGGTGCACAACCGCATTCGCGGCCTCGACCCGTGGCCGGTCGCGCTGACGACGCGCGGCGGTGTGCGGCTCAAGCTGTTTCAGTCGCGCATGACCGACCGCTCCGCGCAGGTGCCTGCCGGAACGGTGGTAGAGGCAGATGCAAAAACCGGACTGTTTGTCGCGTGCGGAGACGGGCGCGTGCTTCAGATTACGGAAGTACAGATGGTCGGCAAAAAACGCATGCCGGCGGGAGACTATCTGCGCGGACACGCGATGCAGCCGGGCACGATTCTCGGAGACTGACCGGAGGCAACGCGTAAAGCGCGGCGCATTCTGACGAGAACCGCGCCCGCCGAGCGATGCGGCGGTGCTCAAAAAAATACGCAGGGAGGGCTTTTTGATGTATTACAACTACGGATACGGTTTTGACGGCGGATATCTGCTGTGGATCATTCTCATGATCGGCTGTGTTGCCTTTGCATCATGGGCACAGCTTGCTGTCACGACAAATTTCAGAAAATATTCCGCTGTGCGCACGCAAAACGGACTGACCGGCGCGCAGGCGGCACAGGCGGTGCTGCGCGCAAATGGTGTGACCGGCGTGCGGTTCGCGCACATCAGGGGCAGTCTGACCGACAATTTCAATCCGCGGACGAACGTGATCAGCCTGTCGGACGATGTGTATGACTCGACCTCCGTCGCAGCGGTGGGCGTCGCGGCGCACGAGGCGGGACATGCCGTGCAGTATGCGACGGGCTACGCCCCCATCCGTCTGCGCAACGCGATCATTCCGGCGTGCAATTTCGGCTCGGGTCTCGCGTGGCCGATGCTGCTCATCGGTCTGGCGCTCGGCGCAACCTCGCTGATGGGCATCGGCGTGGGGCTGTACGCGCTCGCAACGCTGTTTCAGGTGGTGACGCTGCCGGTGGAGATCAACGCCTCCCGCCGCGCCATCCATGCGCTGGAAATGGAAGGGCTGCTGACGGCGCAAGAGCTGCCTATGGCGCGCAAGACGCTGTTTGCGGCGGCAATGACGTATGCCGCGGCATTGGCGACCTCTCTGGTTCAGCTGCTGCGCCTGGTTTTGATTTTCCTTGCAAACGGCGGTGGACGGCGGCATGACTGACATCCACTCGGCGCGGGAAGCCGCGGCACGCGCGCTGTTTGCCGTCCGTGAGGAGGGCGCATGGAGCGCGCCCGCGCTGCGCAAATATGCCGCGGGTCTGTCGGCGCGCGATGCGGCACTGGCGACAGCGCTGACAGGCGGCGTTCTGCAAAACCGCGCGATGTGCGATTTTTACCTCGCGCATTTTTCCGCTGTCAAGCTGAAAAAGCTGCAGCCGCGCATTCTCGACCTGATGCGGCTCGCGGTCTATCAGATGGTGTGGCTCGACCGCATTCCGAACGCGGCGGCGGTCAATGAAAGTGTGGAGCTGGCGCGCAGGCTGTGCCGCGCAAACCGGCGCACGACCGGTTATCTCAACGGGGTGCTGCGGGCGCTCGCACGCAGCATCGACAGTCTGCCGCAGCCGGACTGCGCCACAAAGGCGGAATATTACTCGCTGCGATACAGTCACCCGCAGTGGCTGACCGAGCGTTATCTGGAGCAGTTCGGGCTCAAACAGACGCGTCTGCTGCTGGAGGCGGACAACCGGCCCGCACCGACCGTGCTGCGCGTCAATACGCTGCGCGCAGATGCCGCACAGGTTCGGGAGGAGCTGGAGCAGCAGGGCATTTCCGTCCGGCCGCACCCGCGCATTCCCGACTGCATGACGGTTTCCGGCACGGGAAACCTCGAAAAGCTGCCCGCGTTTGCGGAGGGGCGCGTCACCGTGCAGGACGGGGCGAGTCAGATGAGCGTGTATGCGCTCGCACCGAAGCCGGACACCCGCGTGCTCGACTGCTGTGCCGCACCGGGCGGCAAGAGCTTTCTGATTGCGGAGCGCATGCAGGACACCGGAGAGGTGATCTCATGTGACATCTATCCGCATAAGCTCAAGCTGATCGAAGAAGGCGCGGCGCGGCTCGGACTGCACAATATCCGCACGCGGCAGCAGGATGCGGCGCAGCTTCGCCCCGAATGGGAGGAGCAGTTTGACGCCGTGCTGTGCGATGTGCCGTGCTCCGGTATGGGCATCATCCGCAAAAAGCCGGAAATTCGTTACAAGGACGAAGCGGCACTGCGGGAGCTGCCCGCGCTGCAGCGGGCGATTGTGGACAATGCCTGTCGCTATGTGCGGACGGGCGGCGTTCTGGTGTATTCGACCTGCACCCTGCTCCGCTGCGAAAATGAAGAAATTGCGGAGTGGTTTCTGCGGACACATCCGGAATTTGAAGCGGAAGTGTTTTCTTTGCCTGTGTGTGACGAGCCGGTGAACGGCTTTGTTGCGCTGCTGCCGCATATCCATGAGACAGATGGATTTTTTGTTGCAAAATTCCGCAAAAAGGCTTACTATAAAAATGATTCTGCGCGGGAGGACCAAATGCCGCGTCCTGTCCCGCAGAGCTGATCGCTGTACGACGGAGAATTGTCTATGATAAAACCTGAAATCAAATGCAGGACGCTGCCGGAGCTGACAGAGGAACTGCGCGGGATGGGGGAAAAGCCGTTTCGCGCGTCACAGATTTTCCGGTGGCTGAACAGCGGCGTCCGTTCGTTTGATGAAATGACCAATCTGTCCAAGCCGCTGCGCGCAAAGCTGGCGGAGCATTATCTGCTCACCGCGCCGGAGATCGCGCGCAAACAGGTGTCTCAGGTGGACGGCACGGTCAAATATCTGTGGGAGCTGCACGACGGCAGCTGCATCGAGAGCGTGTTCATGCGTTACCGGCACGGCAACACCGCCTGTGTTTCCACGCAGGTCGGCTGCCGGATGGGCTGCAAATTCTGCGCCTCCGGCATCGGCGGACTGGTGCGCAGTCTGTCGGCAGGAGAGATACTCGACCAGATTCTGTTCATGCAGCGGGATACCGGCGAGCATATTTCCAATATCGTGCTGATGGGCACGGGTGAGCCGCTGGATAATTATGACAATGTGCTGCGTTTCATCCGGCTGGTCGGTGCGGAGGAAGGGCTGCATATCGGACAGCGGCATATTTCCCTGTCCACCTCCGGTCTGGCGGATCAGATTGACCGGCTGGCGGAGGAAAAGCTGCAGATTACCCTGTCGATTTCGCTGCATTCGCCCGACAACGAGAGCCGCAGCGCCATTATGCCCGTCAACCGCAGCTATCCGGTGGAGCGTCTGCTCGCCTCGTGCCGGCGGTATTTTGACCGGACAGGGCGGCGCATTTCCTATGAATACACCATGATTGACGGCGTGAGCGATCGGCCGTGGCAGGCGCGGCAGCTTGCGGCGCTGCTCAAAGGCAGACCCGCGCATGTCAATTTAATCCCCCTGAATCATGTCACGGAGAGCGGACTGCGAACCTCGACGAAGGAGCATGTCGCGGCTTTTCAAAATATTTTGGAAAAGAACGGAGTCACGGCGACAGTCCGGCGCACATTGGGACCGGACATTGACGCATCCTGCGGGCAGCTGCGCCGCAGGCACATCGGTGAAACGTTCGGAAAAGAGTGATAGAATGAACGCATATGGCAAAACCGATAAAGGTCTGGTTCGCGCAAGCAATCAGGACACATTTCGCATCGACATCACCGGAGACGAACTGGGATTTCTGGTTTTGTGCGACGGTATGGGCGGCGCACGTGCGGGAAATATTGCGAGTGCGCGTGCGGCGGACCGCTTTATGGAGCAGGTTCGTGCGGCAGATGCCGGCGGGAAGGACACGGACGCGCTTTCCCGCATTCTCGAGCAGGCGGTCACACAGGCAAATGCTGAGGTGTTCCGGCTGGCCGAATCCTCCCCGGAATACAAGGGGATGGGCACGACGCTGGTCGGCGCAGTCTGCGCGGGCGACCGTGTGGTTCTGGCGAATGTCGGCGATTCGCGCGCCTATGTTGTGGACGGCGACAGCATTGCCCAGATGACGGAGGATCATTCGGTCGTAGCAGAGCTCGTGCGCGCCGGACGGCTGAGCGAGGAGGATGCCAGACACTATCCGGGACGAAACCTCATCACACGCGCAGTCGGCGTGGAAGAGGAGGTCGAAGCGGATTATTATGAAATCAAACTGCACGAGGGTCAGACGCTGCTGCTGTGCTCAGACGGTCTGTCCGGCCCGGTGACGGATCGGGAGATCGCAGCGATTGTTGCGCAGGCGGCTTCTCAGGAGGAAGCCTGTGACCGGCTGATTGCGCGGGCGTGTGACGCCGGCGGAAACGATAACATTACGGTCGTTTTATATACCAAGTAGGAGATTGCACAATGGATAATTACGTTGGACAAACGCTCGGGGGCCGTTATGAGGTGCGCGAGGTGATCGGAACAGGCGGTATGGCCATAGTTTACAAGGCATACTGCACGGTTCTCAATCGCTATGTCGCCATCAAGGTTCTCAAGGATGAATTTTCCTCGGACGAGGAATTTCGCAAACGGTTTTATAATGAAGCGCAGGCGGTTGCCAAGCTGTCCCAGAACAATATTGTTTCCATTTATGATGTCTGTCAGGACACCGAGGGACCGGAGTACATTGTCATGGAGCTGTGCGAAGGCGTCACGCTCAAGGAATATCTGCGCAAAAAGCACCGCCTGACCTGGCAGGAAACCCTGTTTTTTGCACAGCAGGTTGCACGCGCGCTCGACCACGCGCACAGCCGCGGCATCATTCATCAGGATATCAAGCCGCAGAATATCATGCTGCTGCGCGACGGCACGGCAAAGGTGATGGACTTCGGCATCGCGAGCTTCGCGAACAGCCAGGAGACACGCAAGGTGTCGACCGAGGCAATCGGCTCGGTACACTATATTTCGCCCGAACAGGCGAAGGGCATTACGGCGGATTTCCGCACCGACCTGTATTCGCTCGGCGTTGTAATGTACGAAATGCTGACCGGCACCATGCCGTTCCGCGGGGATACGGCGGTAGCGGTCGTCATGCAGCATTTGAACACGGTGCCGCCCGTTCCGAGCTCTATCGTGCCGGAGATTCCGAAGGCGATGGATGAAATTGTCATGCACGCGATGTGTGCCAACGCCAGCCAGCGGTACAGCTCTGCACAGGATATGTACCGCGATATGGAGCGGCTGCGCACAAATCCGAATCTGGTGCTCAATTATTCGGGCCGGGACACCGATCTGGACGCAACGCGTGCGATTTCATACGATGAGACCGTCGCGCAGATGAGAAACGAGGAAGAGCAGCAGACACAGTATATGCCGCGCGTCAATCCGGACAAAAACAGGCGGCGCGTCTATCAGCCGGTCGATGAGGCGGATGACGAGGCCGAACAGGCAGCACCGGTGCAGGACTTCAAGCGCGTTCGCACGCAGCCGGCGTCAAAGGGAAATGGCGGCAAGATTGCCATCGGCGCCGTTATTGTACTTTTGCTGGCGGCAATCGCGTATATGGCGTCCGGACTGCTGGGCGGCGGCGCGGAAACCGTAAGCGTGCCGAATTTCATCACGCTCAACTACGAAAAAGATGTAAGGGACAACAGCGCATACAATGCGTTTGAATTTGAGGTCGTTGACCGCAAGGACAGCTCCGGCAATTATGAAGACGGCGAAATCATCGACCAGACGCCGAAGTCCGGCCAGCAGGTCGAGAAGGGCACAACGATTCGCCTGACCGTTGTCACGGTTGAGGAGGACAGCGAAACGGAAGAGACGGTCAAGGTTCCCTCCGTTCTGGGCAAATCGTATGAGGATGCGCAGAGCGCACTGCGTGCGCGCGGCCTGTCTTCGACGCGCAAGGAGGAAAATTCCGATTCGGTCGAAGCGGGCTACGTCATTCGCACGGAGCCTGAACCGGGCGAAGAGGTTGCTGTCGGCTCGACGGTCACTGTCATCGTATCGTCCGGTCCGGCGAATACCAACAAAAAGGTGCCCGATCTGACGGGAATGACGCAGAGCGCGGCAAAGGCACTGCTCGAGTCGATGGGACTGGAGCTGGGTGATGTCCGCGAGCAGGAGAGCGATTCTCCCGCAGGAACCGTCATCGGCCAGACGGTTGCGGCAGATACCGAGGTCGCCAAGGGAACCAAGGTCGGCATTGTCATTGCAAAGGCAAAGGCGGATGACGGAGACGACGGCGGGGATCAGGGCTCCGGCAGCACGGTCTCCGTCACACAGTCGGCGGTGACGGTTACGCTGCCGACCGACCGCGATTCGTGCAGCGTCACGGTTTCCGTCGGCGGAAATGAACTGTATCATCACACAGTCCGTACCAGCAATGGTACGGCTGTGTGCAAAGTGGCGTACAGCGGTGTCAGACGTGTTGTTGTCACACTGGACGGCAGCACCATCTATGACGCGGATTATGATTTCGGCTGATTGATGATGACACAGGAAAACGGAACCATCCTCAAGGGGATTGGCGGATTTTATTATGTTCGAACGCAGTCCGGTCTGGTGGAATGCAAGGCGCGCGGACGGTTTCGCCGCACGGCGCAGAAGCCGGTGATCGGAGACCATGTGCGGATTGAACGGCAGGAGGACGGCACAGGCTATATCCTCTCGATTGAGCCGCGCAGCAGTGAGCTGATGCGTCCGTCGGTGGCGAATGTCGACCAACTTGTTGTCGTGTGCAGCGCAGCCCCGCCGAAAACCGAGCTTCTGCTCATCGACAAGGTGACTGCGATCGCCGCACACAAAGGGATAGACGTGCTCATCGTCATCAACAAATGCGATCTTGATGCGGGCGACCGGCTGTATGAAATTTACACGCAGGCGGGATTTCCGGTTTTTCGGACAAGCGCCGCCACGGGAGACGGCATCAATCAGCTGCGCGATGCGCTGCGCGGACGGGTTTCCGCGTTTGCGGGAAATTCCGGCGTCGGCAAGTCCAGTCTGCTCAACAGCATCGACCCGCAGTTCCAAATGGAAACGGGAGCGATCAGCCAGAAGACGGCGCACGGCCGGCACACGACGCGGCATGTCGAGCTGGTGGAGCTGGAGGGAGGCGGACTGGTGGCCGATACCCCCGGCTTTTCGGCGTTCAGCACCGAACAGATGGATCTGGTGCGCAAGGACGATTTGCAGTATGCGTTTCGGGAATTTGCGCCGTATCTGAATGGCTGCCGGTTCAACAACTGCGCCCATGTCTGCGAGAAGGGCTGTGCAGTTCTTGCCGCTGTGGCGGCGGGGAACATTTCACCCGAACGCCACGAGAGCTATTGCAGACTGTATGACAGCGTCAGACAGATAAAGGAGTGGGAGCTCAAATGAGAGCGTTGATTGTTGCCTCCGCGCCCGAACAGGATGTTTCTTACGTCAAAGCACTGGCGGGGCAGGCGGAGCTTGTCATCTGCGCTGACGGCGGGCTGCGGCATGCGGCGGCGTGCGGCATTCATCCGGATATCGTCATCGGTGATTTTGATTCCGGCAGCCGGCCGCAGGACTGCGCGGTCATTGTCCTGCCGGAGGAAAAGGACGACAGCGATCTGATGTGCTGTGTGCGCGAGGCCGTACAGCGCGGAGCGGAGGAAATTACGATTGCGTGTGCCTCCGGCGGAAGAATCGATCATTTTCTGGGAAATCTGTCGCTGCTCGAATACCTGCACATGCGCGGCGTGCGCGGCGTGCTGTGTGACAGCCGCAATCGGGTGACCTTCCACGGCGGCGGGAGCAGGCGATACCGCGCGGATGCGGCCTATCGTTATGTCGGCATTGTGCCGCTGGATGACCGCCTGCACGATGTCACGCTGCGCGGGCTGAAATATCCGCTGACACATGCGGTGATTTCCCGTCCGCACATGATTACCATGTCGAATGAGCCGGTGGAGGAGGAGTACACCATTTCCATCGGGCGGGGACGTGCGCTGGTTGTGGAAAGCAGAGACTGAGAAAGGAGCATTTTTTATGAAGGTATACAAGACAAAGGGGACGTGTTCCCGTGAAATTCATTACAGCGTCAAGGATGGCGTGATTGAGGACATGGAGGTTGTCGGCGGCTGTGCCGGAAATCTCGGCGGCATTTGCCGTCTGGTTAAGGGCATGCCGGTCGAGCAGGTGATTCACGCATTTAAGGGTGTGGACTGCGGCGGACGCGGCACCTCCTGTCCCGATCAGATTGCGCGGGCACTCGAGCAGGAAAGGGAATAAAGCACCGACGGAGCCGAAGATCGGCTCCGTTTTTTTGCGCGCATTTTTGCAGGGTAAAAATTCATTTTTTTTCGATCGCAGACAGAAATGAAATGCAAGTTGCATTCTTCGTTCATTCATTTGTGCAAAATGACGCGAAGGGAAAAAAGAAAGTTCCTTTTTTGGTCAAAGCATGAAAAATTTGCGGAATCGCACAAAAAAGCACAGTTTCCGGTTGCAAAAAGGCGAGAATATATCTATAATAAGGTACAGCAAACACAAAGATAACACGCGGCGATTCGCAGCCGCGGCGGTGATTCCCGCCAAATTGAGGAATTGCCCGGAAAGGATGAACGATTATGGTGAAACCGATCTCGAAAATTGCATCCGCGATTGCACCGTCCGCGACGCTGGCGATCAGCGCACTGGCCAAGCAGATGAAGGCAGACGGCATTGATGTGGTCAGCTTCGGCGCAGGTGAACCGGACTTCCATACACCGGATCATATCAAGGAAGCGGGCATTGCGGCGATCCGTGAAAATAAAACCAAGTATACACCGGCAGCCGGTATTCTGGAGCTGCGCCGCGCGGTCTGCAGCCGCATGAAGGAGGATCTGGGTCTGGAGTATGATCCCAGCCAGGTCGTCATCGCTTCCGGCGCCAAGCACAATGTTTACATTGCGATCATGGTATGCTGTGATCCGGGAGATGAGGTTGTAGTCGCCGCGCCGTACTGGCTGAGCTATTCCGAGATGATTCGCATGGCGGGCGCGGTTCCGGTCGAGGTTCGCGCGGATGCGTCCAGTCATTTCAAGATCACCGCCGAGCAGCTGGAAGCCGCGATTACCGAGAAAACCAAGATGTTTATGCTCAACTCGCCGTCCAACCCGACCGGCATGGTTTACAGCAGGGAAGAGCTGGAGGCACTGGCTGCTGTCTGTGAAAAGCACGGCATCTATGTGCTCACCGACGACATCTATTACAAGCTGGTCTACGATGGAATCGAATACACTTCGATTGCTTCGGTTTCTCCGGCGATGAAGGAGCAGTGCATTGTCATCAACGGTGTATCCAAGACCTATGCGATGACCGGCTGGAGAATCGGCTATGCGCTGGCAAATCCGCAGGTCGCCAAGGCGATGTCGAGCTATGTCAGCCATTCCACCTCTGCTCCGGCGACCATGGCACAGTGGGCTGCACTCGAGGCGCTCGAGGGACCGCAGGAGACGGTGGAAGAGATGCGCAAACAGTTTGAAAAGCGCCGCGATCATCTCGTCGCGCGCATGAACAAGGTGCCGGGCGTTTCCTGCATCAAGCCGCAGGGCGCGTTCTATGTCATGATGGATATGTCGTCCTTTGTCGGCAAGACGATGTACGGCAAGGTCATTGAGGGTGACGCAGACTTTGCACAGCTGCTGCTGGAAAAGGGTCTGGTCGCCACGGTTCCGTGCACCAGCTTCGCTGCCCCCAATTATGTGCGCTGGTCGTATGCCACTTCGATGGAGCAGATTGACAAGGGCATTGATCGCCTGGAAAAATTCATTGCAAACGCTTGACACAAATTCCTCTCCCATACTACAATAAACGAAATAAAACGAGAAGGATTCGGCGCTGCGCAGCGCCGGGAAAGGAATTGCTGTATGAGCAACATTTATGAAAGCCCGTTTTGCTCCCGTTACGCCAGCCCGGAAATGCTGTATGTCTTTTCTCCGGACATGAAGTTCTCCACATGGCGCCGCCTGTGGGTTTCCCTTGCCAAGGCGGAAAAGGAGCTCGGTCTGCCGATTACACAGGAGCAGATCGATGAAATGCAGGCCAACATCGACAATATTGATTATGAGGTCGCCAGAAAGCGCGAGAAGGAAGTCCGCCACGATGTCATGGCGCATGTCTACACCTTCGGCAAGGCGGCGCCCAAGGCCGCGGGCATCATTCATCTGGGTGCGACAAGCGCCTATGTCGGTGACAACACCGATATCATTCAGATGCGCGAGGGCCTGAAGCTCGTCCGCAAAAAGCTGGTTGCCGTCATTCGCCGTCTGTCCGCTTTCGCACAGAAGTACAAGGATATGCCGACGTTGGGCTTTACCCATTTTCAGCCGGCGCAGCTGACGACCGTCGGCAAGCGCGCGACGCTGTGGGTCAATGAGCTGCTGATGGACCTCGACGAAATCGAGTTCCGCATTGAGAATCTGCGCATGCTCGGCTCCAAGGGTACCACGGGCACACAGGCGAGCTTCATGGAGCTGTTTGACGGCGATCATGAAAAGATCCGCAAAATGGAGCAGATGATCGCGGCCGACTTCGGCTTTGCAGGCGTGGTTCCGGTTTCCGGTCAGACCTATTCGAGAAAGATCGACGCACAGGTCGTCGCAACACTGGGCGGCATTGCACAGTCTGCGAGCAAGTTTGCGACCGATATGCGCCTGCTGCAGCATCTGAAGGAGCTGGAGGAGCCGTTTGAGGCACATCAGATCGGTTCGTCCGCAATGCCGTACAAGCGCAATCCGATGCGTTCCGAGCGCATTTGCTCGCTGGCACGCTATGTCATTGTCGATACGCTCAATCCGGCGGTCACAACCGCGACACAGTGGTTCGAGCGCACGCTGGATGATTCCGCAAACAAGCGCATTTCCGTGCCGGAGGCGTTCCTCGGCATTGATGCGATTCTGAACATTATGATTAACATTTCGGAGGGCATTGTTGTCTATCCGAAGGTCATTGAAAAGCGCGTGATGGGTGAGCTGCCGTTCATGGCGACAGAAAACATCATGATGAGCGCGGTCAAGCGCGGCGGCAACCGGCAGGAGCTGCATGAGCGCATCCGCGAACACTCCATGGCAGCGGGCCGCCGCGTCAAGGAGGAGGGCCTGGACAACGACCTCGTCGACCGCATTGCAGCCGACCCGATGTTCGGCCTGACCCGCGAGGAAATTATGGCGGAGATGGACCCGAAGGCATTCGTCGGCCGTGCGCCGCAGCAGGTTGTTGATTTTGTGGAGAACGATGTCAAACCGCGCATTGCCCCTTATGAAAACGATGAGGATGTCAGCGTAGAGATCAACCTGTAATCGCTGCCGGAAGCAAAGAAAAATCGGTGCCGTGGTTCGTGAGGAGCTGCGGCACTTTTTTTGTGCAAAATTCCCCTGTAAAAATTGACTTTATTTTCACAATCGTATATAATTATCATGTTTATGTCACATAGGAGGCGAGTCATTTGAAAAAAAGTATCCTGTCCTTTGTGGCTGTGCTGGCGGTCATTGCACTGCTCTGCTGCACGGCGGCATTCGGACTCACCGTGGGGCCGGTCACAGTCCCAAGCGTGCTGGATGCGGAAAACGGTATCCGGCGCGGTCTTGACCTGGTCGGCGGTTCTTCCATCACCTTTGAAGCGGTGCTGGAGGATGGTTATAACAAGTCAAATCTGGAGAGCGATATGAACTCGGTTCAGGCGATGCTTCAGAAGCGTCTGGATTCTCTGGGCTATACCGAGGCGACGGTTGAGCTGGTTGGCGAAAAACGCGTCAAGGTCGACATTCCGGCGATCAATGATCCGGCCGAGGCGGTTTCCGTGCTCGGCGCGACGGCACAGCTGAAGTTCGTCGATGCGGATGACAATCTGATTCTCGATGGTTCGGGCATCAAATCGGCAAAATCCGGCTACGGAAAGCTGTCAGAGGCAGATATCGCGAGCAAGCACTTTGTAGAAGTGACCTTCAATGAGGACGCGGTTTCCAAGTGGACGGAGGCGACCAAGAAGGCAGCCAACGCAGAGCAGGGAAAAAATACCATCAAGATTATGATGGATGACACTGTACTGTCCGAGCCGAGCGTCGGTTCCGAGTACGCCGGGACCGGCATCACCGGTGATTCCTGCGTCATTTCCGGCAATTTCACGGCGGAAAGCGCCAAGACGCTGGCAGAGCAGATCAACATCGGTCAGCTGCCGTTCTCTCTGGAGGAAGTCAGCATGAGCTCCGTCGGACCGCAGCTGGGTGAAAAGGCGCTGTCCACAAGCGTGAAGGCGGGCGCAATCGGCGTGCTGCTGGTCATCCTGTTTATGATCCTGTTCTATCGTCTGCCGGGTCTGGTTGCATCGATTGCACTGGTGTTCTACACGGCGCTCGACATGGTCATTCTTTCGGTTGCACATGTCAACCTGTCCCTGCCGGGCATTGCGGGCATCATTCTGTCCATCGGCATGGCGGTCGACGCAAACGTCGTTATTTTTGAGCGTATGAAGGACGAGCTGCGCAACGGCAAGACCATTCGCGCGGCGATTGATTCCGGCTTCAACCGCGCATTTTCCGCGATTCTGGACTCCAATGTCACAACCCTGATTGCGGCATTTGTCCTGTTCTTTATGGGAACCGGTACGGTCAAGGGCTTTGCCCTGACGCTGGGCATCGGTGTTGTTCTGTCGATGTTCACAGCGGTCACCGTCACACATTTCCTGCTCAACCGCATGGCCGACTTCCGGATTACCGATCCGAAGTTCTATGGCGTGAGCAGAAAGGAGGCGTGAGACGATGAATACAGCAAAGTTCCCGATTGTAAAGAATTTCAAAATCTTTGCACTGATTTCTCTGATTCTCATTGCACCCGGCCTGATCGGTCTGATCACGCTGCCGTTCGGCATGAATCTGTTTAACATGGACGTCGATTTCATCGGCGGCACCAGCATGACCTTTGACATCCATCAGGAGGTCACCAGTGAGATTTCCGGTTCGGTGATTCCCGAGCTGGTGGAAAAGGCTTCCGGCGTTGCGCCGTCCTCCGTACAGAAGACCGGCGACGACGGGGAAGAGGTTCTCATCAAGAGCACCAAGCTCGACAACACGCAGCAGAAAGCGGTTGTTGCGGCGATGCAGAAGGAATTTGATCTGACGGATGACGATACGCAGAGCATTTCCGATGTCAATGCGACCATCGGCAAGGAGATGCAGGGCAAGGCGATTGGAGCGGCGCTGCTCGCAGTCGTGCTGATGCTCCTCTATATCACCTTCCGTTTCGAGCTGACCTCCGGCTTCGCGGCGATTACCTGTCTGATCCATGACCTTCTGGTTGTTCTGTCGGCCTATATCGTATTCCGCATTCCGTTCAACACGACCTTTATTGCAGTTGCACTGACCATTCTGGGTTATTCGATCAACTCCAGTATCATCGTGTTTGACCGCGTGCGCGAAAACCGCAAATATGCACGCCGTGAGATGTTCGAGGATACGGTTGAGATCAGCCTGTGGCAGACCGTTGGACGCACACTGAACACGTCCATCACGACGCTGCTGACCGTCGGCATGATCTTTATCTTTGGCGTCACAAGCCTGCGCCAGTTCACGCTGCCGATGATTATCGGTATTGTTGCCGGCGCATGGTCCTCTCTGTTCCTCGCCGGCACGCTGTGGGCAAAGTACCGCGGCATGCTGCGCAAAAATCAGCGCGAGAAGGCACAGATCAAGGCACAGCGCGCCAGAGAAGAAAAGAAGGCAGCTGCGCCGAAAGCAGACGCAAAATCCACAGAAACACCCGCTGTGACGGAGACAGCAGCAGAAGCTGCGCCGGCACAGCAGCCGCAGGCGGTGAAGCCGAAAAAGGTTTCCTCCGGTGCGAAGAAAAAACGGAAAAAGCGGAAACACTGATCTCAGGGTCGGGCAGCTGGTCTGTCCGACCTTTTCTTTTTTGAAAAAATATGGTATGCTGAAACCAGACAGGAGGAATGTGCAGTGCAGATCGGAATTTCAACGGCATCGTTTTACCCGATGGAGATCGAACGGGCTGTAGAGCATGCAGCGGAGCTGGGATATGAACGGGTCGAGCTGTTTATCAACGCCGAGAGTGAGTATGCGCTGCCGTTTCGCTCCGAGCTCAGGCACCGGCTGCAGTCGCTCGGCCTGATGGTGGTTTCCGTCCATCCGTTTTCCTCTGCCATAGAAGGCCTGCTGCTGTTTTCCGATTACACGCGCCGGACGCGCGATGCACTGGACCGGTACGAGCGCTATTTTGCGGCAGCTGCCGATTTAGGTGCGCGTTATTTTACGTTTCACGGACAGCGGCTGATCGCCCGCGGACTGCCGCCTTCCGATGCGGCAAAGCGGCGCTATGAGACCTATCATGCGCTCTGTGCACGCGCCGCCGCCTGCGGGATCACGTTCACACAGGAAAATGTCTCGTGGTGCAAGTCGAGCGATCTGGAATTTCTTCACGGATTGTATGACCATGTGCCCGAGCTGCGCTATACACTGGATGTCAAGCAGGCCCATCGCGCGGGACGGACGTGGCGCGATTACGTCGATGCCGTCGGAGACCGCATTGTGAATCTGCATATCAGCGATTATACCGCGCAGTCCGACTGTCTGCTGCCGGGACGCGGCGATGTGGATTTTCCGGCGCTGTTTGCGGCGCTCAGGTCACATGGGTATCGCGGCAGTGCCATTGTCGAGGTATACAGCACCGATTATCAGCAGATAGAGGAGCTGAGGGACAGCGTGTTGTTTTTACAGGGGATCGAAAAGCGAGGAGAACGAACATGAAATGCCCGTTTTGTAAGCATACAGACAGCAAGGTAATTGATTCGCGGTCGACGGTGGACGGCGAGAGCATTCGCCGCCGGCGGGTCTGCCAGCACTGCGGCAAGCGGTTCACGACGTATGAAACCGTGGAATCGAGTTCGATGATGGTCATCAAAAAAGACGGCTCGCGGCAGCAGTTTGACCGCGAAAAGCTGATGCGCGGCATTCTGAAGGCATGTGAGAAGCGTTCGGTGTCCAAAGCGCAGATGGATTCTTTGCTGGCCGATATCGAGCAGAAGCTGTACGGCCGTATGGAAAACGAGGTTTCCTCGCGGGAAATCGGGGAAATGATTCTCGAACGGCTCGTGCACATAGATGAGGTCGCCTATATCCGCTTTGCATCCGTTTACCGCGATTTTCAGGATGTGCAGTCGTTTATGGAGGAACTGCTGCGCATGAAGCGCGATGCGGAAAAAACAGAGTAAGCGGGACGCAGTCCGAATTTCGCAGAAAAAGGAGAAAACTCCGATGGCAATTTCGTTTGCAGTCCTGATCGCGATGGTCTGGATGCTGATTCCCGTCCCGCGCGGGAGACAAAGCTAAGGGGGCAGAGATATGCTGCTGCGGCAAATACAGTATTTTGTTTCCGTCATAGAGGAAAACAGCTTCACGGAGGCTGCCGAGAAAAACTTTGTCTCGCAGTCTGCTGTTTCACAGGGGATGAATGCGCTGGAATCCGATCTGGGCGTAAAGCTGCTGGAACGGAAAAACAGGAGCTTTCAGATGACGGCGGCCGGAGAGTATTTTTATCGAAAATGCAAGGTCCTGCTTTCGGAGCTGGATGCGATACGCAGCGAGACGGTTCGGCTGGGCAGTGACAACGAAATGTCGCTGCATGTCGGGTATATCAATCTGTATGCAGGTCCGGAACTGTCGGAGGCGATTGCCGAGTTTTCCGCCCTCTATCCGGAGGTCAACATTTCCGTGCAGAGCGGCACGCACGAGGAGCTGTATCACGGTCTTGTGACAGGGCGTCTCGATCTGGCACTCAATGACCAGAGACGGGCGTTTTCGGACGATTATGTCAACATGGAGCTGAAAAATGCGGAATGTCTCATAGAGGTTTCAGAGCGCAGCGACCTGTCCCGCGCAGAACGGCTTGTGCTTTCCGATCTTGCAAATTATTCCTGCATCATTGTCTCCTCAAAGGAACAGAGGGCTACGGAGGCGGAATATTACCGGAATATTTTGGGCTTTTCCAACGACTTTCTTTTCGCTGAGACACAGGAGGAGGCGCGGCTGATGGTGATCGGCAACCGCGGGTTTCTTCCGGTTGAAGCGGTGGGAAAGCTGCCGGAGGTGTCCGGCGCGATCAGGCGGGTTCCCCTGTATCGGAAAAACCGGCGCGTGACAAGAAAATACTGTCTGTTCTGGCCGGAGGCGCGGACCGGATATTACATCGAGGAGTTCGCGGAAATGCTGCGCAAACGCCTGTCATAGCCATACATAAGTGAAACTAATCTAAAGCTGCGGTAAATCGAATTGAAGATTTCCCGCAGTTCGTCTATTCTGACAATAAAATGCCGCACGGTTTTGTGATGAAGTGAGGATTGGAACATGATAAAAAGAAAATTGGGCGGGAGCCTGGAGGTGTCCGCGGTCGGACTCGGATGTATGGGGCTGTCACAGAGTTATCCTCCGTTTCCGGAAAAGAAAGAGGGCATCCGGTTTCTCCGAAGAGCCGCGGAGATGGGGCAGACCTTCTTTGATACCTCGGAGGCATACGCGGCGGGACAAAATGAGGAGCTGATCGGCGAGGCGCTTCAGCCGGTCAGAGATCAGGTCGTTCTGGCGACGAAATTTGGATGGAGCATGCACAACGGCAGAATGACAGGACTGGATTCCCGGCCGGAAACGATCCGCAGGGCGGCAGAAGGTTCGCTCAAAAGACTGAGGACAGATCACATTGATTTGTACTATCAGCACCGGGTTGACCCGGATGTCCCGATTGAGGAAGTGGCGCAGACGGTGTCCGAACTGATCCGTGAGGGAAAGGTGCTGCATTTCGGACTTTCCGAGGCGAGCGTCAGCACGGTTCGAAGGGCACATGCCGTCTGTCCGGTAACAGCTGTTCAGAGCGAGTACTCGATGTGGTACCGCGCTCCGGAGAATGGCATGTTATCGCTTTGCGAGCAGCTCGGAATCGGCTTTGTCCCGTTTTCTCCGCTCGGAAAGGGCTTTCTGACCGGAACGATAAGGAAGGATGCTGTTTTCACAGATCAGGATATCCGTCATTCCATTCCGAGATTTACGGAGCGGGAAAATATGAAGCATAATCAGGCCCTCGCTCATGCGGTTTCTGATTTCGCCGCGCGCAGGCAGCTCGCACCGGCACAGGCAGCGCTCGCATGGCTGCTGCATCAAAAGCCGTTTATCGTTCCGATTCCGGGGACGAAGACGGAAAAAAGACTGCAGGAAAATATGAGTGCAGCGTATGTCGTGCTGCGTGATGCGGATTATGAGGAGCTGGACAGAATTCTCGCACAGCATACGGTGATCGGTGCGCGGTACTCCGAGGCGATGGAGCGCATGACGGACAGATCATAAAAGGAACAATCAAATCAGAAACGGGCAATGATGAAACAGGAGGCGTTATGAAACGAAAGATTGCAGGATTCCTTGCCGCCGCACTTTTCCTGCTGCTGAGCGGCTGCGGCGCGGCCGGAAATCAAAGCGACAGTACCGCATCCCGGCAGGAAACCGCACAGGCGGAAATTGAGAAGGCGCAGGCGGACGGCAAAGAAAGCACACAGGGCGAGAAAAACGGCACAGGAAATGCACTGGTTGTTTATTTCAGCCGCATGGGAAATACCCCGTTTCCGGAGAATGCGGATGCGGTTTCCAGTGCAAGCCTTCTGCTGAAGGACGGCGAATTAAAGGGCAACGCACAGGCTCTGGGAGAATGGATTGCTGCGGAGGCGGGCTGCGGGATGTTCGAGATTGTCACAGAGACATCCTACCCCGCAGACTACATGAAAACGACCGACGTCGCAAAGCAGGAGCAAAGTCAGAATGCCCGTCCGGCTCTGAAAACAAAGATTGCGGACTTTGACCGCTATGACACCTTTTATCTTGTCTTTCCGAACTGGTGGGGCGATCTGCCGCAGGCGCTCTATTCGTTTTTTGACGAATACGATTTCGCCGGAAAGAACATTACTGTTTTTGTGACGCATGGCGGGAGCAGCTTCTCCAATACCATCAAGACGATACAGTCGCTCGAGCCGGACGCACAGGTTGTCCGGGGACTTTCCGTCCGCGATTCCGGCGTTCCGGATGCGGAATCGGAGGTTCGGGACTGGGTGAAGACGAACGGATGACGATGCGTGCAGACGGGCAAAACGTATGGAAAAGCGGCGTGTTGTCCGGATGGCAGCATTGCGCGGAAGGAAGATATCAGGCGCATTCGGCGGTTCTCCGGCGGAGAAGAAATGACGCGCGCTCTCACATAAGCCGCGCTTATGAAAAGCGGCGGGAAATCGAATTGATGATCTGCTGCGGTTTTTCTATACTGAGAGCAGAGCCGGCGGGGAAGGCCGTTTTCGGAACAATCGACCCTGCCGACTGCTTTCGATGATAACAGGAGAGGTGTCCGGTATGGATGATACAAGGCAGATCAGAAACGCGTATGAGAAAATGTACGCCGGAATGATCGCAAAGGGTGAAACCATGCTTCGCGAGGTGCTGGATGACAGCTTTGTTCTCGTTCACATGACGGGCATGCGCCAGTCGAAAGAGGCGTTTATCCGGG
>DJXF01000030.1 GCA_002449635.1 Clostridiales bacterium UBA7011 | reverse complement strand
GACAACGTCGATACCGATGTCATCATTCCTGCACGGTATCTGAATATTGCAGATCCGGTTGAACTGGCAACCCATTGCATGGAGGATATCGACACCGAGTTTGTAAAGCGCGTACACAAGGGCGACATCATGGTCGCAACAAAGAATTTCGGCTGCGGCTCCTCCCGTGAGCATGCGCCGCAGGTCATCCGTGACAACGGCATTTCCTGTGTCATCGCATCGTCGTTTGCACGCATTTTCTACCGCAGCTCGATCAATATCGGTCTTCCGATCATGGAGAGCGAGGAAGCTGCGAACGCCATCAGCGCAGGCGATGAGGTCGAGGTCGATTTTGACACCGGCATCATCACAGATATCACCACCGGTCAGCAGTTTCAGGCGGCAGCATTCCCGCCGTTCCTGCAGAACATCATTCAGGCAGGCGGTCTGCTCAAGAGCCTGAAGGAAAGGGAGGGCTGAACAGCATGCAGTACAATATTGCAGTGATTAAGGGCGACGGCATCGGTCCGGAAATCGTTACAGAAGCAATGAAGGCACTGGAGGTCGTCGGAGAGAAGTTCGGGCACACCTTCCGGTTTACTGAATGCGCCGCAGGCGGCAATGCCATCGACAAGTACGGCATTCCGCTGCCGCAGGAGACGCTGGACATCTGCCGCGCATCCGATTCCGTTCTGCTCGGCGCAGTCGGCGGTCCGAAATGGGACGGTGTTCCGTCTGACAAGCGCCCGGAACGCGCACTGCTCGGCCTGCGCTCGGGGCTCGGTCTGTTTGTCAATCTGCGTCCGGCACAGATGCACGCAGCTCTGGCAGATGCCTGCCCGATCAAGCCGGAAATCATCGGAGACGGCTTTGACATTCTGGTTTGCCGCGAGCTGACCGGCGATGTCTATTTTGGCAAGCGCGGCCGCCGCGAGAGCGAGCTGGGCGAGACCGGCTGGGATGATATGAATTACTCCGTCACGGAGGTCGAACGCATCGGCCGACGCGGCTTTGATATGGCGATGAAGCGCGGAAAGAAGCTGGTTTCCGTAGACAAGGCGAATGTCCTGGAGACTTCCCGCGTCTGGCGCGAGACAATGCACAAGCTGCGCGAGGAATATCCGGAGGTCGAGTATCAGGATATGTATGTCGACAATGCAGCGATGCAGCTGGTGCGCAATCCGGGTCAGTTTGATGTCATTGTCACAGGCAATCTGTTCGGCGATATTCTTTCGGACGAGGCGAGCATGATTACCGGTTCTATCGGCATGCTGCCGTCAGCGTCTATCGGAGAGAGCAAGCTGGGCATGTACGAGCCGATTCACGGCTCTGCACCGGATATCGCAGGCAAGGGCATTGCCAATCCGATCGCAACCATTCTGTCCTGCGCGATGATGCTGCGCTATTCCTTCGGCCTGGCAGAGGAAGCGGACTGCATCGAAGCCGCAGTCGAAAAGGCACTGAACGACGGTCACCGCACAGCGGACATCGCGGGAGAAGGCGACACCGTTCTTTCCACCTCTGAAATGGGTGCGATTGTCTGCGCAAATATCAAGGGCTGAGTTCCTTTTTGCAAAGCCAAACAGAGACAAATACAGCGGGATCACATGCTTGATCCCGCTGTTTCTTCTGCTCAAATCAAATCGTTTGTATGCTCATAAGCTCAGCTTTGTCACAACGGACATTCCGTCTGACCGCAGGGTGAGCGGTTTGCCGATGCAGATCGCTTTGCTGTCGGGCGCGTGCCCGATCTGATGCGTTTTCGCGATGGGAACAGAGGCAAACTGCCGCACAAGCTGCCCTGCGGCGCGCGGTGTTTCCGCCTGATCGAGCTGCGTAAAGGTGCCGAGCAGAATACCGTTGACCTGCTCAAATGCGCCCATCTGCTGCAGCTGGCTGAGATAGGCAATCAGCTGGGGTTGCAGTCCGCTGCGCGCCTCGAGAAACAGAATTTTTCCGGACAGATCGGGGAAATAAGGCGTTCCGGCAAGCTTCAGCAGACAGCGGATATTGCCGCCCACAACCGTTCCGGACATCCTGTCTCCCTGCAAAAAGGTCTCATCAAAATCAAAAAGAGAATCCGCGCCCGCAGGTGAAAAGAAGCGCATCTGGTACAGCACGCCGGAGCAGCCCGACATGGAATAAATGGCATTGAGCACAGTTGTCAAATCGCTGTAGCCCCACAACTGCTTGGGTTCCCCTGTCCGGGTTCGGGCGCGTGCAATTTCATCGTAATCGAGATACGGGAGAATTTCGTTTGCGATATCGCCGCCGGAAACGTCAAAAATTGCGTCAATTTCCGGATCGCGATAGAGGGACATCAGACATGCGGCGCGCTGCTGTGCACTGCCGCTGCGCACACCGGAAACCGCATACAGACAGTCGCTCATCACCGGCGTGATGCCGCGGGCGGAGAGAGAATCTGCCATTTGCTGCAGAGCGTGTTTGCTTTCGCTTTGCAGTCCGTTGGAACAGCTGATGATGCCTGCTTTTCGTATGATTCCCATGAAATTTACCTCCTGATTGCTATATCGATCTCCCGACTACACGTTCAGGGAGTAGAGAATCATGCCGCCCTTCGGTTCGCGTCCCGTGTTCCACAGCGCATGAAAATCCAGCCAGCGCCAGCTTCCGTAGGTCACGGCTTTGACCATCAGCGTATCCTCCCAGCGCTCGTAGCCGTTCAACAAAAACCAGTGCCAGTCGTAATCGCGAAAATTGGGGTCGCGGTGATGCAGATTCAAAAACGGGATCGGATAGCCGCTGTCAATTTGCTCTGTCACCGCCTGTGCCGCCTGTTCCGCGGGTTCAAACGCGGATATTCCCTTCATTGTCAGCGCTGCTCCGTCTGTGTTCCCGATATATTCCATAAATCCGTCGATAAACAGCTCGAGCCGGTCAATTCCGGTCCATCTCGGATGCAGGTACGGTTTCATCATTCCTGCAAATCTGGTATATTCCTTTCGCGTGATATGCTTCGGGTCGAACGGATAAAGATGTGTGCCGAAGAATCGGTCAAAGTAGATGCAGCTGTCACATGCAGTCACGGCGGCACAGCCGCCCATTCGCAGCGTAATGTCGGAAAACCAGTCCTGATTACCACCATAGATGTGAGAGATTTCAAAATGCGGCAGTTCTTTTTTCACGGTCAGAAGCCCCTTTCCGGAGGATGCCATTCATCACAAGCTGACTCTATTTTACCATGTGACACAAAGCGGTTCAATGTGAAAGCACCTGCGGGTATAAAAAGTTTTTCGGGTCAAATAAAAAAGCGCCAAAGCAGGCGATGCTGCCCGCTCCGGCACTTAGTTTCATCTGAATTCGATTAGTCCGTCCATTTCCAGTCGCGTACCTCCGGCATATCCAGTCCGTATTCACGGATATACTGCTTGTGCTCAACCAGCTTATCACACATCTTCTGATAGAGATAGGAACCGCGGTTGCCCAGCTGCGGCAGACGCATAATGGCATCCATGACAAGGTGGAAGCGGTCGATATCGTTCTGAACGCGCATATCAAACGGTGTCGTAATCGTACCCTCTTCCACATAGCCGCGCACATGCAGATCGCGGTTGTGACGGCGGTAGGTCAGCTCATGAATCAGCTTGGGATAGCCGTGGAATGCGAAGATAATCGGCTTGTCCTTTGTGAACAGCATGTCATATTCGCTGTCCGACAGACCGTGCGGGTGTTCTGCCTTCGGCTGCAGTTTCATCAGGTCGACGACGTTGACAACACGAATTTTCAGCTCAGGCAGCTCTGCGCGCAGAATAGAGGCAGCAGCGAGTGTCTCCAGCGTCGGTGTTTCGCCGCAGCACGCCATGACGATATCCGGCTCCTTGCCGGCGTCATTGGATGCCCAGTCCCAGATCCCGATGCCGTGTGTGCAGTGCTTGACAGCCTGCTCCATCGTCAGCCACTGCGGACGCGGATGCTTGGAAGCGACAATGACATTGACATAATTGCGGCTGCGAATGCAGTGATCGAAGCAGGAGAGCAGGCAGTTGGCATCCGGCGGAAGATACAGGCGGACGACATCTGCTTTTTTGTTGGCAATATGGTCGAGGAAGCCGGGGTCCTGATGGGTAAAGCCGTTGTG
>DJXF01000109.1 GCA_002449635.1 Clostridiales bacterium UBA7011 | reverse complement strand
GAGTACGAATAATTATCCGATTTTTTTCGGGATAAACGTGTTCTTTATCCGCCAAACAGACGGAATTTCACAACAAAATTTAGTCTGATTCAGAGCTGATTGTATGAATTGACTCCCTTTTCCGGAGCTGGTGCAGGTGTGATTTGCCCCTGGTTTTTCTTCGGAAAGGGAGTTTTTTCCGGCCTCTTGCGGGCAATGAAATCCGAATCTGCATTCTTCTTCCAAATTTCTGCGGAAAACTGTTGAGAAATTTTATCCGGTGGTGTAAAATAAGAATAAGTTTATTGTACTGCGATGACGATATTCTTGTAATGTTATGATAAAGGAGAATGAGAGAAATGAATGTACTGGTCATCAATGCGGGCAGTTCTTCGCTCAAGTATCAGCTGTTCGACATGGACAACAGAGCTGTTCTCGCCAAGGGTCTGTGTGAACGAATCGGAATTGATGGACGTTTGACCCATACGAATCCGGAAAAAGACGAAAAGTATTCTGAAAATGTTCCGATGAAGGATCATGCTGACGCAATCCGTGCGGTTATCAATATCCTGATTGATAAGGAGTGGGGCGTCATCGATTCGATGAAGGAAATCGATGCTGTCGGTCACCGCGTCGTACACGGCGGCGAGTACTTTGCAGATTCTGTTATGATTGACGATTCTGTCATCAAGGCTATTGAGGACTGCATTCCGCTGGCTCCGCTTCACAATACGGCAAACCTGATCGGCATTGATGCCTGCAAGGACGTTATGGGTGCTGATATTCCGCAGGTTGCAGTATTTGACACCGCATTCCATCAGACGATGGAGCCGGTTGATTACATTTATTCCATCCCTTATGACTACTATAAGAAGTATAAGATCCGCCGTTACGGTTTCCACGGAACCTCTCATAAGTATGTAGCACAGCAGGCTTCCGAGATGCTGGGCATTCCGCTGGAGCACCTGCGTGTTATCACCTGCCATCTGGGCAATGGTTCTTCCGTAACCGCGATCAAGGGCGGCAAGTCCGTCGATACCTCCATGGGCTTCACACCGCTGGCCGGTCTGCCGATGGGCACACGTTCGGGCGATATTGATCCGGCAATTATTTCTTTCCTGTGTGAGCACGAAAATAAGAGCGCAGAGGACATGCTGGAAGTAATGAACAAGGAATCCGGCGTACTGGGCGTTTCCGGTGTATCCTCCGATTTCCGCGACCTGGATACCGCAATCAACGAGGGCAATGAGCGTGCAAAGCTCGCAAAGGATATCTTCATCAACTCCGTTAAGAAGCTGATCGGTTCCTACATCGCTGAAATGGGCGGCGTAGACGCTGTCGTATTCACCGCAGGTGTCGGTGAAAATGACCGTTCGGTTCGCTGGGATGTCTGCGAGCATATGGAATATCTGGGCATCAAGGTTGATCCGGATAAGAATAAGTACCGCGGCCGTCAGATGGATATCTCCGTCGACTACGCCCGTGTTCGCGTTCTGGTTATTCCGACCAATGAAGAGCTGGTTATCGCGGAAGATACCAAGCGTCTGGTTGAAAAGGCTGAGGACGAGGAGTAATCTTTCCATTTCCGAGGGACAGAAACACTGGTTTCTGTCCCTTTTTTGTAAAAAAGTGCAGGCTGTCTTCCGGAATGAAAGACAGCCTGTTTTGCGGTTCGGTACTCAGGTGTGCTCCGGACCGTGCAGCTTGCCGTAAAAGGTCAGAGCCCAGAGACCTGCCAGACCGACAACGGCATAGATGATGCGGCTGAGCACAGCGCCCTGACCGCCGAGCAGTGCACCGACAACGTCCAGACCGAACAGGCCGATGCTGCCCCAGTTGACAGCGCCAATGATGACGAGTGTCAAAATGACTTTATCCATAGCGGAAACCTCCTTTTCATGCTGTACTTCAGTATGACCAGTTTTTCCGCAGTTATACACACAAACCTTGAGTTTCTGGTCAGAAAACGGTATAATGAAGTATCATTTGCTGGATAAGTTAAGGAGACAGATTATGCTGATAGATCTGCACACGCATACCGGTTATTCCTATGATGCTGCACCCGATATGCCCCAAAAGCATGTTGACGCGGCTGTGCAGCGGGGAATCCATGTCCTTGCCTTTACGGAACATGTCGATTTTTTTCGGCGCGAATCGCTCTCGGCCGCCGATTTTCCGGCAGGAACGGTAGATTTCGACGGATATGCGCGTGAGATTGCGCCGTTTCGCCGCGGCCGGATGATTCTGCCGGACCTATCCGCACAACAGCATGACCTTGCTGTGTGCCGCGAGCAGGCGGGTGACAGCATCCTATTGCGCGCCGGTGCTGAATTCGGGCAGCCGCATGCTGCGCCCGAGCTGGCAAATCAGCTGCTGGACCAATATTCCTTTGATTTTGTCATCGGTTCCATTCACCAGATGCCGGACGATATGGATTTGTACTTTTATCGGTATGAGACAGTCGACCAGAGCAGTTTTCTGCACACATATTTTGATGAAATGGAAGCGATGCTGCAATTTGGCCGGTTTCACATACTCGGGCACATTGATTATCCGCTTCGTGTGATGAAGCTGCCGCATAATCAGCCGTCACTGCGCGGCTATATGGAGCGTGTGGATTGTATTCTGCGAAAAATCATTGCGCAGGGGATTGCGCTCGAATGCAACACCAAGGGATTGCTCGGCTGGCAGCAGGCAGTGGGGCCGGAAGATTGTGTGCTTCGGCGCTACCGTGAGCTGGGCGGCGAATATATTACGGTCGGTTCGGATTCCCACGCACCGGAAACCATCGGGTATGGTATTTCACAGGCGCTTGACCGTCTGCGCGCATTTGGGTTTTCGTATGTGACAGATTTTGAAAACGGACAGGCGATTCAGCACAGGCTGTAAACAGGAGATTTGATATGAAGCGAGCATCAGTAGAAGCACATGCAAAAATCAATTTGACGTTGGACGTCACAGGACGGCGTCCGAACGGCTATCATGATGTGTGTATGGTCATGCAGTCCATCGGTGTACATGATGTGGTATCCGTTTGCACGGGAACCGGTCGTTCCGATCTTGAACTGCGGTTGGAACACACGGATTTGCCTGCGGACAGCAGCAATCTGGCTTATCGGGCAGCAGAGCTGTTTTTTCAGGAGACAGGTGTCGCATGTGACGGAATATCCATTGTCGTCGAAAAACACATTCCGGTTGCCGCCGGGCTTGCCGGAGGCAGCACAGATGCCGCCGCAGTTCTGGTTTTGCTGGATGATCTGTATGATACCCGTCTGGGAGAGAAAAAACTCATGGAAATGGGCGTCAGGCTGGGTGCAGATGTACCGTTCTGCATTGCGGGCGGCACAATGCTCGCGCAGGGCATTGGCGAAGAGCTGACGCGCCTGCCGGATGCGCCGCAGACAAATGTGGTACTGTGCAAGCCGCCTATTGCGGTCTCCACACCACAGATTTACCGTGCGATTGATGCAGCGGATATTGTCGAACGTCCGGATACGGAGGCGATGTGCGCGGCATTGGCGGCGGGAGATGCCGCTCGTGTGGCACAGCTGCTGTGCAACATCATGCAGCCCGTGACCGCGGCGATGCATCCGGAGGTTGACGAAATCTGCGGGACATTGCGGCAGCTCGGCGCGTCAGGTGCAATAATGAGCGGCTCCGGTCCGTCAAATTTCGGGCTGTTTTCCGATAAAAGTGCCGCACAGAATGCCTGCCGGATTCTCTCCGAGCGGTATCCGGAAACATTTTTGACGGATTTTTGTACAGCGGCACAGATTAAACGCTGACACAGCCGGCAATACTTTCGATAACACCCATCGAAAGGAAGCCGATGAAAATGAAAGCAAAAAATACCATTCGCAGCCGCCTGGAGTGCGCCATTGCCTTGACGCTGTTTTTTGTGCTCTGTTATGCCGCGTTCTGCGATCAGGCACAAAATGATCTGTCTGAGGATATTTTGCGCCTGCGCGTTGTCGCCCATTCAGACAGCGAGGAAGATCAGGCTGTCAAACTGCGTGTGCGCGACCGTGTGCTGGAAGTCATGCAGCCGCTGACACAGCGCGCAGACAGCAGGGAAGATGCACAGATGCTTTTGCGCGAACATATGCAGGAGATAGCAAATGCGGCACAGCGCGAAGTATACCGCAGCGGCCACAAAGAGCATGTCACAGCCTGCCTTGCGCACGAATGGTATCCGACACGGGATTATGCGGAATTTGCACTGCCCGCCGGTGAATATGAAGGCCTGCAGATCCGCATTGGAAATGCTGCCGGTCACAACTGGTGGTGTGTGCTGTATCCGTCACTCTGTATGGATGCCGCAGGCGGGGAGGAAATGCTGACGGAAGAGGAGTCCGGATTCATTCATCGGGAAGGTGCATCCTATCAGGTTCGCTTTCGCACGGCAGAGCTGTTGGGCAATCTGCGCAGTGTGTGGAAATAGAGAAGGGGAGACGGTGTTTATGGAAAACAATCAGTCCGCTGGGGGCAGAATGATGCGACGATATCTGCCGCAGCTCATGCTTCTGTTGTTTGTTGTTCAGCCGGTGATGGATGTTGTTTCCTACTGGCTGACGGCAGCGGGAGCAGGCAATACGGTATCGCTCTTGCTGCGATTTGGCGTGCTCGCTGTTGTTGGGCTGAGCGGTTTCCTGCTCTCTCAAAGGCGGCGCAGATATATTCTGCTGGGTGCTGTTTTGCTGCTGCTTGCCGCGGGTCATATATGGGCATGCAGCACGGCAGGGTATAACGATCCCGTGTCGGATTTGACAAATTATATCCGCGTCGCTCAGATTCCGCTGTTTACGCTTTGCTTTGTCACGTTTCTGGAAGAGAGCGGAGAGGACGGCTATGCCGCGATGGAACGCGGCTTTACCATCAATTTCTGTGTGATTATTCTCGTCGAGATACTCAGCGCCGTGACGGGTACGAATCCGTATACATACCCAAACAAGTCGATCGGTCTGCTCGGCTGGTTTTATTTTGCAAACTCACAAAGTGCGATTTTATCTGCACTTGTTCCGGTCGTGCTCATGCAGGCGATTCGCAAAAAACGGCTGCCGCACATCATCGTCAGCACCGTGCTTTCGTTTGCCGCCCTGTATCTGTTTGCCACACGCCTGGCTTATCTCGCGGTTTTCGTTTGTGCGGGCGGACTGGTGATCGTCATGCTTCTTTGCCGCAGCCTGCACAAGCGTGCCGCGGCTGTTCTCCTGTGCGGTGCGCTGCTGTGCGCCGCGGGCTATACCGTTTCACCGATGTATCGCAATCAGGCGATGCATCAGGATATTGTGCGGGAAAAACAGCAAAAGGCGGATGAAATGATTGCCGAGGCAGAACGTCTCAACGGGACAACGGCAGAGCAATCGCCGGATATCTGCCTGCTGCCGGTCTATGAAGAGCATCTCGGCGGACTGGTCGAGCGTTTCGGCGCACATCGCGTAATGGAGCAATACGGATATACCCGTGATGCGGAACGCCTGTCCGGATGGCGGGAAATGAAAATCACATACTGTCATTTCCTGATGGAGGATGTCGGATGGCCGGGCGTTGTGTTCGGACTGGAGCTGCCCGATATGACATGGGACGGCGAGACGTACGATGTGGAAAATGACTTTCACGGCATCTTTTTCCTCTATGGCGCGGTCGGTCTGCTTGCATTTCTGCTGTTCCTGCTGTATTTTATCTGGCTGATTATCCGCGCAATGGTGCGCGATTTTTCCCGATATGTGACGCTGGAAGCGGGTGCGTTTGGCATTTCCCTGTGTATGCTGCTCGTTCATATCTACTGTACGGCAGGTGTTCTGCGACGGCCGAATGCCTCATTTTATCTCGCCGCGGTGCTCGCAGCAATCTATTATTTTGTCAAGCTGAGGGCGGATGAGCCGGCGCGTTCCCATCGGTCGATTACTTGACTTTTTGAACGGGGAACGGTATAATATGTTGCGTTATGATGCGAATCATTATTCAATTTTGCGTCTATTTCAAGAAGTGGGGTTAGGAGTCTGAAATGGCCGATCAATTATTGAAAAAAAGCAGGTCTCTGCTCAAGGAGCATTTAGCTGTCTGTATTTTTGCTTTATTTGCCGCACAGCCGCTGATGGATGTGTTGTCCTTCTGGCTGGAGCGTCTGGGGATGAGCTCTGCGCCGTCTCTGATGCTGCGCATGCTGGTTTTGGCAGCAACGGCACTGGCGGGTTATCTTTTATCCGATGACCGGAAATATTACTGGTACCTTGCAGCGGTGTGCGGCGCGTTTCTTTTGCTGCACATACTGGCCTGTGCAATCGCGGGATATCTCAATCCCATCGCTGATATCACCAATTATATCCGTGTGGTTCAAATTCCGCTGTTCACATTTTGCTTTATTTCGGCACTTCGTACGGATGCGCGTGTGTTTCATTGGATGAAAGTCGGTTTGTTTCTGTCCTTTGCGATTATTACGATTGTTGTCGTGCTCAGTGTTGTGACGAAAACCAATCCGCACACCTATGCGGATACACAGTCCGGTATTCTGGGCTGGTTCTCCACCACGAATTCTCAGGCATCGATTCTCAGCATGATGGCGCCTCTGCTGATGAGCGCTGCATATCGCTCCAGGCGCCCGTGGGTTCTTGCACTGATCTCTGTTCTGTGCTGTGCGCATCTGTATTTTCTGGGAACACGTCTGGCATATCTGGCAATCTTTGCCTCCTGCTTCGGACTGATCTTTGTCACAGCGGTCTGCGGTCAGGCAGATAAGATCAAATATGGCATTCTTGTTGCTGCTGCAGTCTTCTGTCTCGCAGGTTTTCGCGTTTCTCCGATGTATGAGCATCAGATGAGCTACGCACAGACCATGGAGGAAAAACAGGATGTTCTGAACACAATGTCTGCGCAGCGCGGGGTGACCGTTGAAACGGAAGAAGAGAAGTCCGAGGAGACAGATCTTGACCGCATCCGTGCGTTCAATCAGGTCTATGTCTATTACCGCTCCAATCTGGTTCAGCGCTTTGGCGTCGAAAAGGTGATGAAAAAATGTAACTTTTCCACCGATGTTTCCAAGATCACCGGTGCACGCATGAGTAAGATCATGTTCTGCTCGCTGCTGATGGATGAGGAGCCGTTTCCATCGCGTCTGTTTGGACTGGAACGCGATAAAATGCTGTACAAGTCAGATAATTACGATCCGGAAAATGACTTTCACGGTATTTTTTACCTGTACGGTATCATTGGTTTGCTGCTGCTGCTCGCATTCCTTGCCTATTTTCTTTATCTGGTTGCATGGGCACTGCTCCGCGACATCCGAAAATATTTCACCCTGGATGCCGGTGCAGTCGGTATTGCGCTTTTGCTCGCACTCATCAATGCCTATAACACGGCGGGCATTCTGCGCCGACCGAACGCTTCTTTTTATCTGTCGCTCATTCTTGCTTCGATTTATTATCTCGTTAAAATCAAAAAATATCCTGAAACCGTCAAAAACGGGAAGAAGAAGAAACTGTTTTCCTTCCGCAAGAAAAAAACTGGATAATTTGGCATCCCGTCCGGAAGCGGTTCCGGGCGGGATTTTTTCCACAGCAAACACATACAGTATGTTGCAGCGGAGGTGAATGGAGTGGCACGAAAAAAGAAAAAAATATCAACCGGTGCGATGCTGTGGCTGTTCATTGCCGCACTGCTGTGTGTTGCACTGTCCGTCTGCGTTCTGTTCACCGTTTTCAGTACACCGCCGCAGACAGAGCAATCGGATGCACCTGACTCCATCGCCGGTTTGACTGTACACACCGACTATATTCCGCGCGATTCCATTGCCCGGCCGGGTAAGCTTCGTGCGGTTCATTACATTGTGATTCATGAAACAGACAATAAAGGTCCGCACGCCACTGCGAAGGCGCACAATGAATACATTCATGAAAATTGCTGGAAAGAACAGAAAAGCTGGCATTATACAGTCGATGATACAGAAATTTGGCATCACCTGCCGGACAATGAAATCGGCTATCACGCAGGCGATCACAGCTATCAGGAGGGCGGAAACCGAAACGGAATCGGCATTGAGCTGTGCGTGAATCAGGGGGGAGATTTTGATCACACCATGCGCAATGCCGCGCAGCTGACGGCATATCTCCTGCTGAAATATGAGCTCTCTTTGGAAAATGTAAAGCAGCACCGCGATTTTTCCGGAAAAATCTGTCCGCAGACGATGATTCGACAGAACAAATGGAACGATTTTCTGAATCTGGTGCAGGGTGCCTATGATGCACAGTCCATTCAAAAGGCCCAGAAGGAAGATCAGGCGCAGGGGGAATAAAAACCGTGCCGCGCGGGCAAGCTAGAGACGAATTCAACAAGAGGAGGTCCTGGATATGATGGACAAATCTCATGCAAACAAGAGCATTCGCTGTACGGTGCAGCAGTGTGCATACCACTGCAGTGATGCGGAGTACTGCGCACTTGATTCCATTCAGGTCGGCACACACGAGATGAACCCGACAGAGAAAAAGTGCACCGACTGCGAATCGTTTAAGATGAGCTGATTTCACAATCTGTTTTTGACACTGCACCGGACCGCAGGTCGAGTTCGCGTGCGGTGTCTTTTTTGCGCAAAAATCAAGAGAATGCCGCAGACAGCTTGAATTCTTCCCCGTTTTGTATTACATTATTAGTTGAAGTACCATCCGGCAGGCACAGACTGCCGGAAGTAGGAGGAAGTACATTGGGTAAAATCATTCTGACCGGAGACCGTCCTACCGGAAAGCTCCATGTAGGACATTATGTCGGCTCACTCAGACGGCGGGTAGAACTGCAGAATTCCGGTGAATACGATAAAATCTATATTATGATCGCCGATGCACAGGCGCTGACCGACAACGCGGACAATCCCGAAAAGGTGCGTCAGAACATCATTGAAGTTGCACTCGATTATCTGTCCTGCGGACTGGATCCGGCGAAGGCAACGCTGTTTATTCAGTCTCAGGTGCCGCAGCTGTGCGAGCTGACGACATATTATATGAACCTTGTCACGGTATCCCGCCTCCAGCGCAATCCGACGGTAAAGGCAGAAATCCAGATGCGCAATTTTGAGGCGAGCATTCCGGTCGGATTTTTCACCTATCCCATCAGCCAGGCATCTGATATCACCGCATTCCGCGCTACCACCGTTCCTGCGGGTGAAGACCAGATGCCGATGGTTGAGCAAACGCGTGAAATCGTCCACAAGTTTAACAGTGTATATGGCGAAACCCTGACCATGCCGCAGATTCTTCTGCCCGAAAATCAGGCTTGTATGCGTTTGCCGGGCACGGACGGCAAGGCAAAGATGAGCAAATCACTTGGAAACTGTATCTATTTGTCGGATGAACCGGAGACAGTCCGCAAAAAGATTATGAGCATGTACACCGATCCTGACCACATCCGTGTACAGGACCCGGGCAAAATCGAGGGCAACACGGTGTTTACTTATCTGGATGCATTCAGCAGGCCGGAACACTTTGAACGATATCTGCCGGACTACGAAAATCTGGATGAATTGAAGGCGCACTACCGCCGCGGCGGTCTCGGAGATGTCAAGGTTAAGAAATTCCTGAATGCTGTATTGCAGGAGGAACTGGAGCCGATTCGTGCGCGCCGCAGGGAACTGCAGAAGGATATTCCTGCGATTTATGAAATTCTGCGTGCCGGCAGCGCAGCTGCCCGCGAGACCGCGCAGCAGACACTCAATGATGTGCGCGCTGCGATGCAGATCAATTATTTTGATGATGCAGAGCTGATTGCCGGCCAGTCCAAGAAATTTGCTCAGAACTGATTTCTCGATTACAATTCAAACAAAAGCAGGCCGCAAAACGGAGCATTCCGCTTTGCGGCCTTTCATTATTGCCGGCAGTTCCATCATTCGGCGGGAAAATCCCTGCGATTGAGACTGCTCATCACAGTTTCTGCAAGTGTCGTGATGTCGTAGACCGACCGTCCGTCTGCTGCCTCAGCTACGGCGCGTGCATACGGCGGCATGTTCGTACATTCCAGGACAATGGGTCCGACCTCCGGATGCTCCGAGACCATGCGCTTTGTCACGGCGATCAGCTCGCGCTCTGCTGTTTTCCGGTCCAAGACCGGATTGTCTCCGACAAAAACACTCCCGAAGGACGTTCCCTCCATGCCGTAAACGATTTTGGGAACATGGGAGATTCCCACACCGGAAAAATGCTGTTCCCCAAGTGTGCGGCCGTCAGCGGTTAAAATGCCGACAATTTCGCCCTTGCGGAGCATCGGAGCAAGCAGTGCCGCCTGCAGGAGTGCGGAGGTGAACACAGGAACAGAAACTGCTGCTGCCAGCTCCTGCTGAAAGACAGCCAGAAATCCGCAGCTTGTCGTAATCGCAGAAACGCCCTGCGCCTCCAGCTCTTGTGCGCCTGCGAGAAACGGCTCAAGAAGACTGGAATCATTCTCCAGAACCACACGACGCGTGCTCGCTCCGAGAACAATATGGCGGCGAATGGGGAAGGAGAAGCTGTTTTCATTCCCGACATCCCCCGGAATGCGGGGAAATCGGGTGTCAAGCATCAAAATACCGAGTTCGTGTTTCATTGCAAATCAGATATACAGGAAGAACATACCGATGATTGCCATGCAAATGCACATCGGCATCGAATAAAACATCGATTTGAGCGGATCGACCTTTTTGCCGAACTGGGAGGAAACAATTCCTACGACGACAAAGGTTGTCAGGTCAGCCGGCGGCAGACCCTGACCCGCAGAGGCGAGATGTGCGCCTGCAACACCGACCAGTGTCGGATTCAGGCCATAGGCAACCAGTGCCGGACCAAAGAACGAGAATACAACATTCTGCGTTGTGGACTGCGAACCGGTCAGCATGCCCAGAAGAATCATGCACAGGGCACCGCCGATTTTCAGAACGTTGCCGTTCAGCCCCTGAGCAAATGCAGACACCGCGTCAATTGAGCCTGCCGCATAGAAGCTGCCCAGCATAAAGGCACAGCAAATCTGCAAAATAACAGTCGTCTTGACCTTAGAGAAGCTTTCATGCACAATACTGCCCGCATTTTGATTGACAGCAGGGAAGAAGAACGCAACACAGATTGCACAGATAATAGAGAGAACAATGCCGTTTGTCAGACCGTTCAGAATAGATACGCCGCTCAGCCAGTCAAACAGGCTCATGCTGGTGCCATCTGCAAATGTCAGGAAATTGATGCTCTGCAGAACGGTCGGACCGAGATCAACCGAGACAAACGGAATTTCAACGGTACGCAGCAGAACAACGATAATGAGGAAAAACAGAGGAATCAGTGACTTCCAGTTTTCCTTCAGGATTTGTCCGGCGGTGCGATCTGCAAATTTGATTTCGATTTCACCGTTTGCGCCCGGTACATTTTCCTTTTTCACGAGGAAGACGGCACTGTAAACGGCGACAACAACAAAGATAATCGGTACGGTAATATAGCCGATATTGATGACCGAGTCCGCATCTGCGCCGACAAGCGAAGATGCCAGTGCGAGTGCCTGTGTCATCGGGGGCATAATCGAGCCGACACATGCGCCCATGACGATAATTGCACTGATCTTTTCAAATGAAATATTCATCGAAGCCAGAATGCCGATGGTCAGCATACCGATGACCGTTGCAGCGGCGATCGCATCCCCCAACAGAGAACCGGCGAGTGTCAGCGCAAACAGAATACAGACAATCAGAGCGCGGGGGTGACGGCCGAATTTCGCAGTCAGTGCACCGATGATGGTGTCAATGGTGCCCAGACGCATGGAAATTTCGGCAAACAAACTGCCGACAATCGACAACGCAATAATCCAGGAAAGACGGTTGAGACCGTCGATCCATGCGGCAACCCATTGTCCGGGATTAAACAGACCGCCGAGCAGCAGGGTGAGTGCACCGGTGATGACCAGAGCAATGTTGATTTTTCCGCCGACATACGGCAGTTTTTTGACCAGTACAACGATGAGCAGTACCGCCATAGGGATGATTACTTTTATCATATCTTTTTCCCTTCCGTAGCATTTCCTTATAAAAAGCGATTCGGGCTGAACGCGTCAATCGGATAGGAGCTTTGCCCGAACACAATCTGTTCCGCAACCAACTTGCCGGTAATCGCAGACAGCGCAATACCGTCGCCCTCATGTCCTGCGGCCATATAGAAGCCGGGAAGCGTCTTCACCGGTCCCAGCAGCGGCATACCGTCGGGTGTAAACGGGCGGAAGCCGGAGAAAAACCGGATGACACTCACGTCCTTGAGTGCAGGGAAGAAGCGGGCGGCTCGTTTCATCATAACTTCAATCGCCTCAAAGGTGTTTTGTTCCTCAAAGCCGACAAATTCGCGTGTGCCGCCGATAATCATGCCGCCGTTTTCCTGCTGTTCAATCGAAAGCGAGGAGCCCAGGCGAAGCACGGTTTCATCTGTGATCGCTTCCGGCCGGAATTTGACCACATTATATCGCGCGCACTGCAGAGTGGCTGTCATAAAAGGCCCGACCGGTTCCGTGACGGCAAGTTGACCTTTGCGCGGCTTGATGGGAAGATCGAGTCCTGCGAGCTGCGCCACTCTGCCTGCCCACGCGCCGCAGGCGTTGACAATGACATCCGCATAGTAATCGCCTTTGTCCGTATGTACGCCCTTGACAGCGCCGTCCGCGAGGAGAAAGCCGGTAATTTCCGTCTCGGTCTGATACTTCGCACCCAGACGTTTGGCCGCGTGCGCATACGCCATCGTCAGCTTGAGCGGATTGATTTTACCGCCCGTGGGGGAGTAGAGCGCACCGTAAATATCATGAGACAACTGCGGTTCAATGGCACATGCTTCGTCACGGGAAATCATCCGGATATCGACCCCGCTCCTGCACTGCTCCGCAACAATCTCACTGAGGATATCCCATTGCATTTTATCCTCGACCGGCTGCATACCGCCTGCTTCCAGGCCGTATTCGATCTCTTCCCCCAGCTCTTCGCCGAGAGTGCGAAACATTGCAATCGACTGAACGGCAAGATCCATCTGCTGTCCCGGCTTTTTGGTGTGATAGCCGACAACACCGTCTGTTGCACCGGCTGCACCGGATGCGACATCCTTCCGCTCCAGAACAAGCACCTGTTTCCCAAGCTTTTGCAGCTGCCATGCGACAGAGCTGCCGATAATACCGCCGCCGATAATGATTACATCTGCATCACGCATCGTCCTGCCCTCCGAATACACCGATTTTTACAGGACGAACCGGCATACGGCTCTTCTGCGGGGGAACATCCGCCGGGTCCTTCCCTGTGCCGCGCGCAACCATCTGCTGAACCAGACGGCCGCAGGTCTTGCCCTGACACAGTCCCATGCAGGCGCGTGTGCGGCGTTTGACACCGTCTACCGTCGCTGCACCATCTGCAATGGCGTCAAGTATTTCCTGTTCCGTAACCTCCTGACAGCGGCAGATCAGAATTTCTTCGCTCATTTCGTCGCACTTCCTTTCTTCTGTCCGCGCGGCAGGCGCTTCATGCTGCGCACTGTATCAATGTATTCCTGCGGTACTGCCATACGAATGACTGCCGTACCTGCATAGGCGGGAAGCTTTGTCACGCGCAGAATGCGCCCCTGACAGACTGTTTCACCGCTGCGGGATACAGCCTCTACACGGTCGCCCGCTTCGGGCAATGGGAGGTATTCAAACGGAAAATCAATGGTGGCCTCGGTTTCAGAGTAGGATTGATCGAGGATTGTAATGGCAAGACCGGGACAGTTTGCCACGCAAAGCCCGCAGCCGGTACATTTTTCCTCGTTCAAGCAGGGAAGATTGGTAATCTGTTCCCCCACGGTAATCGCTCCGAATTTGCAGATGCCCTCGCATGGGTTGCACGGAATTTCCTGAACACATTCAATGCAGGCGACACGGCCGCGCTTCATGCGCGCTTCGCTCGGTACGCCCGGACAGCCGGCGAGCTCCTCGGCAGAGGGGATACCGGTATAAATAACGCCTTCCATTTACTCGGCCTCCTTTGCGCGGTAATGCTTCATGCTGTTCAGCTGCTGCTCCTTTGCTGTGCGGCGGCGTTCGCCGAACATACCGGAACGAAGGGTATTCAGCCGTGCGGTAATCTCAGCCTTCTTTTCCGCTGCCTGTTCAGGGGAAAGCAGGCCAAGCGATTCCGCTGCCGCAACACCGGCGAGATTTCCTTCCTCCATCGCAGAAGAGGCCTCTTCCACGCCGGTCACATCGCCTGCCACATACAGGCCGGAAACCGTAGTCTCCATATTGCTGTCGTGCAGCGGCACATGTCCTCCAAATGCCGGAAGAAAGCAGAACGCACAGCCTGCCATCCAAATCAGCTCAGTCATCGGATTCAGACCGACAGCCAGACAGACGGTATCGACATCAAATTTCTTTTCCGTGCCGGGAATCGGGACAAACCCGGGACCGACCTCCACAATTTCGACCCCTTCGACGGCATTTGTTCCGAGCACACGCTTGATGGTGTGAGAGGTATAAATCGGGACACCTGCGCGGCGGATTTTGCCTGCATGCACACCATAGCCGCCGATGCGCGGTGCACCTTCCACAAGGGCAACGACTTCCGCACCCGCCTGCATCAGCTGATAGGACACAATCAAACCGACATTGCCTGAGCCGAGCATCAGAATGCGCTCGCCCGGAAGAACGCGGTTGACGTTAATCATAGTCTGCGCGGCGCCTGCCCCCATGACACCGGGCAGCGTGGAGCCGGGGAAAGCCATGTAATTTTCTTTTGCGCCCGCGGCGACAATCACCTTTTTTGCGCGAACCACATAGTGCTCACCGTTATGAATCACGCCGAGGGAACAGTCCTTTTCCATGCCGTAGACCAGTGTGTTCAGCCAGACACGCGCGCCGGACTTTTCCACACGCGAAAGAAGCTCCTGACCGATTCGATAACCGCGCGTACCCGCCTGATGTTCGCGCGACCCGAAAAATTTATGGATCTGCTTGAACAGCTGACCGCCGGGAAGACGATTTTCGTCGATGACCAGAACATCGGCTCCGGCTGTTGCCGCCTGATATGCCGCGCTCAACCCGGCGGAACCGGCGCCGACAATGGCTACATCCGTTTGTATTGTCTTCATTCTGCGCCCTGCCTTTCAAACGATCCCAGTCCGTCCTGTGTGCGCACATGCATGCCGTCGCGCACCACTGTGACACAGGTCCGTGTATTCGGCACGCCGTCAACAATCATCATGCAGTCTGTACAGCGCCCAATCGCGCAGAAAATGCCGCGCGGTTCATGCCGTTTTGCTGTTGTACGGAACGCGCGGATGCCTGCATTCATCAGTGCTGAGGCAATCGGCTCGCCCTCCAGTGCTTCAATCGGCTGATCGTTATAATAGATGGTTACCGTTCCGGATGTATCAAGCTGATCCAGAATCGGATGCTCCACAACTCTCATCTGAGTTTCGCTCCTTTGTATAAATTGCGGGGTACATCCTGTTTTGACGCACTCCCTATTGTGCAAATTCCTCATTCTATTGTATCATGCGGTAACAAAAAAGACCATACAAAATACGACACATCTTTGCAATTCTTTGCTTCATTTTCGCTAAGGCAACAGCGCACAATTGTAAAGAAATCCTGCGCGAAAAAATTCCCCGGGACATTTTTCAGAAAATGAAATCAGTACCATACGCCTGTGTTTTTCGATTCTCTGTCCAGTCCGATTCTCCGGCAACACGGCATGCAATATAAAATACAAAAAGCATAAACAGCAGAGAACAGCTGCTTTGTCGACAAAGCCGGAAAACTGTGTTATGATTGGGTGACGGAAGCAGAGAAACAGATGATGCATGCGCAGAACCTTGCGGAAGATGCGTGCTGTTTTCAGGCACAGCATACGCTCCAGCCGGCCCTGTTCCCATGCAACACCTTGTAAACCAAGAGGAGAGAAGCATGTTGAAAAAATATCTTCCTTTGACTGCAAACCTGATCTCCCAGACGCTGCTCGGCTTTGCGTATCTGTTTATACGAATGGGCATGGCTGTCATCGACCAGGATGCAGTTAAATTTCTGGCATTTCGGTTTGTCATCGCATTTGTTTTGCTCACCCTGATGCTGCTGATACCGGGCGGGCCGCGAATTCGCAGACCCGGGCGGGCGATGATACTGCTGGTTGCCTGCGGTCTGTTCAATCCGCTCATCAGTCAGGTGGCAAAGACAGCTTCTACAACCTATGTCGCGACTTCCCTGATTTCGCTGTTTAACAGCATGATTCCCGTCGTCATGATCGGCTTTTCGGTGCTGCTCAACAGGGAATATCCGACCAGACGTCAGACGCTGTTCGTCGTCATCTCCGTCTGCGGTATGCTGATGGCGAGCATCGCAGAATGGACAGGCGATCTGCTGACGCCGTGGGGACTGTTCCTTGTCCTGACCTATGTCATCACAATTTCCCTCAGCCGTGTTCTCGTGCGCCGGGCAACCGGTTCGTTTTCTTCGTATGAGATCACGTATTTTCAGACAATGCTCGGAGCAATCGGCTTCGCCGGACTTTCCCTCGGCAGACACACGCTTTCGGGTGCGCCGCTGGCGCAGTTCTTTGCCGGACTTGCCCGTCCCGATTTTGCGATTGCCCTGATTTATACCAGCGCCGGTACCTGCGTCATTGCATTTCTGCTCATGAACTATGCTTCGGCACATTTGCCGTTCGCTGTGTATTCGTCCACCTGTACATGGAGTACTGTTGTGGGCATTCTGTCCGGTGTGTTCTTGCTGCATGAATCGTTTACCGCGCTGCAGATTGCCGGCACGGTTGTCATTTTCATCGGTATTCTCGGCATCAACTTCTCCTATGATAAAGGAGATCATCGTTTCGGAAAGCAGCAGGCAGCTCCTTCCCGGAAAAGACAGCGTTAACGCACAGCATCCGTTCATTGCAGTCACCGATTTGTGCCAGACGAAAAAGGAAGCGGCAGATAAATGTTTCTGCGCGAAAAAAGAAAGGACACCTGCAGATCCTGTTTTCTGCAAGCGTCCTTTTTTCATTTTACGCTGTAATAATAAAATTCTTCATGATTCTTCCGAATCATCCCTGCCATCTGCATGCTCCTTCCTGCGGAAGGAAGAAAGAGGATTGCGTTCGGCAGCATCCTGCATGTTGGCATCGTTGATGTGTGTATAAATCATGGTGGTATTGACGTTTTCATGCCCTAAAACATCCTGTAATGTTCGGATATCCACGCCGTTTTTATACATCAATGTCGCCGCCGTGTGGCGCAGCTTGTGCGCGGAAAACCGCTCTGCATCCAGTCCTGCCTGTGAAAGATATTTTTTTACCAGATGCTCAACTGTCGTCTTGCGAATCCGGTTGCGCTGACGGCTGATAAACAATGCATTCGCCGCGTTTGTGCCGTTTTTCGGTTGGAGGCGGTGGGGGAGATAGGCATTGATTGCATCAATGCAGGCTTCATTGAGATAGAGCATGCGTTCTTTGTTGCCCTTGCCGAGCACGCGAATTTGATTCTCGTTAATATCAGTGACGTTTAGTCCGCACAGTTCAGACACGCGCAGCCCGCAGTTGAGAAACAGCATTAAAATGCAATAATCGCGCTCGCGGAACGGTCCGTCGACCGCCTCCAGCAGAGCAACACTTTCGTCAACGGTCAAATACTTCGGCAGAGAACGCCGCACAGACGGGTATTCGAGGTTCTGAAGCGGATTATTGGAAAGCAGATGCGCTTTATCGGTCAGATATTTGAAGAAGGAGCGCAGGGCAGAAATCTTTCGGGCGCGTGAGCGCGCAGAAAGACCGATTTCGCTGTGCTCGGAATTGCCGTGCTTGGGACGTTCCTGAACGGTATACATCAAGAAATCATAGGCGTCAGACAGCGTTATGGATTCTACAAATGCGATATCAATGTCATTGATGGGGATTTCATCAAACGGAACATCGTCTGCAAGTCCGCGCTTCTGCTTGAGATATCGGAAGAAAACACGAAGATCAAGGTAATATTCATGCACAGTCTTGGGAGATTTCCCTTTAATTGTTGATAGATATGCAAGGAAATCATTTAAGATCTGAGGGGATTGGCTATCAACTTTCATAGGTTCATACCTTGCGAATCGCAGGGCCTCCTTTCAGCAAATCATGGATATTATATCATAAATGATTTTAACGGTAAAGCAAAGCGCAGCTGTCTGCAGGATGCGGTTTTTGCCGTTTCCGGTGTAGTCATTCCATACTGCATGAGAAAGGATCATGCCCGGGCGGAACAAAATGCCCTGTCAAAAACAAGTGTTTTCTTGACAACATGTGCGAAAGATACTATAATATACAGGTCTTAAATACCAGAGCAACGGCGTAGAAGAAGAGGAGTACATTCCTGTGCAGTCGGCAGAGAGAGGGAACGGTCGGTGTAAGTTCCCGCGGCGGGGGATGGAAGGTCGCTTCTGAGCCGGGATGCCCAGACCGGTTATCCGGCGGTAAGCATCCCCGATTTGCCCCCGTTACGCGGCTGTAAAGTGCGCACATGTTCTGTGCGAATTTAGGTGGTACCACGGAGCTTTCCTTCGTCCTGATTTCGGACGGAGGTTTTTTTATTCTCCCGGTACTTTTTATAATACGCTCAGGTTGAACGAATACTATTTCTATTGGAAGGAGGCAATTACCCGTGACCAACGAATTGCCAAAAACGTATGATCCCAGTTCCACAGAGGACAAGCTGTATCAGATGTGGGAGGAAAAGGGATATTTTAATGCCGAGGTGGACGAGAAGAAAAAGCCGTTTACCATTGTCATCCCGCCCCCGAATGTCACCGGTCAGCTTCACATGGGTCACGCATTTGACGAGACCCTTCAGGACATCCTGATTCGCACCAAACGCATGCAGGGTTATTCTGCCCTTTGGATGCCGGGCACAGACCATGCAGGCATTGCAACGCAGATTAAGGTTGAGGAAAACCTGCGCAACGAGGAGGGACTGACCCGTTATGATCTCGGCCGCGAAAAATTTCTTGAGCGCGTCTGGGCATGGAAAAATCAGTATGGCAACCGCATCATTCAGCAGCTGAAAAAGCTCGGCTCCTCGTGCGATTGGCGCCGTGAGCGCTTTACCATGGACGAGGGCTGTTCCAAAGCGGTAAAAGAGGTCTTTGTCAATCTCTATGACAAGGGTCTGATTTACAAGGGCAGCCGTATCATCAACTGGTGCCCGCACTGCACCACGGCGCTTTCCGATGCTGAGGTTGAATACGAAACCCAGCCGGGCAAGCTTTGGTATATCCGTTATGATATCAAGGATTCGGACGAGAGCATTATCGTTGCGACAACCCGCCCGGAGACCTTTATGGGTGATACCGGCGTTGCAGTCAATCCGGCGGATGAACGCTATCAGCATCTGATCGGAAAGAAAGCCATTTTGCCGATTATCGGCCGTGAAATTCCGATTTTCGCGGACGACTATGTCGACAAGGAATTCGGCACCGGCTGTGTAAAAACGACACCGTGCCATGACCCGAACGACTTTGAGATGGGTCAGCGCCATAATCTGGAACAGATCCTCGTGTTCAACGAGGATGCAACTGTCAATGAAAACGGCGGCAAATATCAGGGTATGGACCGCTACGCGTGCCGCAAGGCAGTTCTGGCCGATTTGGAGGCGGAAGGCCGTCTGGTCAAAATTGAAGATCACACGCACAACGTCGGAACCTGTTATCGCTGCGGAACAACGGTAGAGCCGATGACCTCCGCACAGTGGTTTGTCAAGATGGCACCCCTCGCCAAGGAGGCTATTCGCGTCGTCGAGGAAGAAGAAATCAAGTTTGTTCCGGAGCGTTTCAGCAAGACCTATATTCGCTGGATGGAAAATGTACATGACTGGTGCATCTCCCGTCAACTGTGGTGGGGTCATCGCATTCCCGCCTATTACTGCGCAGACTGCGGCGAAATGACGGTTTCCAAGGAAGATGTCACAGTGTGCCCGAAATGCGGCAGCACACACATTCATCAGGAGGAAGATGTTCTCGATACCTGGTTCTCCTCCGCACTCTGGCCGTTCTCGACGCTCGGATGGCCGGAAAAGACCAAGGAGCTGGAGTATTTTTACCCGACAGACACACTGGTTACCGGTTATGATATTATCTTCTTCTGGGTTGCACGCATGATCTTCTCCGGCATGGAGC
>DJXF01000056.1 GCA_002449635.1 Clostridiales bacterium UBA7011 | reverse complement strand
ACGACGCGGCGTTCGAGGCGGGACGCGCCATCGCGCGGACAGAGGGCATTCTGGTCGGCATTTCCTCCGGCGCGGCGATTTCCGCGGCGACCGAGCTGGCGAAGCGTCCGGAAAATGCGGGCAAGACCATTGTGGCAATTCTGCCGGATACCGGCGAGCGCTATCTGTCGACCGCGCTGTTTGCCGAATAAAAGGAGGAAACGATATGGACACCAGACTGACCCGTGAGAGCGCGCTGGATCTGCTGTATCAATACAATCAGGACGAATTTCACCGGCAGCACGGGCGGACGGTCGGCGGTGTCATGCGGTACTTTGCCGGAGAACTGGGGTATGGCGCGGATGCGGATTTCTGGGAAATCGTCGGCATTCTGCACGATCTGGACTTTGAACAGTACCCCGATGAGCACTGCATCAGGGAACAGGAGCTGATGCGGGAGCACGGCGTGGAGGAATCCGTCATACATGCCGCAGCCAGCCACGGCTACGGCATCACGGTGGAGATTGCTCCGGAGCACGAAATGGAAAAGGTGCTGTATGCGGTCGACGAGCTGACCGGCCTGATCGGCGCGGCGGCGCTGATGCGCCCGTCGAAAAGCGTGCAGGATCTGGAAGTGAAATCGGTCAAAAAGAAATTCAAGAACAAGAAATTCGCGGCGGGCTGCTCGCGTGAGGTCATTCAGCGCGGCGCGGATATGCTCGGCTGGGAGCTGGATGATCTGATTGCGCGAACCATTCTCGCCATGCGAAGCTGCGAGGAATAACCGCTCCCGCTGCGCGGCAGAGACGGTTTCCGCGCGCATGGAACAACCCAAGCTTTTCTGCATTTCGGCGTGCGGTCTTTTCGGGGACCGCACGCTTTTTTCTGCAGCGCGGATGGAATGTACACAAAATTTCTCCGTTTTTTGCAAAAAAACCCTTGACAACCGCGCGTCCGTTCGGTATGATAGCAATGTAGTTAGCATATGCTAACACTAAGAGCAAAAGCACAGCTTGAAATCAACGCGCCGAAAGGCGCATATCTTTGCCAGATGAGTTAGCGTGAGCTAATCATACGAGAGGAGTACCCACATGAGCGTTGTAATCGTTGGCGGAAATGACTGCATGGTTCGCCGGTATAAAGACCTTTGCAGGGAATATCAATGTCAGGCCAAGGTATTCACACAGATGAAGGATGGTCTGAAAAACAAAATCGGATGTCCCGATTTGCTGGTGCTGTTCACCAATACCATGTCACACAAGATGGTGCGGTGTGCGCTCAACGAGACAAAGGGACAGAATCTGATCGTCGCCCGTTCGCATTCCAGCTCCATGTCCGCACTGCGGAACATTCTGGAGCAGCATGCGTGCTGAGCGGCAGATCCATGCAAGAAAGGTTGGAGACAAACATGAGCAAAGTAGCAGTTGTATTCTGGAGCGGCACGGGCAACACGGAGGCCATGGCAAACGCGGTTGCCGAGGGCGCAAAGGAGAAGGGCGCGGAGGTTTCCGTTTTCTTTGCCTCGGATTTCAGCGCGGACATGGCAGGGCAGTACGATGCCATCGCCTTTGGCTGCCCGGCAATGGGCGCCGAGGTGCTGGAGGAGGCCGAATTTGAGCCGATGTTCACATCCTGCGAGCCCAAGCTGGGCGGCAAAAACATCGCGCTGTTCGGCTCGTACGGCTGGGGCACCGGCGAGTGGATGCGCGCGTGGGAAGATCGGTGCGCGGACTGCGGCGCAAACCTCGTTTGCGACAGCGTCATCTGCAATGAGATGCCGAATGACGACGGCATTGCGGCGTGCAGGGCGCTCGGCGCTGCGGCAGCAGGCTGATTCCCGGCTCTGCGGGCGGCGGAGGTCATATCGCTCCGAAATCCCTAATGTCCGCCGCTCACAGACCGTTTTCCTTTGACAGATTCCCAATACATGACAAAACGGAACCGTACCTTTTCAAAGGCTGCGGTTCCGTTTGCGTTTTGCGGTTATCTGTCATAGTCGTCGAGGAAGGTGTGCCGCTGTGCACCCAGATGCCAGCCCAGCACGTCCGCGACGTTGACATTTTTCATGCTGTTGAAGATGTTTTTTGCGACCTGATCGTTTTCCTGCTCGAGCCGTGCGATGATCTGCTTGACCTCATAGCGCTTGGAGGTTTCCGGCCGGTTTTCGCGGCGCGCATTGGCGGCAAATTCGCAGGAGCAGGCGAGAAAGGACAGCCCGCAGGCGTCGCGCCACGCCAGGATATCGCGCTCGCGCACGAGATAGAGCGGACGGATGACCTCCATGCCCGCGTAGTTTTTTGCGCGCAGCTTGGGCAGCATCGTCTGAATCTGTCCGCCGTACAGCATGGACAGCAGCGTGGTTTCCACGACATCGTCAAAGTGGTGACCGAGCGCGATTTTGCCGCAGCCCAGCTCGAGCGCCTTGGCGTACAGACTGCCGCGCCGCAGACGGGAACACAGAAAGCACGGATTGTCCGTCTCGCGGTTGACCGTCTGAAACAGCTGCGTCTGGTACCACACGGTCTGCAGACCGAGCGCGTCGAGATTGTGCTCGATGCGCGCCCGGCTTTCCGGCAGGTAACCGGGATCCATCGAAAGACCGGTCAGGGTAAACGGGATATCGGAAATGCGCTGCAGCAGCGTGAGCGCACAGGCGAGCAGCATCGAATCCTTGCCGCCGGAAATGCACACGGCGATGTGATCGCCCGGCGAGATGAGCCGGTAATCGCGGATCGCCTGCCGCAGCGGCTTGTATATTTTTCGGCTGAATGTAGTGGTGATCGCCTGCTGGGCGAACGAATCTGCGGGCATACAACAACCTCCCCGAGCTGTGCTGAGAGTATCATAGCACGGCGCAGGCGGGCGCGTCAATTACAGTTTTTCGAACTTGCCTGCCGGCTGTTTGCAGACCGGGCAGCGGAAATCATCGGGCAGCGTGTCCGATTTGTGGACATAGCCGCAGACGGTGCAGCGGTAGCCGTAGTGCTCGTCGAGCGTGCGGTAGACCGGTGCGTTGGCGGGAACTTCCTTTCCCGCGTTTTTGAACAGTTCCACGGTGAGCACGCCGCCCGCCTTGAGCGTCTCCGCCTCCGTCACCTCCGCGATAAACAGCACATGCGAGCCGAGGTCGATCTGCTGCAGCACGCGGAAGCTCATGCGCACCGCCATGCCCTCGGTAAGATACGGGCATCCGGCGCCGTCGGTCTTGGTGTCATATTCGGCGAATTTGTCGGTCACACGGCCGGATTTGTAGCCGAACAGCTTGATAATCGCCTCCGGACAGTCCGCCGCCGCGACAGTCGCGCAGAACGCGCCGGTCTGCTCTACGGCAGCTTCGGTGACATTGTACTTGTTGAGCGTCACGGCAAACTTTGCCGGCATGGAAGAGGTCAGCTGCTGCAGGGAGTTGACGGCACAGCCGCGGAACGCGCCGTCGAGGCAGCTTCCGACGATCGCAATCGAATACGAAATGCTGTCAAATGCTTTTCTGTCTATCATGGATGTTCCTCCTTCTGTCGTGCGGTTCGGGTTTCTGCTGCTGTCTCTATCATACCGCACGGGCGAATGAAAGTCCACAGCTTTTTGTTGCAAAAAGCATCAAAAAAACCGCGCCGCGCCGGACAGCAGAACGCGCCGGAAAACCGCAAAGAGACCGGCTGCGCCCGCGCGATTTCAGCCGGATCTGTTTCCGAAAACTGCGGCGTTTTCCGCTTTCCGGAGGTGCGGGAAAAAGGAGGAAGGGGGAATGGCGGAAGATGCGGTCGAATCGGTTGACAGGGCGGGAAAAACAGTGCTATACTGACTCAGAACCGACCGGTCGGTCGGAAACGTAACCCCGCACATTCTGCTTACAGGAGAAGGATATGTCAAAACTCAGCGTCAAAAAACCGTTTACGGTTCTGGTCGGAGTTGTCCTCGTGCTCGTGCTCGGCGTGGTGGCATTCACGCGCATGACAACCGATTTGCTGCCAAACATGGATCTGCCGTATATGATTGTGTATACGACCGATCCCGGCGCGGCGCCGGAGACGGTGGAAACCGCTGTCTCCAAGCCGTTGGAGGCGGCTTTGGGCAGCACGACAGGAATCAAACAGATCAACTCCGTTTCCAGCGAAAATGTCAGCACGGTTGTGCTGGAATTTGAACAGGGCACGGATATGAATGCCGTCAGCATTGAGATGAGCAACATGCTCGACCAGGTGAAGGGCACGCTGCCGGAGACGTGCGGCACGCCGATCATGATGCAGATCACGCCGGACATGATGCCCGTCATGGTGGCGAGCGTCGATGTGGACGGCAAGGAGATCGCGCAGGTTTCCGATTATGTCAATCACACCCTGCTTCAGCGCTTTGAGCGTCTGGACGGCGTCGCGTCCGTCTCGACGACCGGTCTGCTCTCCACCAAGGTGAAGGTGACGCTCGATCAGGCGAAAATAGACGCGCTCAACGACAAGGTGTTAAAGGCGGTGGACAGCGACCTTGCGAAGGCGAAACGGCAGCTGGACGACGGACAGGCGCAGCTGAACGCGGCAAAGGCGAAGCTGACCTCCGGTCAGTCGGGCGTCGACGCGGCAAAGGACGCGCTGGCCGGACAGCTCGCGGACGCGAGCGCGCAGGTCGATGCGGCGAACGCCAAGCTCAACGCCATTCTCAGCGAGGAAACCACGCTGCAGGCCAATCTGGCGGCGTTTCAGGCGGAGCTGGAGCAGCTGGAAAAATACGCAGAGAAAAACGATCAGATTCGCTCGTTTGCGGCCCTGATTGTCGTCTATGATATCACGGGCTCGATTCCGGAGCTCTCCTTCCCGCTGCAGGCGGAGGATTTGGAAAAGCTGTCCGAATCGTCCAAGGAGCTGATTGCCGGGCTGAAGGATCCGGCGGACTACATCGGAAGAATGTCCGATGAGGCGTTCGGGAAGGCGGTCGCGGCGATCACCGAAGCGCTGCCGCAGGGCGCGGACGCGTCGCAGCTGGCGAATGTCTCCCGTGCGGATTTTGCCGCACTTGCGACCGCCTCGGGGTATGCCGCCGCGCGCGTCGGAGAAATTGAGACCGAGCTGCGCAACATCAACACGCGCCTGATGACGATTTCCGCGATGAAGCCGCAACTGGAGGACGCGCTCAAGCAGGCACAGGACGCCTACGCGAAGCTGGAGGCGAGCAAAATCGAGGCGACGCTGCAGGTCGCGGAGGGCTCGACCCAGCTGGCAGTCGGCACCGCATCGCTGGAAAATGCACAGCAGCAGCTGGACGAGGCGACCAAACAGTTTGAGGAAGCGCGCGACGCCGCCTACAAAAATGCCGATATCAGCGGTATTATCACCGCGGATATGATCAGCAATATTCTCATCGCGGAGAATTTTGAAATGCCCGCGGGCTATGTCAAGGACAGCGGCGACCGCTCCTATATCCTCAAGGTCGGCGAGACCTATGATTCGGTCGATCAGCTGTCGGATATGATTCTGTTCCACATGGATATAGACAGCATCGGCGACATCCGCCTGCGCGATGTGGCGTCGGTGGAGTATGCGAGCGAGGCGGAGGACAGCGCCTATGCCAAGGTCAACGGCAATGACGCGGTCGTGCTCAGCTTTTCCAAGCAGTCCACGGCCTCTACCGCCGAGGTGTCCGACCGCATCAACAGGGAGATCGAAGCGATTGCACAGGAGGATGACAGCGTACATGTCACGCCGCTGATGGATCAGGGCGACTACATCCACCTGATTGTGGAAAATGTCCTGTCCAATCTCATTTACGGCGGCCTGCTTGCCGTTCTGGTGCTGTTGCTGTTTCTGCGCGATATCCGGCCGACGATCATTATCGCGTTCAGCATTCCGCTGAGCGTGCTGTTTGCGATTGTGCTGATGTATTTCAGCAATCTGACGCTCAATCTGATCTCCCTGTCCGGACTCGCGCTCGGCGTGGGCATGCTGGTCGACAACTCGATTGTCGTCATTGAGAACATCTACCGCCTGCGCAGTCTGGGAATGCCTGCGCCGAAGGCGGCGGTGCACGGCGCGCAGCAGGTTGGCGGGGCAATCTTTGCCTCCACGCTGACGACCATCTGTGTGTTTGTGCCGATCGTGTTTACCAAGGGCCTTTCCCGTCAGCTGTTCACCGATATGGGTCTGACCATCGCCTATTCGCTGTCCGCGTCGCTGATTGTCGCGCTGACGGTCGTTCCGGCCATGGGCTCGCGCATGCTGGGCAAAGAAGCGGGCAGATCACACAGCCGTTTTGACGGGCTGATCGACAGATATGCCGACGGTCTGCGCTGGTGTCTGTCGCACCGCGCGCTTACGCTGAGCGGCGTCATCGGCCTGTTTGCGGTGGCCTGCGTGCTCGCCACGCGCATCGGCATGAGCTTTCTGCCCAACATGTCGTCCGATCAGATGAGCGCGACGCTGACGCTGCCGGACGATACCGACCAGACGACGGCGGAGGCGACGATCGACAAGGCGATGAAGCTCATGCAGGAAATCGACGGCGTGCAGACGGTCGGTGCGATGCGCGGGGGCGGCGGCATGCTGTCGCTCGGCACGGGCAGTGCGGATACCGCCGAGTTCTATCTGCTGCTGGAGGAAAAGGCGGACAACGCGGCGATAGCCGACACCATACGCGAAAAGACAAAGGGACTGAGCGCGGAAATCAGCGTGTCGGAGTCGACGATGGACATGAGCGCGATTTCCGGCTCGGGCGTGCAGATCGACGTGTACGGCGACGATCTCGGTCAGCTGCAGGAGGTCTGCGCCGGTCTGGCGAAAAAACTCGAAGAAATTGAGGGCCTGAAGGATATCTCCGACGGAAACGAGGACCCTGACCCGCAGAAGGTCGTCACCGTCAACAAGGACGAGGCGATGCGCAGGGGACTGACCGTGGCACAGGTCTACGGCGAGCTGGCCTCCGAGCTGACCAGTGAGGTCAAATCGACGACGCTCAAGGTCGGACAGGAGGAGCTGCCGGTCGTTGTCATCAAGCCGTCGACGGTCACGGCGGAGAACATCATGAAGCAGACCGTGACCTCCACGGATGCGCAGACGGGGGAGACGACAGAGGTTCCGCTCGACCAGATCGCCTCCCAGAGCGAGAGCCGCGCGCCCGCCGCCATCAACCGCGAAAACAACGAGCGCACGATGTCGGTCACGGCGGCCGTGGATGACGACCACAACATTTCGCTCGTCAGCCGTGAGGTGCAGGCGATGCTGGATGACTGCGACATGCCGGAGGGCATGCGCGCGGAGATTTCCGGCGAAACGCAGACGATCAACGATTCGATGAAGGATCTTCTGCTCATGCTTCTGCTCGCCGTGATCTTTATTTATCTGATTATGGTGGCGCAGTTCCAGAGCCTGCGCAGCCCGTTTATCGTCATGTTCACCATGCCGCTCGCGTTTACCGGCGGCCTGCTCGCGCTCGTAATCACCCGTCAGGAGCTGTCCGTGCTGGCGATGCTCGGCTTTATCATTCTCGCAGGCGTTGTCGTCAACAACGGCATTGTGTTTGTCAGCTGCGTCAACGACCTGCGGCTGGAGGGCATGCCCAAGCGCGAGGCGCTTGTGGAGTCGGGCAAAATGCGCATTCGTCCGATTCTGATGACCGCCCTGACCACCATTCTCGCCATGTCCACCATGGCGATGGGACTGGGCACCGGCGGCGAAATGGGGCAGGCGATGGCGATTGTCGTCATCGGCGGACTGACCTATGCGACCGTGCTGACGCTGATTGTCGTGCCGGTGATCTATGACCTGTTCCACCGGCGGGAAACGCCAAACCGGATTGACATCGGAGAGGAGAAGGCGGATGACTGAAAAAGCGAACACCTGTTCCTCGAAGGAAATCGCCGCGTTTCAGGGGCTGTTTGCCCTTGCGCGTGACGGTCGACACTATTCGAGCATCAAAGTACAGGACATTGCGAGCGCCGCCGGCGTCGGCAAGGGCACGCTGTACGAATATTTTTCCTCCAAGGAGGAGATCATCTCCCGCGCGGTGTTTTATGCCCTCGAGCAGCTGCTCGGCCGGCTCGAGCAGTCGATGCAGGAGATGACAACGCTGCGCTGTATTCTGGAGCATTTTTTTGACGGACTGAATGACGAGCGCGTGCTGCCGTTCGCGGCCCTGTCCGAGCTGATCGCCTCGGTTCCGCTCGAGCAGCGGAAATTCCTCGAGGAGCACAGCCCTTCGGATAAGGAGCGAACCTATCGCCGGCTGCAGCAGGCGGAGCAGCAGCTGCTCAGCGCCGGCAGGCGGACGGGGGAAATCGACCCCGCACTGACAGACCGCTTTTGTGAATATGTGATTCTGTCCGCGCTGTTCGGGCAGACAGCCTCCTGCCGGATTTCCCGCGCGAAGGCATCTGACCCCGCACAGCGGCGCATGGCGGTGGAAATGATCTGCCGGGCGCTGCGCCCGCGGGACAATCGCGGCTGATGGCCCGTTTGTGATTGCACACGGCTGCAGGACTGTGATATAATGACATTGTGTGATATTTTTGCGCGGATTCCGGCGCAGAAGACACGTTTTGAGGAGAATTGGGAAAGGAAGAACAACGCATGAGCTCGCAAAAAATCGCGCTGATTACGGACTCCGGCGCAGATATCTCGAAGGAATGTGCAAAGCAGTATCCGATCTATACGATTCCGTATACTGTCACCTTCTCGGACGGCTCGTATCGGGACGGTGTGGACATCACGCCGGACGAGGTCTATGCCCGCCTGGATGAGGAGATGCCAAAGACCTCTCTGCCGTCCGGCGAGGCGATTCTGGAGACCTTTCGTCAGGTGCGCGCGGACGGCTTTGACAGGGCAATCGCCATCATGCTGTCGAGCGGTCTGAGCGGCTGCTATCAGATGACCTGCCTGCTCGCACAGGAATTTGAAGGACTGGAAATCGCGGTGTTTGATTCGCGCAGCGGCAGTCTCGGTCAGGCGGCAATGATTCTGACACTGGCGCGGCTGATGGAGGAGGGGAAGACGTGGGAGCAGCTGCTGGAGCTGACCCCGCGGGTGATGAAAAACACGTTCCCGTTCTTTACGCTGGACACACTGGAATATCTGCACCGCGGCGGGCGCATCGGCAAGGTCACCGCGGTTGCGGGAACCGCGCTCGGCATCAAGCCGATTCTCACGTTCGACACGGCCACCGGCGAGCTGACGAGCATTGTCAAGGTGCGCGGCCGCGCCGCTGCGGTCAAAAAGCTGATACAGACCGCAATTTCTCATATTGATCCCGAAAAACGCTACAACATCATGTGGGCCCACGGCGGTGCGCCGGAGGAAGGACAGGAGGTCGCCGAGCTGCTGCGCCGCGCGGCACCCGACTATGTGGAGGAGTTTTTCGGCGAAATCGACTGTACGCTGGCATCGTATGTCGGGCCGCATCTGCTCGGTGCCGCGGTACAGGTTCTGGACGACGATATGTGAGGACATCAAATGAAATTTTTACATCTCAGCGATCTGCATCTGGGCAAGCGCGTACACGGGTTTTCCATGCTGGAGGATCAGCGCTTTGTTCTGGAGCAGATCGTGCAGATGGCAAAGCAGCAGCGCGCGGATGCCGTTGTCATTGCCGGAGATATTTATGACAAATCCATCCCGCCCGCAGAAGCTGTCGGTCTGTTCGACAGCTTTTTTACGTCGCTCGGCGCGGCGGGCATTCCGGTGCTCGCGATCAGCGGCAATCATGACGCGGGCGACCGGCTGAATTTCGGACAGCGGCTGCTTGCCCGGCAGGGCGTGCACCTGTCCGGCACCTTTGACGGGTGCGTGCAGGCGGTGACGCTGCGCGATGCGGACGGCTGTGCGGTGCAGTTTCATCTGCTGCCGTGGCTGCGGCCGTCGGAGCTGCGCGAACGGCTCGGACTCGCCGAGAGCACGCAGCAGTGTGCGGTGCAGGCCGCACTGGAGCAGCTGGAGTGGGATGCACAGGCGCGGCATGTTCTGCTGGCACATGCCTTTGTGACCGTCGGCGGCGCGCTGCCGGAGCAGTCGGAATCGGAGGTCGTGCCGGTGGGCGGACTGGATGCGGTGGATGTGGCCCTGTTTGACCGGTTTGATTACGTCGCGCTCGGGCATCTGCACTGCCCGCAGCGCATGGGGCGCGATACCGTGCGGTATGCCGGCTCTCCGCTCAAATATTCGTTTTCCGAGGCGCGTTCTCGGAAAACCGTCCCGCTCGTGACGCTGTCCGCGGGGCAGGAGGCGGCTGTCGAGCTGCTCCCGCTCCGGCCGCTGCACGATATGCGCGAGCTGCGCGGCGCACTGGCGGATGTTGTCAGCGGCCTTGTCGTGCGCGCGGGCGATCCGGAGGATTATCTGCGCGTGACGCTCACCGATGAGGAGGAGCTGTACGACGCACAGGGCGCACTGCGCGCGGTGTATCCCAATCTGATGCGGCTGGATTTTGACAATTCCCGCACGCGGGCGCAGGATGCCGGTGGAATCGGGCAGGAGGATGCCGTGCGCAGGCTGACACCGGCGCAGCTGTTTGCGCAGTTTTTTGCGGAGCAGAACGGACGGGAGATGAGCGAATGGCAGCAGGAGGCGGTCAGCCGCATCTGCCGCGGATTGGAGGACAGCGATGAAACCGATTGAACTGACGGTGTGCGCGTTCGGTCCGTATGCCGGTGAGCTGACCCTGCCGCTCGAACAGCTGGGCACACAGGGACTGTTTCTGATTACCGGAGATACGGGCGCGGGCAAGACGAGCATTTTTGATGCCATCTGTTTCGCCCTGTTCGGAGAGGTGAGCGGCTCGCAGCGCGCGGCAGATCAGCTGCGCTCGGATTTTGCGCAGCCCTCGGCGGAAACGTATGTGCATCTGCGCTTTACCCATGCAGGCGAGCTGTACGTCATTCACCGCACGCCCAAATATGAGCGTCCGAAAAAGCGCGGCAGCGGCACGGTGACGCAAAATGCGAATGCCGTGCTCACCCGTGCGGACGGCTCCACGGTCGCGGGAGCGACAGCCGTGACGGAGGAAATCGAACGCATTCTCGGCGTGGGCTGCTCGTCCTTCAAGCAGATTTCCATGATTGCACAGGGCGAATTTCTCAGGCTGCTGACGGCGGACAGCCGGTCGCGCGCGGAAATCATTCGGCGCGTCTTTCACACCGAACCGCTTGTCCGGCTGCAAAAGCAGCTCAAGGCGGAATTTCTGATGTGGAACAGAAAATGTGAACAGGCGCGCCGCGCAGCGGAGCAATACGCGGAGGGCTTTCGCCTGGCGGAGGGCAGCCCGCTCGCCGCACTTGAGCCGGAGCAGATGTCCGCGCTGCTCGAGGGTATCCGGCAGCAGAATGCGGCGGATGAGCAGCAATGTGACGCTGAACAGACGCGGCTCGAGGCACTGCGTGTTGCACGCACCCGCGCCATCGAAGCGGTGGCAAAGGCAGAGCGCGATGAGCAGACGCGTCAGAAGTGGGCGGAAGCCCGCGCAAAGCGGGAGCAGCTCGCACAGCATGTGCCGGAAACAGACGCAAAAAAAGCGCGTCTTGCGGCGGCACGCCGTGCCGGAGAACAGGTGCTGCCCAGGTGGAATGCGTGGCAGACCGAACAGCAGCGCGCCCGTCAGCTGCACGAGCGGGTACAGCGCAGGAAACAGGAAATTGAGCGGCTGACCGCCCGCACGCCCCAGCTCGAGCAGGCACTTGCCGCCGCGGAGCAGGCGGGAGACCGTATCGCGGCGCTGGAGAGCGAAATGACCCGTCTGGCCGATGCCGAACAGCAGGCAGCGCGGTGGAAGCAGCTGTGTGCACAGGCGGAGCAGGCACAGCGGAAGGAGCAGGCGTGCCGCGTGCAGATGGAACAAACCGCCGCCGTGCGCGATGAGAGCGCAAAGGCGATGGAACAGGCGCGCGGCAGACTGGCGGAGGAACAGGGACTGGAGGCCGCGCTGACACAGCTGCGCGCGGATTGGGATACGTCACATCGGCGGGAAAAGCAGCTGGGCAGACTGCTCCGGCAGTTCGACGAGTATGAACAGTGTGCCGCCGTGCTGCGCGAGCAGCAGCAGCGGTTTCTCGCGGCGGAGACACGGTATCAGCAGGCGGAACAGCGCTGCCGCGGTCTGGAACTCGCGTGGAACCGCGGACAGGCGGGCATATTGGCGCAGTCGCTGCTCGACGGCGCGCCGTGTCCGGTCTGCGGCGCGCGGGAGCATCCGGCGCCGGCACAGCTGTCCGCCGATGCGCCGACCGAGCAGCAGCTCAACGAAAGCCGCCGCGCCATGGAACAATGCCGCGCACAATATCACGCGCAGAGTGCACAGTGCAGCGCACAGCGCGCGAAGGCAGAGAGTGCGCAGCAGGCGGTACAGCTCGCCTGTGAGGAGCTGACGGGCAGTGCAGAGCACACGCGGCAGGACATCGAGCAGCTTTTGCGGCAGCAGAAGCAGGAGACCGCACGGCTGGAGAAAAACGGCACGGAGCTTTCCGCGCGCCGGGCGGAAAACCGGAAGCTGCGCGAGAAATTGGAGCAGATGGAAAGCCGGCAGCCCGCATGCGAGCGCGCGGCCCGTCAGGCGGAGGAACAGCTGCATCAGGCGGAAAAGGAGACAGCGGGTCTGCGCGCATCCGCGGCACAGCTGCGCGCGGCGATTCCGTTTGACGAGGTTGACACACTCGGCGTGCGGCTGACACAGTGCCGGACGCAGCGCGATGCCCTGTCCGCGGCGCGTGAGCGGAGCCGTGCGGAATGGGAGAGTCATCAGCGGGCACTTGCATCGGCGCAGGAGGGCGTGCGCGTGGAAACCGCACAGTATGCGCAGAGCGAACAGACCGCGGCCGAAGCACAGCAGATGTGGCAGACCGCGCTGCACGAGGCGGGCTTTGCGAGCGGGGAGCAGTATCAGCGCGCCCTGCTGCCGCCGGAGCAGCTGCAGCAGCTGGAACAGGAGATTGCTTCGTTTGACCGCGCGCTGACCGCAGCCGCATCACTCGAGGCGGAATATGAGGCGGCGGCGCGCGCTCTGCCGAAAGCTGATCTGGATGCGCTGCGCACCGCACGCGCACAGGCGGAGGCGGCATGCACCGCGTGTGAGGCCGCGCTGAACACGCGCCGCGAACGGCTTCGAACCAATCGGGACATTCTTGCGCGCATTTCGGACAAACAGGCGGAGCAGCAGGAGCTGGAGCAGCAGACGGCAGCTCTGCGGGAGCTGTCCCAGACGGCAAACGGCGAGCTGACCGGCAAGCAAAAGCTGATGCTCGAGCAGTATGTGCAGGCGGTGTATTTCGAGCGCGTGCTGCAGCGTGCGAATCTGCGCCTGCGCGATATGACACAGGGGCGCTATGAAATGCAGCGGCGGCGCAGGGCGGAGAACAACCGCAGCCAGACCGGTCTGGACATCGACGTGCTCGACCACTACACCGGCCGGTGCCGTTCGGTCAAAACCCTGTCGGGCGGCGAGTCCTTCCTCGGCGCACTGGCACTCGCGCTCGGCATGTCCGATGTCATTCAGAGCTATGCGGGCGGCGTGCGCGTGGAAACCGTGTTTATCGACGAGGGCTTTGGCACGCTCGACAGCAATGCGCTGGAGCAGGCGATCGGCGTGCTCGCCCGCCTGTCAGACGGCGACCGCATGATCGGCATCATTTCTCATGTCGCCGAGCTGAAGGATCGCATCGGGCGGCAGATTGTAGTCGAACGCAGCACCGCCGGCAGCACGGCGCAGCTGATTGTGAGGTGAACACTGTGAATCAACATGAAATGAAGGTGGTTGCGCGCATTCGCTCCGCCTTTCCGACGAAATTCGGCATTCCGCGTCAGAGCGGACTGGTCAGCGGACTGCAGGCATCGATCGTGTTTGAACCGCCGTACCGCAATGCGGATGCCCTGCGCGGACTGGAGGGCTTTTCGCACGTCTGGCTTATCTGGCAGTTCTCCGAGGGCATTCGGGAAACCTGGTCGCCGACCGTGCGTCCGCCGCGTCTGGGCGGCAACACGCGGCTGGGTGTGTTTGCCACGCGCTCGCCGTTTCGTCCCAATCCGCTCGGCTTGTCCTGCGTGCGGCTGGAGAAAATCGAATTGCAGACGCCGGAAGGGCCGGTTCTGCATGTGTCCGGCGCCGACCTGATGGACGGCACGCCGATTTATGACATCAAGCCGTACATTCCGTACGCCGACTGTCACCCCGAGGCGGAGGAGGGCTTTGCCGCGCCGGTGCAGACCGCGCTGAAGGTGGAGATTGCCGAACAGTGGCTGAACGTGGTCCCGCCGGAGCACAGGGAGGCGCTCATTGGCGTTCTCGAATATGATCCCCGTCCGCGCTACCAACGCGACCCGTCGCGCGTATATGGCATGGCGTTTGCCGGACTGGAGGTTCGCTTTCGCGTAGAGGAAGACAGGCTGATCGTGTGCAGCGTGACCCGGCAGACGGAATAACGGTCGGACAAACCAAATACACGCAAAAAAAAACCGCTTCGCAGCTGCGAAACGGTTTTTTGCTATCACTGAAAATCGAATCAGGAGAGAAGGGAGACACCCACGCCGGTGAGGTAGCTTTTCAGAACGGCGGCGCACTCGGCG
>DJXF01000015.1:5426-5656 GCA_002449635.1 Clostridiales bacterium UBA7011 | reverse complement strand
GCAGTCGCTCCGCTGAGCGCGATGGAAATGACGCTGTGCATGGGCGCGTCCATCTCTGCGATCCACGGCTTCAACAAGGCGCTGGGCAAGGAGGCAGAGGGCAGGACGGTCGCTGTCATCGGCGATTCGACCTTTATGCACTCCGGCATGACCGGACTTGCCAACATCGCATATAACCAGAGCAATTCCACCGTCATTATCCTTGACAACTCGATTACCGGCATGACCGG
>DJXF01000015.1:0-5359 GCA_002449635.1 Clostridiales bacterium UBA7011 | reverse complement strand
CACCAGCAGAACCCGACGACGGGCTACAACATCAAGGGCGATCCGGCGGGCAAAATTGATCTGGAAGCGCTGTGCCGCGCCATGGGCTTTGCACGCGTGCGCGTCGTCGACCCGTATGATCTCAAGGCGGTTGACACCGCGGTGAAGGAAGAGCTGGCGGTGGATGAGCCGTCGGTTATCATCAGCCGCCGTCCGTGCGCGCTGCTGAAATATGTCAAGCACAAGCCGGCGCTGCATGTCGATGCAGATGCGTGCCGCGGCTGCCGCAGCTGTATGCGTCTGGGCTGCCCGGCGATCAGCATGAAGAACGGCAAGGCCGTCGTGGACAACACGCTTTGTGTCGGCTGCGGTGTGTGCCAGCAGCTGTGCGCCTTTGACGCACTGAAGTCCTGAGGAGGTGGCAGATATGACAAAGAATGTAATGATTGTCGGCGTTGGCGGACAGGGCTCGCTGCTCGCGAGCAAGCTGCTCGGACATCTGCTGCTGGAGCAGGGGTATGATGTCAAGGTTTCCGAGGTACACGGCATGAGCCAGCGCGGCGGCAGTGTTGTCACCTATGTGCGCTTCGGCGAGCGCGTGTATTCCCCGATTATTGATAAGGGCGAGGCGGATTACATCGTCTCCTTTGAAAAGCTGGAAGCAGCGCGGTGGATGGAATTTCTCAAGCCGGGCGGCCGTGTGATTGTCAACACACAGGAAATCGACCCAATGCCTGTCATCACGGGTGCGGCGGAATATCCGTCCGACCTGATCGAAAAAATGCGCGCACTGGGCGCACAGGTGGATGATATGGATGCACTGACGCTGGCAACCGAGGCAGGCTCTGCAAAGGCGGTCAACCTTGTGCTCATGGGCCGTCTGTCCCGCTACTTTAACGAAATTCCGGAGCAGGCATGGCAGGATGCCATCACGGCATGCGTGCCGGCGAAGTTCCTGGAGCTCAATCGCAGGGCATTCGCGCTCGGACGCGCGGAATAATTCACACGTGCGATTCATACATACGCATACGGGAGAGAAAGAAAGAAGGAATGATTCCGATGAAGCGTTATTTTCAGCCAGAGATCGAAACCATGCCCGTTGAGGAAATCAAGAAGCATCAGAGCGAGCTTCTGGTCAAGCAGGTTCGGCATGTCTATGATAATATCGAATTCTACCGCAATCGCATGATCGAAGCCGGTGTTGCGCCGGACGACATTCATGGCATTGAGGACCTGCACAAGCTGCCGTTTATCACCAAGGATGACCTGCGCGACCAGTATCCCTACGGCCTGCTTGCCGTACCGCTGAAGGATTGTGTGCGCATGCATTCGACCAGCGGCACGACCGGCCGCCGCGTGGTTTCGTTCTATACGCAGCATGACCTCGACCTGTGGGAGGACTGCTGCGCGCGCGCGATTGTCGCAGCGGGCGGAACAAACGAGGATGTCTGTCATGTGTGCTATGGCTACGGTCTGTTCACCGGCGGCCCCGGCGTCAACGGCGGCTCGCACAAGGTCGGCTGTCTGACCCTGCCCATGTCCTCCGGCAACACGGACCGGCAGATTCAGTTCATGAAGGACCTCGGCTCCACCATTCTGTGCTGCACCCCGTCCTACGCCGCTTATCTGGCGGAGTGCATCAACGAGCGGGGCGCGCGCGATGACATCAAGCTGAAGGCCGGTATCTTCGGCGCAGAGGCATGGACAGAGGAAATGCGCCATGACATCGAGGAGAGCCTGGGCATCAAGGCGTATGATATCTATGGTCTGACGGAAATTTCCGGACCGGGCGTGTCCTTCGAGTGCGAGGAGCAGAAGGGCATGCACATCAATGAAGACCACTTCATTGCGGAGATCATTGATCCGAAGACCGGCGAGGTTCTGCCGGAGGGCAAGCGCGGTGAGCTGGTGTTCACCTGCATCACCAAGCAGGCGTTTCCGCTGCTGCGTTACCGCACACGCGATATTGCCATTTTGAGCCGTAAACCGTGCTCCTGCGGCCGCACATTTGTCCGCATGTCCAAGCCGCTCGGACGCAGCGACGATATGATGGTCGTCAAGGGCGTCAATGTCTTCCCGTCCCAGATCGAAACCGTTCTGATGAACGAGGGCTATCCGGCCAATTACGAGCTGACTGTCGACCGTGTCCGCAACAGCGATACCATTGAGATCAAGGTTGAAATGTCGCAGGAGATGTTCGACGACCTCAAGGTGACGACCGCGTCGCGCGAGAAAAAGCTGGTTTCCAAGCTCAAGTCGATGCTCGGCATTGTAGTCGATGTCAAGCTGGTTGCGCCGAAGACCATTGCCCGCAGCGAGGGCAAGGCGGTCCGCATCATCGACAAGCGCGATCTGTACCGCAGCTGAATCGGAGTTACAGCAGAATAAATTGGATGCCCGCCGGTTTTCCGGCGGGCATTTTTGCGCTTTCGGGCAAAGAAAAAACCCGCCTGCCGGATGGGTACAGCTCCCTTTCCGGCAGACAGGTATATTTCTTAAATTCCAAGCAGCTTTTGCGCATTGCCGCCCAGAAGGGCGTTCAGCTCGGCTTCCGAAAAGCCCGCTGTGCGGACAAAGTGCAGCGTCTCCGCCTGATCGCTCCACGGGCTGTCGGTTGCAAACAGCACACGGTCGGCTCCGTGCCGGCGCACAAGCCGGACAAACTGCGCTTGCCTCAGGTTGTGCGACTCCTCCGGTGTCCGCGTGGTACCGGGCGCAGGAAGGATGTCGCCGGTGGAAAAGGCGGTGTCAAAATAGAGCGGCAGTCCGGCGAGCTCCTGCTCCACGGCCTCCCAGTCATGCCACCCGCCCATGTGGGCGAGCACCAGCTTGTCGGGCGAGACCTCGCGCATCACGCGCTGCACATGCCGCACCGAGCAGAAATTATGCTCAGGCATGCCGATGTCCCAGCCCGCATGCGTCAGGACAATCAGTCCCAGCTCACACGCGCGGTCGATGATGCGCAGATAGCGGATGTCATCAAAATCCGTGCCCTGATAGGCGGGGTGCAGCTTGATGCCGCGCAGACCGAGCTGCTGTGCATGCGACAGCTCCTCCCGAATGTTGGGCGTATCCGGATGCATGCCGCCGAACGACAGCAATCCGGTTTCCCGCCAGTGTTCATTTGTGCGGGCAGCTGCTTCGTTGAGCTTGCGCACCTGTCCGGTGTTGGTCATGACCGGAAGCAGAACGGAAACATCGACTCCGGCATGTTCCATTGAGCGGCGCAGGCCATCCGCCGTGCCGTCGGTAAACGGCCGGGAGCGCGACAGGCGCTGCAGCTTTTGCAGAACAGGTGCGGCAATTTTCGGCGGAAATGTATGCGCATGAAAGTCAATGATCATAAGAAATGCCTCGAAAACCTGATGATGCTGCCGCGCGGAGCTTATTTGCCGAGTGCGGTTTTCTGCGGCACGACAGTGTCCTTATTATAGCATTCGAAGGTTTCCTCCACAAGCGTTTTGCGGGGTGCGCGTGTGAACAGGCTGACAATCGGTACGAGAACCAGTCCGACGAGCATTGCGAACGCGCCGCTGTTGATCGGCGACTGAAGAAGAGCCGGGAAGTGCGGACGCATCAGCATATTGGCAATCATCAGCGCGCAGCCGAACACAAAGCAAACCCAGCAGGAAGCCTTGGTCGTGCGCTTCCAGTACAGACCGTACAGGAACGGTGCGAGGAAAGCACCTGCCAGTGCACCCCACGAAATACCCATGAGCTGTGCGATAAAAGTGACGCTGCTCTTGTACTGAATGATTGCGATGACAGCGGAAATGGCGATAAAGACAAAGATAAACGCGCGGATGCAGAACAGCTGCTGTTTCTGGTTCATCTTCTTCAGAAAGGTGCCCTTGAGAAAATCCATGGTCAGCGTGGAGCTGGATGCCATGACGAGAGAGGACAGGGTTGACATGGATGCGGACAGCACGAGAATGACCACCAGTGCAATCAGCAGCGGCGACAGATTGGACAGCATGGTGGGAATAATCGCGTCAAAGCCGTCGGTTTCAATGTCAATCTGGTCGGAAAACAGTCGGCCGAAGCCGCCGAGGAAATAGCAGCCGCCGGAAACGACTAGTGCAAACAGCGTGGAAATCATCGTGCCCTTGTGAATGGCAGCCTCATCCTTGATGGCGTAGAATTTCTGCACCATCTGCGGAAGTCCCCATGTGCCGAGACTGGTGAGAATGACAACGCCGAACAGGTTCAGCGGGTCCGGTCCGAAGAACGAAGCGAAAACACCCGGCTGCGTGGAGACGGTCGCATCCGTCACCTCTGCCAGACCGTGTACCGCCTGCATGAAGCCGCCCTTGCTCATCAGCACAGCGGCGATGATGATGACAATGCCTGCGAGCATAATGATGCCCTGAATAAAATCGTTGATTGCGGTCGCCATATAGCCGCCGGCAATGACGTAAACCGCCGTGAGAAGCGCCATCAGAACAATGCAGACGGTGTAATCAATGTGGAATGCCATGCCGAACAGGCGGGACAGACCGTTATACAGCGATGCGGTGTACGGAATGAGGAAAATGAAGATGATGACCGATGCGCCGACCTTGAGCGCGGGGCTGTCAAAGCGCGTGCCGAAAAAGGCCGGCATGGTTGCGGAGTCCAGATGCTGCGACATAATACGGGTGCGTCTTCCGAGAATCACCCACGCCAGCAGGGAACCGACGAGCGCATTGCCGATGCCGATCCAGGTAGAGGCGAGACCGTATTTCCAGCCGAACTGACCTGCATAGCCGACAAAAATAACGGCGGAGAAATAGGATGTGCCGTAGGCAAAGGCAGTCAGCCACGGACCGACAGAGCGTCCGCCCAGCACAAAGCCGTCGACATCTGCCGCATGCCGGCGGCAGTACAGGCCGATGCCGATCAGCACGGCGAAGTAAACAAGTAAGACAAGTAATTTCACGAGAATCCTCCCTTTTCTGATGTGAACTGCGCGGCACTTCAGCACTTTTATTTATTGAAGTGCGGGGAACAATGATACTTTAACACATAAAAGCAATAAAGTCAAGACAATTCGGCATTCTTGTTGAATTGCTCAACAATTTGGCATGAAAACGGGCGTCCATAGGTGAAAAGTGACAAAAAACAGAGAATATTTCATAAAACATCTGCCTTTTCGGAGGGACGGAAGGATGTACTGTTTTTGCCAAAAAACGAGACAACTTCCGGAGCGGTCCCGCGGCGCGGACAGAGCATCGGTGTGCAATGGAAAGCGGACCACGTGGTCACGCTGTCGATAGAAATGTACAAAAACACACACGATGTCTATCTGCGGACAAAGCAGGAAAACACATGTGATCTGAAATAACAGAAAGAAAAATATGGGAAATTCCATAAATTCCAGCCAAATGGGCAAAATACGGAA
>DJXF01000022.1 GCA_002449635.1 Clostridiales bacterium UBA7011 | reverse complement strand
GACACCTATGCCGTCAACTGGCCGATCGGCTGCGGCAAGGAATTCAAGGGCGTTTATGACCGTCAGCAAAATCATATTATGGCATTCGAAGCCGCATCCGTTTCGGGTGTAAAGGAAGCGAAATCGACCATTTATCCGATTGACGATCCCGCACTCGAGCCGCTGGTGGGCGACCGTCTGTGGAGCACGCTGCAGGATGACATCGAGCTTCTGGGCGGTGCAGGCGAGGAATTCGATTTAGAGCGTGTGCGCGCAGGCACTTTGTCCCCTGTCTTTTTCGGTTCGGCACTGACAAACTTCGGTGTAGAGCCGTTTCTGCAGTACTTTTTGAAAATGACACCGCCGCCGACGGCACGCACCTCACGCGGTGAAGTGATCGACCCGTTTGACGAACATTTTTCTGCCTTTGTATTCAAAATTCAGGCAAATATGAACAAGGCGCACCGCGACCGCATTGCCTTTATGCGTATCTGCTCGGGCAAATTTGAGCGCGGCATGGATGTCTATCATGTGCAGGCGGGCAAGAAAATGCAGCTTGCACAGCCGCAGCAAATGATGGCGCAGGACCGCGCGATGATCGATGAGGCATACGCGGGTGACATTATCGGCGTGTTTGATCCCGGCCTGTTCTCAATCGGCGATACCGTGTGCACACCGGGCTTTGACTGCAAATTTTCCGGTATTCCGACCTTTGCGCCGGAGGTATTCTGCCGCATCCGGCAAAAGGACACGATGAAGCGCAAGCAGTTCATCAAGGGAATGGAACAGATTGCACAGGAGGGCGCAATTCAGATTTTCCAGGAACCGCACACCGGCATGGAGGAAGTCATTGTCGGCGTCGTCGGCACCCTGCAGCTGGATGTTCTGGAGTATCGCCTGAAGAACGAATACCGCGTTGACATCATCATGGAGAGTCTGCCGTATCAGTATCTCCGTTGGATTGAAAACGAGGACATCGAACTGGACGAGCTGAAAATCACCTCGGACAGCAAGGTGGTGCAGGACTATCGCGGACGCTATCTGCTGCTGTTCACCAGCATGTGGAACATGAACTGGGCGCTGGACAAAAATCCCGACCTGCAGCTGGCAGAATTTGGCCGCGCCGAAGAATAAGCGAAAAACGAACAAACAGCAGACGGAGCGTTTCCCGAGGGGAAACGCTCCGTTTTTTGTCATGCGCAGTAAAGCATTCTATTCTCTGTCCGCACCGCCGCAGCGGATTTTTCGGTATTACCTCTGGTGTCCAAGTCCTGCCTGTACCAGGCGGCGGCGCAGCTGCGGACCCACGCAGGCGGCAACTGCAATTTTCGCGGCATCTCCCGCGAGAAACGGCAGAACCCCCAGCGCCAGTGCGGCATAAAACGTCAGATGCGCCTGAAGCGCGAGCCATGCCGTGCCGAACACATAACACACCGCCGTGCCCAAAACCATGCCGACAACGCTCGGCACGATGGCACAGTCAAAGCGGTCAATCGCCCATCCGCAGACCAGCGCCATAAAGAGAAAGCCGATCAGATAACCGCCGGTCGGACCGAACAGCTTTCCGACGCCTCCGGTAAAGCCGGAGAAAACCGGTACGCCCGCAAGCCCGATGAGCAGATAAACCAGATAGCTGACCGTTCCGCGGCGGCAGCCCAGCACATAAATTGCCAGATAAACAGCCAGATTGGTGAACGAAATCGGAACCGGGCCGATGGGAATAGAAAGCGGGCCGAGCACACAGGTGACTGCCGCCATCACAGCAATCAGTGCCATTTCCCGCACGGTAATCTTTTGTTTCATCGTTGTCTCCTTCTCTTTGCAGAGACAGCACTGCATGGATTCGCCTTTTTTCAAAACCAATGCCGTCAAATCAAGCTGTGCTGCCAAAAAAATCCTTGTCCGATGCACCGGACAAGGATTAGTATACTCGTATTCACGCGCATTGTCAACCTGTTTTCTCGCGTAGGTTAACGCTATTTTCTCTCCTCCTGCTGACCCTCTGTCATAGCGGCGCGGCGGAATTGCTTCGGCGTACAGCCGACATGCTCGCGGAAGGAGCGGATGAAGTTTGTCGTGCTGTGAAAGCCGCACTCCTCTGCAATGCGCTCGACGGATTTCTGCGACCCGGTGAGCAGCTGACGCGCCATGGTGATACGCAGATTGACCAGATAGGCATGTGGTGACATGGAGGTGCAGCGGCGGAACAGCCGGCTGAAATAATATTCGCTCAAATTGACCTCATCGGCAATTTGCTCGATAGTCAGCTTTTCAAAAAAGTGGCGTTCCATGTAGGCAATGGCGCGCAGCACAGCGGCATTTTGTACCGATTCGCCGTGCCCGTCCGAACCGGCGAGCGCCGCGAGGATGCGATACAGCTGAACCGAAATGCGGTGTTCATCATAGGTGGCATCGGTCACAAGCGCAAAAATGCTCTGTATGGCACTCTGCATCTCAACCGAACGCGCAGGGCGCGTGTAATAGCCCTGTGTGCCTGCGAGCAGCCGATAATATTCATCGCTGCTGCCGCCGCGGAAATAAATGTAGCGAAAAACCGCACTGTCAATCGCCCCGTAGGTATGCGGCTTGCGGCAGTCGAGCAGCAGCACCTCGCCGGCATGCACGTCAAATCGCTTTCCGTCATAATGGAAAAACATTCCCCCGCTGTCGACCACTGCCAGAAGGTAATAATCAAAGCTGCTGCGCCGGACGAGATACGTGTGGTCACAGATGTTGTGCCCGACGTAGGATGCATAGATGAGCGCATTGCGTGCAAACTCTGACGGAAGATGCAGAAACATCTGCGAGGACGGCAGCACACCGCCGTTGTCCATCCCCCCGTTTTTGTCCTGAAGGTCGGCGGAAATCGCCGAATTATCGTAATCTCTCATGCCATAATCATACCATGCGGCGGTTTTTCTGTAAACCCTTTCGCGGCAAATTTATTCCATTTTTTGGAACTTTTCTGTCTGCTGCGGTCCGTCGGCACGAGCCTGTCCGGCACGGTTGTGCAGAAAATCGTTCAGAAAATTCTGCGCAAGGCTGTTCGGTGCGATGGCATCGGGCGCATCGGCGAGCGGAAACCACGCCGCACGGTCTACCTCATCTGTCATGCGGCTCAAATCCTCGCTGTCCGCTACACAGGAAAAATTCAGCATGAGGGTGTTGCTCGGCGTAAAAAAGCGGCTGCGCTGGAAGTTGATCTCGCGTACATGCAGTCCGAGCTCTTCCTCCACCTCACGCGCCACGGCATGCTCTGCCTGTTCCCCCCGGTTGATATACCCTGCCACAAGAATATTGCGCGTGCGGCCATACTGCTGAATGAGCAGTACATGCGTCTGGGCAGGATTGAGGACAACCATGCTCACCGCTGTATTATAAATCGGAAAGCGAAACTGTCCGCAGGCAGGGCAATACTGCACCATGCCCTCCCGCTCGAGATATTTTTCTGTCAGCGGCGCACCGCATTCGTAGCAAAACTTCATATCGTGCATTCCTTCCCATTTGTTCTGTTATTATTATACCCTCTTTGGCGCGCACTGCAACCGTTTTTGCCGGATACCTGCGTCTGGCGCAGACAATAGCTTTCCCGCCATGTCATCAGGAAATACAGGAATACAAAAAACCACCGAATCCAGGCGGAAACGGTGGTTTTGCTTTGCAGAAAATTGCGAAAGATACAGAAGAATCAGCGCTTGCTGAACTGCGGAGCGCGGCGTGCAGCCTTCAGGCCGTACTTCTTTCTTTCC
>DJXF01000100.1:4762-11770 GCA_002449635.1 Clostridiales bacterium UBA7011 | reverse complement strand
TTTTGTGCAAAACAATCGCAGAAACAGCATTGACGGAAAATACCCTGTGTGTTATAATGATAACACCTATGCAGGGTATTTTTTTTGCGCTGAAACACAGAGCAAGCCTGCAAAGGGAGGCAATTATTTAAGGAGGTGCCGTTATGCGCGTTAAAGTAACTTTGGCATGCACAGAGTGCAAGCAGAGAAACTACGACACAATGAAGAACAAGAAGAACAATCCCGAACGTCTCGAGATGAACAAGTACTGCCCGTTCTGCCGGAAGCACACGTTGCATCGTGAGAGCAAGTAAGTCTGGAGAAAGGATACGGCTTCATGGCAAAGAAAGAGCAGAATGCTTCTGAAAAGAAGAGCAAAAACTCCGTGAAGGAGAAGAAGCCGGGCTTCTTTTCCCGAATTGGCAAGTGGTTCCGCGATCTGAGAAGCGAATGCAAAAAGATTGTGTGGCCGACCCGCAAGCAGACAACGAACAACACTCTTATCGTTGTAGCTACGATTCTTGTCATCGGTGTGTTTATCTGGATTCTGGATGCAATCTTCAATCTGGGTATCACGACGCTGATTACCGTGGCTGCGTAAGCGGAAAGGTTTGAGAACTGATGTCTGAAACTCCAAAATGGTATGTCATTCATACCTACTCCGGCTACGAGAACAAAGTAGCCTCATCCATTATGAAGGCGGTTGAAAACCGCAAGCTGTACGATCTGATCACCGACGTGACCATCCCGGTCGAAACCGCGCACGAGGTCAAAACCGTTACCGTCAAAAAAAGAGACGAGAACGGCAAGATCATGAAGGATGCGGACGGAAACCCGATTGAAGTACAGGAACAGAAGAGCGTCGAGGTTGAGCGCAAGCTGTTCCCGGGCTATGTCCTTGTCAAGATGATCCTGACCGACGAGAGCTGGTATCTCGTGCGCAACACGCGCGGCTGCACCGGTTTCGTCAGCCCCAACTCGAACAAGCCCCTCCCGCTCACGGACGAGGAGGCAGCAAAGTGGGGCGCCGCTGCACATGAGGCACAGATCGAACTCAGCTACAAGGTTGGTGATTCCGTTCGCGTCTGCGGCGGTCCGCTCGCCGATTACATTGGCGTTGTCGATGAAATCGACATGGGACAGAACAGGGTCCATATTACGGTTCCCGTGTTCGGGCGCGAGACCCCGGTTGAGCTTGAGCTCAGTCAGGTCGAAGCCGTTGAGGATTGATTTCCCTCGTTTGGCAGGTGGGAGAGCGCGTCCATCCTCTGAGATGACAAGCGTCTCGCCATTACCACATTTTTCAAGGAGGTGCTATACAAATGGCACAGAAAGTAGTAGGTTTTATTAAGCTTCAGATTCCGGCAGGCAAGGCAACTCCGGCTCCTCCGGTAGGTCCGGCACTGGGCCAGCATGGTGTTAACATCATGGCCTTCACCAAGGAATTCAATGAGCGCACCAAGAATGACGCAGGCATGATTATTCCGGTTGTCATTACCGTATATGCGGACCGTTCGTTCTCGTTCATCACCAAGACCCCTCCGGCAGCAGTCCTGATTAAGAAGGCCTGCAACATCCAGAGCGGCTCTGCAGTACCGAACAAGACCAAGGTCGCTACGATCAGCGCGGAGGATGTCCGCAAGATCGCTGAGCTGAAGATGCGTGATCTGAACGCAGGCTCTGTTGAGGCGGCAATGAGCATGATCGCCGGCACCGCCCGTTCGATGGGCATCACCGTCGCAGAGTAATCTCGCGGCAGACCTGAGTTATTCATTTTCATATGCTGACGGCAGCTCGTGCCGTCTGGTGGGAGGAACATTGCTTCCGAATTAACCACTAAAGGAGGATAATTATCGTGCGCAAAGGTAAAAAGTATATTGAGAGCGCAAAGCTCGTAGATCGCAGCAAGCTCTATGACACCGAAGAGGCTATGCAGGCCGTAGTTGACACGGCAAAGGCCAAGTTCGATGAGACCGTAGAGATTCACGTCAAGCTGGGCGTTGACTCCCGTCACGCCGACCAGCAGGTTCGCGGCGCTATCGTTCTGCCGAACGGTACCGGTAAGCAGGTTCGCGTTCTTGTCTTCGCCAAGGGCGACAAGGCACAGGCCGCTATCGATGCAGGCGCTGAGTTCGTCGGTGCGGAGGATATGGTCACCCGCATCCAGAAGGAAAACTTCTTCGACTATGACGTCGTTATTGCCAGCCCGGACATGATGGGTCTGGTTGGCCGTCTCGGCCGTGTCCTCGGCCCGAAGGGCCTGATGCCGAACCCGAAGGCAGGCACCGTCACGATGGACGTTGCCAAGGCTGTTCAGGAGGCCAAGGCCGGTAAGATCGAGTACCGCCTCGACAAGACCAACATCATTCACTGCCCGATCGGCAAGGTTTCCTTCGGCGTTGAGAAGCTGTCGGAGAACTTCAACACCCTGATGAACGCAATCATCAAGGCAAAGCCGGCTGCTGCTAAGGGCCAGTATATCCGCTCCTGCGTCGTTGCTTCGACCATGGGACCGGGCATCAAGGTCAACGCTGCCAAGCTGAGCAACTGATTTTTTCCAAAAGGTCTTGACAGGCCGGCGGACAGCTGTTACAATATAATAGCTCGTTCAAAGACAGCAGGAGATGGACAACCATCCTAACCGGCTCACGCCATCCTGCCGAGGCAAGCATTGTGATGAATCAGTCATTTTGATTTTACTATGCCCTTCTGTCTTTGAACAGAAGGGCATTTTTCATGTCCCATATCATGATTGATGGAGGTGAAACAGACTATGCCAAACGCACAGGTTCTGGAACAGAAGAAGGCACAGGTTGCTTCTCTGGTTGAAAAGATCAAGAATTCCCCGGCCGGTGTCCTCGTTGATTACAAGGGCATCAATGTTGCGGACGATACCGCACTCCGCAAGGAGCTGCGCGAAGCAGGTGTCGAGTACATGGTTGTCAAGAACACCATGCTGAAGTTCGCTGCAGAGGAGCTGGGATTTGACGGTTTCCTCGAGCATCTGAACGGCACGACTGCAATCGCAATCGGCTCTGATGATGTCGTCGCACCGGCTAAGATCCTCAGCAAGTTCGCGAAGGGTCACGATAACTTCAAGCTGAAGGTTGGCTTCCTTGAGGGCGCGGTCGCTCCGCTGTCCAAGGTCGAAGAGCTGGCCAAGCTGCCGAGCAAGGAAGTGCTCATTGCACAGACGCTCTACAGCTTCAATTACCCGATCATGCAGCTCGCTATTGCGCTTAATGCAATCGCTGAGAAGGGTGAGGCAGATCAGGAGGCTCTCGTTTCCACACTGGTCGCTGAGAAGTCTGCAGAGGCAGCAGAGTAATTGCTGCAAAACACGGGCGCAAGGCTGCCCTATTTACTGAAATTTGAAATTTGGAGGTTACTACCATGACTGTTAATGAGATTATGGAAGCCGTCAAGGAACTGAAGGTTCTTGAGCTGGCTGAGCTGGTTAAGGCTCTGGAAGAAGAGTTTGGCGTATCCGCTACTCCGGTAGCTGTTGCAGGCGGCGCTGCTGCAGGCGGCGAGGCTGCTGCTGCTGAGGAGAAGACCGAGTTTGATGTTGTTCTGACTGCCGCTGGCGATAAGAAGATCAACGTCATCAAGGTTGTCCGTGCAATCACCGGCCTGGGCCTGAAGGAGGCTAAGGCTAAGGTTGACGAGGCTCCGTCCACCATCAAGGAAGGCGCTTCCAAGGAAGACGCAGAGTCCATCAAGGCACAGCTGGAAGAGGCTGGCGCTTCTGTCGAGCTGAAGTAAGTTCGATTACACAACCAATTTGCAGCAGGTTTCTTCGGAAGCCTGCTGTTTTTTTGCGCAGAGAAAAAGACAGCCGCCGAAAACCGGCGGCTGTCCGAATAGGTATGGAAATCAGATCAGGATATCGGTATCCTTGTCGTTGCAGTGGCGATGGAGCGTCGCGCGAACTGCGCCGGGTCCGGCGATCAGCTCGTTGAAGTATTCCAGGATGCGGTCGCCGCAGCCGACTTCAAACAGGTTCAGGCCGAACAGTCTGCGGTCAGACAGGATGGGATACAGCTGATCCGCGGTTGCCGTGCCGCCGAGGGCAATGCCTTCGAGCCTGCCGCGCAGGGCGTCGAGCATCGGATCCGGACTCAGCGTCATCGGATCACCGTTGTCATCCACGCCGATCAGATAGCGCAGCCAGCCGGCGATGGCGAGCGGAATCAGACGCAGGTGAGAGACGCGATGCAGCGGGCTGGTCGAGTTGTAGTAATTGTTCAGAATCTGGCCGTAGCGCGTGACGACCTTCTGGGAGGTATCTGTCATAATACGCGCAGCGGTGTCGTTCAGATACGGGTTCGGATAGCGAACGGTGAGAATTTCATGTGCAAATTCATCCGGATCGAGTACACCGGGATCAGCGCCGAGCGGCATGCACTCGTCATAGCACAGATTGGTGATAAAGGCGCGGATGTCCTCATCGTGCACAATGCAGTTGATGGTCTCATATCCGAGCATCATGCCGAATTCCGCCATTGCGGTATCCATCGGATTGAGCGTAGAGCAGGCCTTCATTTCCATGCATTTCTCGACGATGGGTCCGGAAGTGAAGATAATGCCGAGCTGCTCCAGCGGCGGATGACCGTTCGGGAACAGATCCTCAATCAGCAGATACTGCGGGGACTCGGTGTTGACAAAGCAGGAAACCCAGCTGCCCTTTGCAGTCTGTACCGGCTTTACCATATCCAGACCGTCTTCGCGCAGCCTGGTGGCAATGGCGCGGCTCGGGAACGGTGTGATCTTGTCGATCATGGTGCGCGGGAACGTGACACGGCCGGTCAGATACGCAAATTCTTCCGCATCAATCTTGCCGTGCTGGAACCACATGTTGATGATCTCAAACATGGCGCGCTGCAGGCGATGACCGTTGTTTGAGCAGTTATCCATGGAAACGAGGGCAATCGGGGTGCCGCAGGCATGCATGCGGCGCAGGCACAGGCACGCCAGCTTGCCCATGAAGCTCTGGCAGCCCTCCGGACCGTTGTCCATATCCGCCTGAACATCGGGATAATATTCCTTGTTGGAATCGCGCAGAATGTATGCTTTCTCCGTGATGGAGAGGGAGACCATCTGCAGCGACGGAGAGCAGAAAATCTCGCGCACGCGATCGAAATCAGTGCTCATTTTAATGGATTCGGCGATTGAGCCGACAACTTCCTTTTTCAGTGCGCCGTCCGCGTACAGCGTGACACAGACTGCAAGGTTGTCAAACGGGCGGTATGCCTTGTCGATGATCTCCTCGTCATACGCCTCGCAGCAAATAATACCCTTGTCTGTCAGTCCTGCCGTCAGCATGCGCTGCGCCAGAACAGCGGGGAACGCGCGGAACAGATTGCCGGCGCCCAGATGCAGCCAGGTCGGATGCGCTTTTGTGACGGCGCGCATCTCTGCGATGTCATAGTCGGGAAGGCGGTAGCCCTGCCAGTTGACCTTCTTTTCCAGGTTTTCCAGACTTAATTTCATTCTATATCTCACCATTCCTTTTCATTCAGTCAGAAAGATATCAAGATTACCTATAGTATACCAAACCTGTGCGTCTATTTCCAGTCAATTCGCACAAAAAATCGGCGGGCAGAGCGGAACTTTCCCCGCGGCCTCCGGAGGACAGAAAAATGTGGTGCGGAAAAGCCCCGCATCTCAAGGTATGGATCTGTAACTTGACAAAAGAAAGTATACTTGATAGAATCGAAATCGGATATGCAACCGTTGTGGTTCATTTTTTGTTCAATACTGCAACAATATGCCGGCACCTGCGAGAGCAGGGCGGCAGGAGGGCTGATGTGCCAGACAACCGGTCGGCACGCGGAGAAAGAAGAAGGGTATGATAGCACAAATTGCTGCGGGAATTATTTTCCTGCTGATGTTTGCACTGATTGTTACAGAGAAGCTGGAGCGGCATATTGTCACGCTGCTGAGCGGCTGTGCCATGTTTGTGGTCGTTTTTGGGCTTTGCATGCGCAGTACAAAGGCGATGCTGAGGACGCTCAATCTCAGCTGTCTCGGCACGATGAGCTTCTGGTATGAGCGCTTTCCGGTATCGGAAGAATCGAGCGGCATCAACTGGGCAACCATTCTGTTTATTGCCGGAATGATGATTATGGTAAACGGCATGGCGCGGGTCGGCTTTTTCCGCTGGCTGTGCATGACAATCGCCCATTTTGTCCATTATAAGGTTATTCCGATTTTCATCACCTTTATGCTGATGTCCACCGTTCTGGCGATGTTCATCGACAGCATCACGGTCATTCTGTTTCTGGCAGCGGTTACGGTGGAGCTGGCGCAGCTGCTCAAGTTTGACCCGGTTCCGATGATTCTTTCCGAAATTTTCTGCGCAAATCTCGGCGGCGCAGCCACAATGTGCGGCGATCCCCCGAATATCATCATCGGTACATCGCTCGGGTATTCGTTCGGCGATTTTATTGCGAACACGGGTCTGATCGTGGCGATATCGCTGATTGCTGTTGTGCTCTATTTTTATCTGGTTTACCGGCATGAGCTGCAGCCGGCAGGCGGCACAGCCGGCGCACCGGAATGTTATCCGAATCCGGCGGACTCCATCAAGGATAAGCGCGGCTTTGTGTTCAGCTGCATCATTTTCCTGTGCACGGTGGCCATGCTTGTGACACACGCGCAGACCGGCATGACGGTTGCGCTCATCGGCGCGGTGAGCGCCGCGGCGACGCTGCTGGCGGCAGGACGGCATGCACCGGAGCTGCTGCGGGAGATGGATTATAAAACCCTGCTGTTTTTCATCGGATTGTTTATGGTTGTCGGCGGACTGGAGCAGACAGGCATTCTGGAACAGATCGCCGAACTGATCGGAGAGGTCAGCGGCGGCAATCTGATGCTCATGGCGGCAATTATTATCTGGGTTTCCGCGTTTGCAAGCGCATTTGTCGACAACATTCCGTTTGCTGCGACGATGATTCCGGTTATCAAGACGCTTTCGCTGACGACGAGTGCGGAGCTGCCCATGCTGGCGTGGGCGCTGTCCATGGG
>DJXF01000100.1:0-4564 GCA_002449635.1 Clostridiales bacterium UBA7011 | reverse complement strand
CCGGCAACCGTTATTGTTCTGGTGATTTCCACCATAGTCATTTGGGTTCGTTATTTGTGATGAAGATGGAGAGGGAGAGCATGAAAAACAAGCAGTTGATTATCTCGGTTGGACGTGAATACGGCAGCGGTGGTCATGCCATTGCCGTTGAGCTGGCGCGGCGCTTTGAGCTGCCGGTTTTTGACCGCAATATTCTCAAGACAATTGCGGATGCGAAACATGTCGATGTGGAAAATCTCGAACCGTACGATGAAGTTCCGAGAAACTGGCTGTTTTCGCGGAAAGTGCGCGGGCACAGCAGTGCCCCGGAAGAGCACGTCGCGCATATGCAGTTTAATTTCCTGCGCAAAAAAGCCGAGAACGGCGATTCGTTTGTGATTGTCGGCCGCTGTGCCGAGACTGTCCTGCGCGGACAAAAGGGACTTGTCAGCATTTTTATCCTGGGTGACCGCGAGAGAAAGATTGAGCGCATCGAGCGCATTTATCAGCTCAGCAGAGAGGACGCGGAGCACAAGCTCGACCGCATAGACAAAAAGCGCAAGACGTATCACAATTATTATTGTGACATCAAGTGGGGCGACTCGCGCAATTATGATGTGTCCATCAACAGCAGCAGACTGGGCGTGGAGCGCACCGTTGACATGCTGGAACTCTATATTCAGGAACGGATGAAGGATCTGTAATCTGCCGGAGGACACAGGACTTCCTGCGAGGCGGAAATTCTGCTTGCATCGACAGGCGTAATGTGGTAAAATAACTGCGTTGCTAAGCGATGCGCAGGTATAGTTCACCGGTAGAACGGCAGCTTCCCAAGCTGCATAAGCGGGTTCGACTCCCGTTACCTGCTCCAGAGAAAATACCCCGAAATACGCCGGAACAGGGCGGTTTCGGGGATTTTTTTGTCCTGCCTGCATTTCCTCCGCGCGGTGCATACCGGACGGAGAACAAAAAAGTTTGCCGCATGCAATGTTGAATATTGGGACAATGTATAGTATAATACAGAAAAGAGGATTGTGTGTATAACTGCGGGAGGGTCAACATATGACAGTGCAAAAGGAAGACCGCCGCATTCGGCGGACAAAGCGGCTGCTGCGCCAGGCACTGGCTGAGCTGATGAACGAAAAGGAATTTAAGGATATCACAGTCAAGGAGATTACAGAGCGCGCCGATTTGAACCGCGGCACATTTTATTTTCATTACACGGACACCTACGATCTGCGGGAAAAAATCGAGGACGAGCTGGTGAGCGATTTTCGTGCGGTTTTGTCCGGCTATATGCCGACACCGGAAAATTATTCCGCCCGCCGGATGCTGGAGCAGGCTGTCGGCTATATAGAAGAACAGAAATTTCTCATCCGCACGTTGTTCCAGAGCCGGGCAGGCGACGGCCTGCAGAGCAAGTTTATGGCAGTTGTCGAGGAGACCGTGCTCAAGGCGCGCGAGCAGCTGCATCTGAACGAAACCGGCATGCGCAGTGCATACACCTGCCGCTTCTGCTCGAGCGGAATTATCGGCTGTCTCAATATGTGGCTGCAGGCAGGCGACGGCATGACAGGAGAGGCACTCATCAACGGTCTGGATGATATGATCAACCGTGTCATTTCCAACTGAAAAAAACAGGCGTAAGGGGCGGTTCATGATGAGCCGCCCCCAGCTTTTACTGTGTTACGATTTTGTCCACGGTGTTGGCGGCACCCTGTGCAGCCTGACTGACCATACCGGCGGTTTTGTGCGCCGTGCGTGAGACAGATTGTCCGGTCGACGTTCCCGCCAGTTTGTAATTGACAGCCATTGCCGCGGCAGCGGCACCTGCGAGACCGGTGATCACACCGGTCACAAACATACCTGTGCGCATGGATCCATTCCCCTTTCCGCGAGTCTGCAAGCAGTTTGCCCGCGGTTCGGGAATGTTATGCTGAGAAAAAACGGCATACAGGGGAAAAATGTACATTTTTTGACACGTTTACAAAAAATAAGGCGAAACCGGACGCATCCTGTGCATTTCGACGGGAAAGTTTCTGCGCATTTTGGTTTACAAAATTTTGTGCGCGGTATATAATAAACAAAAGAAAAAACTGCACCTTTAAGCCGTTCCCGTGAGTTCGGCAAGGCGTTCGGAAAAGTGAGGAGAAGGGCTGTGGTCTCAGACTGCCCTTTTGCAGGTACGGCTTTCCGCCCTTTGGTGCGGTTGGCCGTTTTTTTGTGCTTTCTCAGAAGGGAGGCGGCAGCTTGCAGCAGGTGCGCAAAGCGGAAATTATGGATGAAAATGCGATGCGGCGCGCGATCAACCGCATTGCCTACGAAATCATTGAACGCAATCACGGCGGAACCGGCATTCTGCTCGCGGGTATTCGGACGCGGGGCGTATACCTCGCAGCCCGCATTGCGGAGAAAATCGGTGAGATTGAAGGGGTCTGCCCGCCGACGGTCTCGCTTGACATCACAGCGTTTCGCGACGACAAGCAGGACCGTGCGCAGCATGTGCCTCTGCCCGCGGCGGAGGGCATTGAGCAGAGCACCGTCATCATTGTCGATGATGTGCTGTCCACAGGACGAACGGTCCGCGCCGCGATGGAAGCCGTGCTGCATATGGGGCGCGCCCCGCGCATCCAGCTCGCTGTGCTCATTGACCGCGGTCACCGCGAGCTGCCCATTCGCCCGGATTATATCGGCAAAAATCTGCCGACCTCGCGCGCAGAGATCGTCCGGGTCTATATGAAGGAATGTGACGGCAGAGACCGCGTGGCCATTCTTGCCGCGGCGGACGCCGAAAAATAAAAAGAACAAAACCCATCCGGTTCAGGAGGAAATCAAATGTCTGTCAATACGCTCGTCCAAAAGATTCGGGAGAAGAACAATCCGACCGTTGCGGGTCTGGACGCCAGGCTGGAGTACATCCCGTCCCGCATCACAGATCGATACATCGGCGAATACGGACAAACCCTTCGCGCCGCTGCCGCAAGCATGCTGGAGTTCAACAAGGGCCTGATTGATGCCCTGTGCGACATCGTGCCGGCGATTAAGCCGCAGGCGGCCTATTATGAGCTGCTCGGTCCGGACGGCGCGGCTGTGCTGCGCGACACCATCGCCTACGCGCACGAAAAGGGCATGTATGTCATTGCAGACATCAAGCGCAATGATATCGGCGCGACGGCGACCGCCTACGCACAGGCGTATCTGGGGCGCAGCGAGGTCTGCGGCGCGAGCCTGCCGGTGTATGACAGCGATTCGTGCACTGTCAATGCCTATCTGGGCACGGACGGCATTCATCCGTTCCTGGAGGAGTGCAAAAATCGGGAAAAAAGCATCTATATCCTCGTCAAGACGTCGAACAAGTCTTCCGGCGAGTTTCAGAATAGGCTGATGGGCGATCAGCCGCTGTATGTCCGCATGGCGGAGAAGGTAGCCGAATGGGGCGAAGACCTGATGACCGAATGCGGCTACTCACAGGTCGGCGCGGTTGTCGGTGCGACCTATCCGGAGGAGCAGCGCATCATCCGCCAGATCATCCCGCACAGCTATTTCCTCGTTCCGGGCTACGGCGCGCAGGGCGCAGCGGCGAAGGACATCGCAAATGCGTTCAATGACGACGGACTGGGCGCGATTGTCAATTCCTCCCGCGGCATTATGTGCGCGTGGAAGAAATGTGACCTGGATTATCAGGAGGCGGCGCGCCGCGAGGCGATCCGCATGCGCGATGATATTGTCGGCGCAATTCGCTGATGGAAAACCGCGCAAAGCAATGTTGGGCTGAAGCATTTTTATGATTGAAGATAAGGAGTGTATGGAACTTGAAGAAAGCATATCTCCTGCTGGCTGACGGCACGCTGTTTGAAGGCGTCAGCGTCGGCGCAGAGGGCACATCTACTGCAGAGGTTGTATTCAACACCGGTATGGCGGGTTACCAGGAGGTCCTGACCGATCCGTCCTATTACGGACAGACGGTGTGCATGACCTATCCGCTCATCGGAAACTACGGTCTGAATCCAGAGGATTTTGAGTCGCGCAAGTGCTGGGTATCCGGTTTTATCATGCGCGAGGCGTGTGACTATCCGTCCAACTGGCGCTGCGACCGTTCGCTCGGCGCATATTTGAAAAAGGAAGGCATTGTCGGTCTTGCCGGCATCGATACCCGCCGGCTGACCCGCATTCTGCGCAGCAGCGGCGTCATGAACGGCATTGTCTATTCGGAGGGCTATGAGCCGGACGAGCAGGCGATTGCCGCGATGAAGGAATACAAGGTGACCGGTGCGGTGCGCGCAGTCACGATTGACGCGCCCGAGGTGCATCCGGCGGCAGGGGAACAGAAGCATCGCGTCGCACTGCTTGACTTCGGTGTCAAGCGCAACATCCAGCGCGAGCTGTGCGCGCGCGGCTGTGAGGTCACGGTGCTGCCCGGATATACCGCGCCGCAGGTCATTCTGGACGGCGGATTTGACGGCATCATGCTGTCGAACGGCCCCGGCGATCCGGAGGAGAATACGGAGATTATCGAAAATCTCCGCGCGCTGGTCGGCTGCGGTCTGCCGATTTTCGGCATCTGCCTCGGCCATCAGCTGCTCGC
>DJXF01000063.1 GCA_002449635.1 Clostridiales bacterium UBA7011 | reverse complement strand
GGGAAGATAGGTCGATGCCTACACAGAGACGGAACCGATTTCGGTTCCGTTTTTGTTTTGTCCGTAAAAATCAGCAGAAAGCACTGTCATTCAGTCTATAAACGTGTTATAATGATTCCTGATAAAAACAGTTCGGACGTTTGAAAGGATTTTGAATCGACATGAAACGAGTCATTACATACGGAACCTTTGACCTGCTGCACTACGGTCACATCAATTTGCTGCGCCGAGCAAAGGCACTGGGCGATTATCTCATTGTCGCTGTATCAACAGATGAATTTAACTGGAATGAAAAGCGGAAAAAATGCTATTTTTCTTATGAAGAGCGTAAGCAGCTCGTCGAGGCAATTCGCTATGTTGACCTCGTGATTCCGGAGGAAAGCTGGGATCAGAAGAAAACAGATGTCCATGAGTACCATGTAGATACTTTTGTAATCGGTGATGACTGGAAGGGCAAATTCGATTTTCTTGAGGAAGAAGGCTGTGAGGTCGTCTATCTGCCGCGCACGCCCGAGATTTCTACAACGAAAATCAAAGAAGAACTGAATGTAAAATGATAAAAAGAGAATGCCGCTTTTCGTGCTCAACTGGCGCGGGAAGCGGCATTTTTGTGGTGATATGATTAAAATTCGTCTGCGAACAGCTTGTCTATCAGCGTATAACCGCGTTCGATTTGCGTTCCGCTCATGCGGGCCTGCGTCTCATTGTAGGCAGAGACACCGTTGCTCATGGATTTTGTGCTGTCATACAGCAGATATGGAATGGAATCGTTTGTGTGCGTGCGGCAGCGGATGGGGGTGGGGTGATCCGGCATCACGAGCAGGCGGAAATCTTCGCCTGCGTTTGTCAGCGCATCGACAACAACGCGGATGACACGTTCATCCAGATAAGCGATCGACCGCACCTTGTGCGCGACATTTCCCTGATGTCCCATTTCGTCCGGCGCTTCTACATGAATATAGGCAAAATCTGCGCCGTCGAGCAGCGCTTGTACCGCAGCCATTGCCTTGCCTTCATAATTGGTGTCGAGTGAGCCGGTTGCGCCTTCTACCTCAATCACATCCATGCCGGCGCCGACTGCGATACCCTTGAGCAGATCGACAGCCGAAATCATAACACCGGTTTTTCCGGTTTTCTCCCGGAAAGAGGAAAGTGCGGGACGGGTTCCGGCGCCCCAGAACCACAGGCAGTTGGCCTTGTTCAGTCCCCTGCGCGCGCGTTCGACATTGATCGGATGGTCATTCAGAATGGTATAGCTGCGCACCATCATATCGCGCAGAACTGCGTCCTCCGGCAGATACGGCGCAATTACCTCACCCAAATGATCGTGCGGCGGAGCAAGGTCAATCACTTCGCCGTGTTCCCAGATCAGCAGATGCCGGTAGCTGGTGCCGACATAAAAGTGATAGGTATCCTTTTCGAATTCTTTTTTCACCGCTTCCAGCAGGACAGCGGCATCAGCCGTGGAAATTTCCCCGGAGCTGTGGTCAACAATCGTGCGCTGCTCAAACGGAATATCGGGCTCATCTGACAATGTCACGATGTTTGTGCGCAATGCGATGTCCGTCGGCTTCATATCGACGCCGATGCTCAGTGCCTCCAGCGGTGAGCGTCCGGAATAATAGGTGCGCGGATTGTAACCCAGCACTGCGAGATTTGCGGTATCACTGCCGGGCGCCATTCCATCCGGGATGGTATGTACAAGCGCAATTTCCGACTGCGGCGCAAGACGATCGAGTGTCGGTGTGGCGGCATATTCCAACGGGGTTTTTCCGCCAAGCATGTCAATAGGCTCATCGGCCATGCCGTCGCCGAGTACGATAATATATTTCATCAGACTTCTCCTTTATCCGTCTTTCTTCTCATATTATGATGGAAAAAACCGCCCTTGTCCAGCAAATTGGCGGATTTCTGGTATTTTTTTGTGTTTGTTCGCGGTGGAAAGAGAAAAGAACGGAGTGTCCGCCTACAGAGGACAAATGCACGCGCAAACGGCGGCGGACAGCGCAGAGTCGTACAAGGTGCGCTGTCCGCTTTGGGTCATAGGATAATACAGATCAGACCGCCGGAGCCTTCGTTGATGATGCGCTCCAGTGTTTCCTGCAGCTTGCTTCGCGCGTCGTCCGGCATGCGCGTGAGTTTGGTATTCATTCCCTCGCTGACCAATTCGTTGAGTGATTTGCCGAAAATGTTGGTTTGCCAGATCCGTTCCGGTTCGCCGTTGAATTCGGAGAGCAGATACTGAACGAGATCCTCCGATTGCTTTTCCGTGCCGACGATCGGTGAAACCTCCGTCTGAATGTCAGCCCGAATCATGTGAATGGACGGTGCAGAGGCTGTCAGACGCACACCGTACCGACCGCCCTGCCGGACGATCTCCGGCTCATCCAGCTTCAATTCATCAATGGTCGGCATGACAATGCCGTAACCCGTCTGCCGCACCTGCGTCAGTGCGCCGTCAAAGCGTTCGTATTCCTTCTCAACTTTTGCCAGACGCGTGAGCAGCGGGATCAAATCAGCCTCGCCGCGAATGGTGAGACCGGACTGCTCGCCCGCAATCTGATAAAAGACCGACTGGGGAATCCGCATTTCCAGCTGCACACTGCCTGTGCCGAGCTCCATATTCTTCACCTGTGCATCCGAGACATATTCGGTTGCGGCGAGCGCCTCGGCACACAGCTTCATATCGCGCATGCGGCCGATGTGCGCCGCCTGACTGCGGATGCCGCCGTAAACAGCCTCCTTGACGCGGTGACCGGCGGGCAGGGTTCCCACCCACGGCGGCAGAATGATGCCGACCTCGCGGACCGGAAATTCATACAGCACCGATTTCAGCACATCTCCCATCTGCGCGGCATCCATATTCAGACAGTCGACGGCGAGCGCAGTTACGTCATAGGTATCGGCAAGCTCACGGCAGATTTGCTGCGCAGCTTCGCCCTGCGGCTGCGTGGAGTTGACAAGCACAAGAAACGGCTTGTTCAGTCCGAGCAGCTCCCGAATGACACGGGCTTCGGCATCCACATAGCTTTCGCGCGGGATATCGGTCACCGTACCGTCTGTCGTGACGACCAGACCGATGGTTGAGTGGTCGGTAATTACCTTGCGCGTTCCCAGTTCAGCGGCTTCCGCCATCGGAATGGGCGTATCACTCCACGGCGTGGAAACCATACGCGGCGTATCTTCCTCGGTATGTCCGAGCGCGCCGTCCACGAGGTATCCCACGCAGTCCACCATGCGAACCTTGCAGCTGCTGTCGCCGTCCAGTGCAATTTCAGCGGCTTCCTCGGGCACAAATTTCGGTTCGGCTGTCATAATGGTGCGGCCGGAGCCGGACTGCGGAAGTTCGTCCTTGGCCCGTTCGCGCCGATAGGGATTTTCAATACCCGGCAGCACAAGGGTTTCCATAAACCGCTTGATGAGGGTGGATTTCCCCGTGCGGACTGGTCCGACTACACCGATATAAATGGTACCGCCGGTGCGGCGGCTGATGTCTTCATACAGCTTTTGTTGTTCCATCGAAACCTCCCTGAGCCTGTGTCACTGTACCGGAATGAGCAGCATTTGTGCTTTTGCCGCCGTGCAGTCGTCCGACAGCTGATTTGCCTGGCGAATCGCATCGACTGTCGTGCGGCAGCTTTTGGCGATATCCCAAAGACGCTCTTCTGCATCGACATACCGCACAATAATGGATACGGGCGATGCCGGCGCGGGTGTATCGCTGTCGATTTGCAGGGCAGACAGGTCGTTGAGCTGCAGCGGTTCATCACAAAGCAGGCTGCACCGTCCGTTGAGGGACAGAGATATGGCGTCTTCTCCCGTGATTGTGGCCGATGCGCGGCACTGCATCCCGTTAAGCCGCACATGCTGCGTGGCGTCCGGAATACTCAGCGGCAGGGAAACAGCGCGCTGCACGGAGTAGTATTCCCCGTCGTCCGCACGGTAAAGAATGCACACCATCATGCGCAGGGAAGGCTGTCCTCCGTCCTGTATCAGCGCATCGAGCGCAGCGCTGACATCGGAAATCTGTGCAATTTTCATGCCGACAGGGATGGTTTCCGCCGCCTCACACCCCAGTTCAGCCAATGGATGGCAGGCGGGCAGCGTGACCGGCTGCGTTTCCGCATGTACGGGATGCACCAGATGGTAGACATCATCAATCAGCTGCAATGTGTGCGTCTGAAAAGCGGTGAGCAGTGCACAGGCGCCCAGACCGATGCCCACCAGACCGTCATCGCGCAGCTCGGCATCCAGATGCCGTATGGAAAAGCAGACATTGACCGTCTGGTTTTCTTCGATCCCCTCCGCCTCGAAAATCTGGGTAAACGGGATGACAAAGTCCGTATTTTCCAGTGTTTCCTCGTTTGTCTGTGCGAGCAGATGCAGTGCGATATCACCCTTGAGAACCGCTTTTCCGTTCAGAATACGGCAGTCGGACAGCCGCATTTCGGCGCGCGGGGCAAACACCGCGTTATACTTTGTGCCCTCCGGAAGGCTGACATCCTCCATGAGAGTAAATTCATGCCGGTGCACACTGCTCGGGACAGTTATCGTATGTGTGGTTGTCAGCAGCTGCAAATCGTCGGAATCATCGGAAAAACCGTCGGTGAGCGCAACGGTGTCCGCGGCAAAGACACGGCAGGAGAGGGAGAGCGCCGCTGTCACGGAAAGCTTGCGCGAATTCATCACATGTGCTGTTGCCGACACAACGCGGCAGGAGACAAACAGCCGGCTGTCCGCATCAATGCCGGCAGCCTCCTCGATGTGTGCAAAGCTGATCGGGATATCCAGTTTGCGCGGCGCTCCGCCGCCCTCCGGCACATACAGCACCGTCGCATGGATACTGCCGGAGATAAGGACACGGCCGGATTGCGGGGCATCGTCCTTCAGCTGCGGATTGCCGTACACAGCAGCGACGCGCGCAATGTCGGGGAACGTGTCCGGAACGATGGCATCGGTGGTTTCTTCATAGGTATTCCATGTGTCCAGAATCGGGCGGCACAGGGCGACCCTGCTCTTGGTCAAATCCATAAAACGTCCTCCTTATCGGTGTTTGTATAGTTTTATGACGTGCAGGGAATAGATATGACGGGAAAATAGCATTGCCTGCGGAAACAATACATGGTACAATTGGTAACAGGAAGGGGCAGGTATGTATGCGGGAATTTGCAGTCATCTTTGATTTTAACGGGACCATGCTGTTTGACACGCCGATTCAGTTTCAGGCATGGAATGAGCTGGCGGAGGAGACACTGGGGCATGGTCTGTCGCGCGAACAGTTTATGCAGTGCACCAACGGGCGCACGAGCAGTGAAACGATTGATTATTTCTGGGGCAGCGATGTGCCGCCCGAGCGCAAGCGGGAGCTGGTTGCCCGCAAGCGGGAAAACTACAAGCGGCTGTGCCTGACCCATCCGGAGTCGTTTCATCTGGCGGAGGGTCTGCCGAAAGTGCTCGATTTGCTGCGCGCGGGCGGGATTCCGTTTACGATTGCGACCTCGTCCAATCCGGCAAGTATGGATTTTTATTTTGAACATCTGAATCTGTGCAGCTGGTTTGACCGCGCAGATATTATCTGCAGCGATCAGAACTTTCCCGGCAAACCGGCGCCGGATATTTACCGCCTTGCGGCCCGAAAGCTTCACATGCCGCCCGAACAGTGTGTGGTAGTGGAGGACGCGGTGGCAGGCGCGCGGGCAGCACGCGCGGCGGGAATCGGCTATGTGGTGCTCATCGACCCCACAGACAGCGGACGTGTGCAGGCAGGCGAACTGGTCGACAGTGTCATGCAGAATTTTAATCAATTGTATGAAAAGCTGCACCGCCTGTTGCAGGCACCGCGTGCGGACAATGAATAGAAAAAATCCGAAAAACAGGCGCTTCTGTTTTTCGGATTTTTTGTTTGGGGACAGCGCCGGACAATGGGGAAAGAGCGGCAGAGCCGGCGGCGGTTTCTGAAAATATAGGGAATTTACTGCTCCATTCCGGCAATTTTGCTGCGGTAAATGCGCCGCATCAGCAGGAGTGCGATGCCGGCGGACAGCAGCTCCGCGAGCGGAAAGACGATCCAGATCAGCCAGATGAGTCCGGTCGCCTGGGCGATGCGGGCGAGCACCCACGCGACGGGAAGAACGAACAGCAGCTGACGGCAGACAGAGACAATCAGCGATTCGCCGCCGCTCTGCAGCGCCTGAAAAAAACCCTGAAAAGCGACATTGGCACCGGCAAAGAAAAAGCTGAGCGAAATGATGTGCATGGCGCTGATGCACAGTGCCTCCGTTTCGCCGGAAAGACCGAAGACGGCGGAGAGAGGGGAAGCGAAGATCTCCAGAACCGCTGTACCGGCAAGCATGATGATGAGGGTATACAGCATGCCGTATTTGATGCCGTCGCGCACGCGCGACCTGCTCTGCATTCCGTAATTAAACGAGACGATCGGCGTGATCGCATCGCGCAGACCAAATGCTGCAAATAAAATGAACTGCTGAATTTTGTAGTACAGGCCGTATGCAGTCACGGCACTTTCTCCGATTGTCCCGAAGATCAGATTGAGTCCGTAGGTCATGACCGACATCAGTGCCTGCGCGATTATGGCGGGCAGACCGATGGTGTAAATCTGTCCGATGATTTGAGCGGACGGCCTGAGACAGCGCAGGCTGTTCGTAATTTCACGGTTGTATCGGACGTGGAAAAACAGGGCAGCGAACAGCGAGACAAACTGGCCGATGACCGTGGCGTACGCAGCGCCCCGCACGCCGAATTTCGGACAGCCGAGCAGACCGTAAATCATGATGGGGTCGAGGATGATATTGGTGACAGCGCCGGAGACCTGCGCGATGGTGGAAAACAGCGACCGGCCCGTTGCCTGCAGCAGCTTTTCGTAGCACCAGAACAGCACAATGCCGAGCGAAGCGACACAGCAGATGCGCAGATAATCGACCGCCATCTGAATGATGAGCGCATTGGTCGTCTGAGACTGGATATAGGCGCGTGCGCCGAACAGTCCGAACAGCAAAAATACGGCATAGATCACAAAGGACAGAAATTCCTCGTTTCCGGCGACCAGATTGACCTTTTCGCGGTTTCCTTCGCCGAGTGAGCGGGACAGCAGTGCGTTGGCGCCGACACCCGTGCCCACGCCGACCGCAACCATCAGCATCTGAACCGGAAAAGCGAGCGTCAGTGCGGTGAGTGCTGCCTCGCCGTTGTCCGCCATATTGGAGACAAAGGCGCTGTCCACAATGTTGTAGACTGCCTGCAGCATCATTGACAGAATCATCGGCATGCCCATGGACAGCATCAGACGTCCGATCCTCGCTGTCCCCATGATGTTTTGTGTGTGTTCCTTTTGCATGTTAAAACCTCTCCCTGCAGTGTGACAAACAAAAAAAGAGCGCAAATCCAGACAGCCTGGATTTACGCTCTTCGCTACGCGGTGATTTTATTGTAGCAAATACAGGAGAGGGAAGTCAAGTCAAAAAAAAGCCTGTTTGCCGCGCATGGTATTGTGCATCCTGCACGTCTTCACGCCGCGGGAGACTTTTTGATGCCGAAAATACTGCGCAGGATACCGGCGAGCAGTCTGGGACTCCGAATCACGACGATTTTCATGAGAAAAAACCCCTTTCAATGTAAATAAATGACAGCGCCGACCGCAATCAGCGGGACAGAAGAGATCGGCACAAGGATGCTCGACGGGAGCAGTGTAGCCAGCAGCAGCCCCAGTCCGAACGCTGCCGCCGTCATCCCGACGGTCTTCGAGCAGCAAGCCATTGTCTCACCCCTGCATGCAGTATAGATTCCGGCAAAACAAAAGGTGTCTGTCCGCAGAAAAACATTTTTGGGGAATGAAAAAAACCGGCAGGCGCGCGAAGCGCCTGCCGGCAGGATATGCGGAAAAGAATGACAGCTTGAGCTTACTCGGCAACAACCTTAGCCAGCTTTGCGAAGCGCGGCAGGCCGTTCTCCTTCTTCATCTGGGTCTCGCCCTGAATCAGCGGCAGAGCGTAGTCGATGAACTCCTGAGAAACGTTGTTTCCGCGCTCGTTGATCCACTCGACCGGAACCTTCTTCTCGAAGTTTGCTACGTCAGAGAGGTTGAGCAGCTTGGTGGTGCAGGTATAACCGCCGTCGCGGGAGCACTCGAATGCAACCATCTTGTCGGTCTCGCCGGCAACAGCAGCGTTTACTGCGGTCTGACCTGCGAGGAAGGACTCGTCGATATCGGTCTGAGAAGCACAATGTGCTGCGCAGCGCTGCAGCAGGGACAGCTCGATGCCGCGAACCTTGACGCCCAGCTTTTCCTTGACAACGTCAGCCAGCATAGCAGCCAGGCCGCCCAGCTGTGCATGACCGAAGCCGTCGGTAGCGGAGGTCTTTGCCTCGGATACGAAGGAACCGTCAGCATAGTGGATGCCCTCGGAAACAGCTACGATAACGTTGTGATTCTTCTCCCAGATTGCAGAGACATCAGCGAGGAACTCGTCCATGTTGAAGTCAACCTCCGGCAGGTAAACCAGATCAGCCGGATAACCGGTAACAGCTGCGAGAGAAGCAGCGCCGGCCAGCCAGCCTGCGTGACGGCCCATGATCTCGATGATGGAAACCTGGCCCTTGTCGTATACGTGGGAATCCTGATATACCTCGGTGATAGAGGTAGCGATGTACTTGGCAGCGGAAGCGAAGCCCGGGCAATGGTCTGTACCGAACAGATCGTTGTCGATGGTCTTCGGGATACCCATGACGCGGCAGTCGTAGCCGACCTTCTTCATGTACTTGGAAATCTTGTTGCAGGTATCCATGGAGTCGTTGCCGCCGTTGTAGAAGAAATAGCGGACATCGTACTTCTTGAAGATTTCGAGAATGCGCTTGTAATCGGTGTCGTCGACATCCGGATCAGCGATCTTGTAACGGCAGGAACCCAGTGCGGAAGACGGGGTGTACTTCAGAAGCTCCAGCTCAGCCGGATCTTCCTTGTCCATGATGTACAGCTTGTCGTTGAGAACGCCGACAATGCCGTTGGCAGCGCCGTAAACCGTGGTGATGGAATCGGAATCCAGACCAGCCTTAATTGCGCCGTATGCGCTTGCGTTGATAACAGAAGTAGGACCACCGGACTGGCCGATGATCATTGCGCCCTTCAGCTCACTCATAATCAAATACCTCCTAAAAATGTCACGAAAATGGGACGGCACAGACAAGCATTGCCGCCTTGGACGGCGCCGGAATGCCGCACTTTCCGATGTTAACTTGAATATACCATATTTTTGCCCGAAAATCAATTCTTTTTCCAAGTGCACAAATTTCAGAGTGAATGTGGATAAAATTTGCGAAAATTACATAAACGACTTGATTTTACAGAGAAAGACTGGTAAAATATCAGCATACGGGACCCGCATGCCCGTAGCACGATGGACGTGCGGATTATATTCTGAAAGGAAGATGAATTATGCCACTGGTAACTAGTACTGAAATGTTCAAGAAGGCATACGACGGCGGCTATGCTGTCGGCGCTTTCAATGTAAACAACATGGAGATCGTCCAGGGTATCACTGAGGCCTGCGGCGAGCTGAAGGCTCCGGTTATTCTGCAGGTATCCAAGGGTGCCCGCGCTTATGCAAACCACACCTACCTGGTAAAGATGGTTGAGGCTGCTGTCATTGAGAACCCGGATATCCCGATCGTACTGCATCTGGATCACGGCCCGGATTTCGAGACCTGTAAGTCCTGCATCGACGGCGGCTTTACCTCCGTTATGATCGATGGTTCCTCCCTGCCGTTCGACGAGAACGTTGCACTGGCAAAGAAGGTTGTTGACTACGCACATGAGCGCGGCGTTGTTGTCGAGGCTGAGCTGGGCACACTGGCCGGCGTAGAGGACGAAGTTAAGGTTGAAGAGGGCTGCGCTTCTTACACCCGTCCGGAAGAGGTTGAGGAATTCGTAGACCGCACCGGCTGTGACTCCCTCGCAATCGCAATCGGCACTTCCCACGGCGCGTACAAGTTCAAGCCGGGCACCAAGCCGCAGCTGCGCTTTGACGTTCTGGAAGAAGTAACCAAGCGTCTGCCGGGCTTCCCGATCGTTCT
>DJXF01000096.1 GCA_002449635.1 Clostridiales bacterium UBA7011 | reverse complement strand
CTGGGCTGCAAAGTCAATCAGTTTGAAACACAGGCGCTCGCGCAGCTCGCCGCCGCCCGCGGACATGCTCTGGTGGACGCGGATGCCGATGTGTGCATTTTGAACACCTGCACCGTCACCAGCTCCGGTGACCACAAAACGCTGCGCGCACTGCGCCGGCTGCAGCGGAACAATCCGCAGGCGGTTGTCGCACTGTGCGGCTGCTTTGCACAGACCGAACCGGAACGCGCATCTCAGCTCGGCGGTGTGGATATCGTCTGCGGCACATCAGACCGCGCCGCCGTACTCGACCTGTGCGAACAGGCGGTGCACCGCCGCGCACCGGTATGTGCGGTGTCGGACATCCGCCGCACACGCGCCTTCGAGACGCTGCCTGCCGGTGTGCTGCCCGGACACACGCGCGCGCTGCTCAAGGTGCAGGACGGCTGCGACAACTATTGTACGTACTGCATCATCCCCTATGCGCGCGGACATGTGCGCTCTCTGCCGATGGAGCAGGCGGTCGCGCAGGCGCAGCAGCTCAGCCGGGAGGGCGTGCGCGAAATCGTCGTGACCGGCATTGAAATCGCAAGCTACGGGCGCGATTTGCAAAAAAAGCCCGATTGCATTGACCTGACCGCCGCGCTGTGTCAGGCAGTGCCCCATACGCGCATCCGGCTCGGCTCGCTTGAGCCGCGCATTGTGACGCCGCGCTTTTGCGGCGAGCTGTCGCGGTTTGACAATCTCGCTGTGCATTTTCATCTGTCGCTGCAGTCCGGCTGTGATGCCACGCTCGCGCGCATGCACCGCCGCTATACCACGGAGCAATATGCCGCCTGTGTCCGCCGTCTGCGCACAGCATTTCCCACCTGCTCGATTACAACCGATGTCATCACCGGATTCCCCGGTGAGACCGAACAGGAATTTGCACAGACGATGGATTTTCTGCGGCAGTGTGCGTTTTCCGCCATCCATGTTTTTCCCTATTCCGAACGCACGGGCACGCCTGCCGCGTCCATGCCCGATTCGGTTCCTCCTGCCGAACGCGCCCGCCGCGCTGATGCGGTGCGCGCACTCGCTGCTGAGATGACAGACTGTTTTCTGCACAGCTTTGTCGGGAAAACGATTCCTGTCGTTCTGGAACGCGGGCGCACAGACCGTCAGCCCGCACACAGCCGCTGGCATTTTCCCGTCCTCCTCCCTCCGGGCAGCGGGAAGCAGGGCGATCAGATTTTTGTCACCCTGACGCAGGTGCACAGCGGCGCGATGCTGGCGGAACCGGAAAATCGAACAAATTCTTCTGAAACATAAAAAGCGACCGGTTCTGACGAACAGAACCGGTCGCTGTGCTTGTATGCGTTAGAATTTGAAGACTGCAACACCGTAAGCGGGCAGCGGATACGAGATCGAATACGGCCAGCCGTCGCACTCGCCCTTGACTGCCTGACAAACCACGGGCGTTGTGTCGCCTGCGCCGCCGATTTCCGGTGCGTTCGTGCTGAGCACCTTGGTATAGCGCTTTTTCTTCGGCACGCCGACGCGGTAATCCGGACGGTCTACCGGCGTGAAGTTGACAACAAACAGCAGATTGTTGCGTCCCGTCGGGGAATAGCGGACAAAGCTGAAGATGCTGCGGTCGCCGTCATTGGCATTAATCCAGTTAAAGCCGTCCCATGTGTCATCCATCGCGTACAGCGCCGGATATTTCCGATACAGTGTCAGAAGCTGGCTGACAAAATCAGCCAATGCCTGGTGCTTGCTGTCCATCAGGCAGCCCCAGTCCAGCTCGCGCTCTTCGCTCCATTCGCGGCGCTGACCGAATTCCTGACCCATGAACAGCAGCTTCTTGCCCGGATGACCGAGCATAAACGCATAGGCCGCCTTGAGGTTGGCAAACTTGTGTTCATCGTCGCCGGGCAGCTTTTCGATCATGGATTTCTTGAGGTGTACCACCTCGTCATGCGAAATAACCAGGACATAATTCTCGCTGTAAGCGTATGTCATGGAGAAGGTCATCTTGTTGTGATTGAACTTGCGGAAATACGGGTCGCACTTTTGATACTCCAGAAAATCATTCATCCAGCCCATGTTCCACTTGAGATCGAAGCCGAGACCGCCGTCCACCGGAGAGCCGGTAACCATCGGCCATGCGGTCGATTCCTCCGCAATCATGACCGCGCCCGGACGGCGCTGATGTACAATGGAATTGAGGTGGCGGAAGAACTCAATGGCATCGAGATTCTTGTTCTCGCCGTATTCATTTGCCACCCACTGACCGTCCTGCTTGCCGTAGTCGAGGTACAGCATAGATGCAACGGCATCAATGCGCAGGCCGTCGACATGGTATTCCGTCAGCCAGTACAGTGCGTTGGCAATCAGGAAATTCTTGACCTCATTGCGGCCGAAATCGAAAATTTTCGTGCCCCAGTCCGGATGCTCGCCCTTCTTCGGGTCGCCATACTCATACAGCGGATAGCCGTCGAAGTTGGCCAGGCCGTGCTCATCGCGCGGGAAATGCGCCGGAACCCAGTCGAGAATGACGCCGATTTTATTCTTGTGCAGGTAATTGATAAAGTACATGAAATCCTGCGGTGTGCCGTAACGCGAAGTGGGCGCGTAATATCCGGTGACCTGATAGCCCCACGAACCGTCAAACGGATGCTCCGCAATGCCGATCAGCTCGACATGCGTATAGCCCATCTTCTTGAGGTATTCCGTCAGATTGGGCGCAAGCTCGCGGAAATTGTAATATCCCGGATCATCCTCATGCTGTGCCGGATGCTTTTTCCAGGAGCCCGGATGCATCTCATAGATCGCCATCGGTTCCTTCTTGAACTGGAAATGTCTGCGTGAATCCATCCAGCGCTGATCCGACCAGCGGAATCCGTCAATGCAGGCAACTCTCGATGCTGTGCCCGGGCGCAGCTCCGCGCTGAAGCCGTACGGGTCAGCCTTGAGGACTGTCTTGCCCTCCTGCCCGGTTACTGCATATTTGTACAGGTCGCCCTCCTGCATGCCCGCAATAAAGATTTCGTAAATGCCGAGCGGCTCTGTGCGCTGCATGGGTGTTGCCGTCGTATTCCAGCCGTTGAAATCGCCCACAAGGCAGACATTTTTTGCATTGGGTGCCCAAACGGCAAAATATACACCCTTTTCGCCATCTTTTTCCGCCGCATGTGCACCCATTTTCTTATAAATCTCATAGTGCACACCCTGACCGAACAGGTACTGATCAAATTCGGTGATAAACGGCGACACCGGCTTGGGCGGCTCCGCCTTCGGCGATGTACGCTTTCTCGTTCCCTTCGTTTTCTCCATATGGCAATTCTCTCCTTATCTTGGTTTCCCGCATCCGTCCGACAGATTTTCTCTTTTTTCCCCATGGATGCAGGGCAGGAATTCACACCGTTTGCTATATTATAATATGATTCTGCCGATTTGTAAATTATAAACAAAGATTTTTCCCAAATAACCGGCCGAGTCGGACATTTTTTCCGATCCATTTTGCACGAGACGAAATTCCGGCCAGCCGTTGTTTCCGTTTTCCTCACATACCGCATCGTTTCACAAAAAAGGTCCTGAACCCAACCGGATTCAAGACCGTTTTCTCTGTTCGCGCAGCATGCGGATGCGCTGCCGATCCCTGCCCTGAACCCGGCGGGAATCGAGAATTTTCTGTATCGCCATGCGCACCGTCTGCTCATCCAGCTCCGTGCGCTGCAGCCAGTCCCATGTGCCCGCCGCATCACGGATATAGCAGACAGAAATTGCCCAGGCGACTGCCATTTTTACATAGTAGCCCTCATGGGTAACCCCTTCGAGCTGCTCCAGCGTGCGGGGAATCCGAACGCCGCGCGCAAAATAGTCGAGCAGCATGACCACACCAAACCGCACCTCAAACTCTGCCGCACTGTGCAGATAAGACAGCGCCAGCTGCCAGTACACTTCCGGCTTGTTGTTTGCCTCTTTCAGGCCGGCGCAAAAGCTGTCACACACAGACCAGTTGCCGATACACGGCACAAAGCTGCGAATGTACAGTATTCGCTGTTCTGTCGGGCATTTCATGCACCCGATTACCATGCCGCGCAGCATAATCTCCTCAAAGGTATCGCCGCACGGCTGTGCGAGATAACACGCGCTGTCAGCAGCAATCTCCCTGGCGAGCGCGCGCAGCTTCGGAAGCCGGACTCCGAGCATCCGGCCGCTGTTGGGAATGATTGCCGACGAAAAGTCCAAGTAAGACTGTTCAGAAAGCGCCAGTAAGCGCGCATAAATCTGTTCTCTCATGATTCACGCACCCGAATGCCGCATTGCCGGCAATACTGCCACGCATAGCTGTCCTTTGCGGCAATCACCGTCAGGCGGCCAAGTTTTCCGCGCACGCGGCCTCCCGTTCCAAATGCCTCCTCGCCGATATACTGCACCGAACGGGGAACGCGAATGACCGACAAACTGTCACAACGAGCAAATGCCTGCCGTCCGATGCGCCGCACGCCCTCCGGAATGACGAGCTGCGTCAGCGCTGAGCAGCCGGAAAATGCACCTTCCCGAATTTCCGTCAGCCGGAACGGCAGATCAATCTGCCGGAGTGATTTGCAGCCGGAGAAGCATTTCGGCGGGATAACTGTCAGCCGCAGAGAAAACTGGACGGATATCAGCTTCCGGCAGCCGGAAAATGCCGCCGTCCCCAACTGCGTACAGCTGTCCGGCAGCAGGATTTTCCTCAGCCCGCTGTCGCAAAATGCCGCCTGCCCTATGCCCTTTAGCGAAGAAGGCAGCGTCACCTGACCGAGTGCCGTACACCCTGCGCACAGCTGATCGCCCAAAACCCGGACGCCCTCCGGAATGCGCAGCGAGCCGAGCAATGTACAGTCTGCAAACGCGCGCGCGCCGAGCACCTGCACACTGTCCGGCAGATGGCAAAGGGTCAGTTTTCTGCAGCCGGAAAACGCGCCGTCAAGCACCTGTTCCAAGCCGTTTGCACAGTTCACCTCAGCGAGGTTTGTACAGTGAAGAAATGCCTCCATGCCGATGCTGCGGACACGTTTGCCGCAGCGCAGCGACACAAGGTCCTTTCGCCCGCGAAAGGCCCGCTCTCCGATCGATGTGTAATCGCGCACGATGAGCCGATTAAACGGATACCACGCCGCGCGAATGGACCATGCGGGAAGATGCGCCGCCATGCGCGGCATCAGCACGCCGCCCGCCGGTTTGTCTTTGGCTTCTTCCGACAGCTGTGCCGCCACATACCGCATTTCCGGTGTCGCCGCGACGGACAGGCCCACCGCAGACAGTATGCCCGGGCGGTTTTTCTGCTCCTTCCAGAAGTCGGAAGCGGTTTGCTTTCTGACCTGAGGAACTGTTTTTTCCGGTGTGCCGAGCGTGTGCAGCGCGTCATACAGCTCCTGCGCGGTGGCGTATCGTTCCGCAGGTGTAAAGGCACATGCCTTTCCAATGACCTCTGCCAGCTGTGCGTCCGCGCCTGCCGGCACCGGAAGCGGCTCTCCGCTCAATCGGCGTGCCACTGCCCTGCCCCAGTCCTTTGCGGCGAGATCGCGGTGAAAAAACGGCAGATAGCCGCGGTTTGTCAGCTGATAGAGCACCAGCCCCAGCGAGTAGATGTCGGCGCGGACGTCGTATTCTTCTCCTGCCACCACTTCCGGCGCGGCATAATTCTTTGTGCCGATCGCCGTATCGGCGTGAACCGTACCGATCAGCTGCTTCGCAATGCCAAAATCGCCCAGCTTGTAGTCCCCGAACCGGCTTCGAAAAATATTGCGCGGATTGATGTCGCGGTGGAGAATGTTGACGCTGTGACAGCGCACGAGTGCCCGGCTGAGGTCGAGACCCAGACGGCGTATTTCCTCCCGCCCCCGCAGCGCGGAATCCTTTCGGCGAAGCAGATCACTCAGGCTCTCCAGCAGTTCCATCCGGATGAGCAGATCACAGCCGATCAGCTGTCCGTCCTCGTAGATTTCCATCGCCGCATAATCGTCCATATAGACCACGTTTCCCACGCCGCGCAGCGTGCGCATGGTGCTGACCTCGCTCTCATACGCACGGCGTACCAGTGCGCGCACGCGCTCCGGAGAATCCGCCGGGGTCAGGTCGGGAAGAATTTCGATGACCTTGAGTGCTGCGGCAGAGACTGTTCCGAACAGATCGCGCGACTCCACGCGGTACACCCGTCCAAAGCTGCCGCTGCCGATTTCGCCGCACAGCTTCCAGCTGCCAAACAGCGGTTCATACGAATGCAGTCGCTGCTCCAGTCCCTTCATATGCCGTTTCCTCCCTTCCGTGAACGATCGCTTTCATGCGGATATCCCATACGGCAAACACATGAAAATCAGGCCAAAAGGCCGGAATGATATGCCGTTTTTTCCTGTTTTCCGCATCAAATACACACCCTGCTGTTCGGATGAAATCCCTCCTGCCAGCCAATGCAGTGCTGCCCTAAATTATACCAAAGGACGCAGTGAACGTCAAACCGATGCAGAAAAAAGACGAAGCCGCACCTCGCAGCTTCGTCCCGGTCTTCTGTTTTACTGCGAATTGTGCTTCATCTCGCTCAGGGGAACCAGAATTTTCCGGTTAATGCGGTACAGGTAAATCATGGAAAGTGCGAGCGATGCGACCTCGGCAATCGGGAATGACCACCATACGGCATCCACCGTTCCCAGCAGGGAGAGCAGATAGGCCGCCGGAAGCAGCACGACGAGCTGACGGCCAAACGAGATCATCAGGCTGTACAGACCGTTGCCCAGCGCCTGAAACGACGACGAGCAGATGATGCAAAATCCTGCCACGAGGAAGCTCCACGAGATGGTGCGCAGCGCAGGCACGCCAATGCGCAGCATGTCCTCCGAGGCGTTAAAGAAGCTGAGCAGAAGCTGCGGCTTGAGCTGAAACAGCGCCAGACCCGCAAGCATGATGACCTCCGCATAGGTCATCGCCAGCCGGATCGTCTCCTTGATGCGGTCCGGTCTGCACGCGCCGTAGTTGTAGGCCACAATCGGCACCATGCCGTTGTTCATGCCGAAAATCGGCATAAAGATAAACGACTGCAGCTTGAAATACACGCCGAACACCGCCGTTGCCGTGGAGGTAAAGGCGAGCAGGATGCGGTTCATGCCATATACCATAACAGAGGAAATGGACATCATCAGAATGGACGGAATGCCGACCGAATAGATCTGGCGGATGATGTTCCCGTTCGGGCGGAATCCGCGCAGGTTGAGGTTGACGTCCGTATTGAATTTGAGATTAAAAAAGATCGCCAGCGACGCGGCCAGAATCTGACCCAAAACCGTCGCAATCGCCGCACCGGCGATGCCCAGCTCCGGCATGCCGAACAGGCCGAAAATCAGGATCGGGTCGAGAATCAGGTTGATAATGGCGCCGAGACCCTGCGTAAACATGGTAAAAAGGGTTCGGCCGGTCGCCTGCAGAATGCGTTCAAACATCATCTGCAGAAAGATACCGAACGAGCAGATCAGGCAGATGCTCAGATAGGTCTCACCGTAGCCGATAATGGACGCGCTGTCCGTCTGCGTGCGGAAGAAAAAGCCGCATGCCGTCAGGCCGAAGAGCAGGAAAAACAGATAGCTGCAAATGGCCAGAAAGATGCCGTTTTTTGCAGCGTTGTCCGCGCCCTGCTGATTTTTTGCGCCGAGTGAGCGCGAAAGAAGCGCATTGACACCGACGCCGGTGCCTGCGGAAATTGCTATCATCAGATTCTGTACCGGAAACGCAAGTGAAACCGCGGAAAGCGCGTCCTCACAAATGCGCGATACAAAGATACTGTCTACAATGTTGTAAAGTGCCTGCACGAGCATGGAAACAATCATCGGCAGCGCCATCGTGATCAGCAGCTTGTTTACCGGCATGACTCCCATCTTGTTCTCACGTTTTGTTTCAGCCATAAACAGCCTCCCTTGAAATTGTGTTCGGTGCGATCAGCATTCGTAGTCGCTGATTTCAAATCGGTTTCCTTCGTCGTATCCTACATCCAGATACTCCATGACAGCGAGTGCCTCCCAGCAGTCGCAAAGGCGAACCTGCTGCACAATATCCATTTTGTCCCACTGGGAGCGGGTGCAAAGCCGGTGCGTGCAGGCAATGCTGTCTTTATATGTCGTGCGAATCCAACGCTCCGGATCTTCTGCACGAATCTCACAGACTGCGTTTCCCTTTGGATCAACAATCAGCATCGGAAGATCTTTCTTGAAGCGGCCGGAGATAAAAATGCTTTTGAGCAGTCCGGCCAGCGCTGCTACCGAAGAAATGGTCTTGGTGGTCATATATTGTCTGTCCTTTCCGGAAGTATCGTTTTCATCAATACAGCTTGTGTTTTTTCAGGAACTGCCATGCGATGACGCACGCGACGCCGGATACAATCAGCGGAATAAAGCTGACCGCGCCCGGCAGATAGGAGACGTTCATACCGTAAAATCCGAACACCATATTGGGAATGGTCATGATCAGGGTGATGACCGTCAGGGCCTTCATAATATCATTCATGCTGTTGGAAACAACCGAGGAGTATGCTTCCATCGTACCGGACAGAATGGAGGAATAGATACCGGACATCTCGATTGCCTGGCGGATCTCAATGAGTGCATCCTCCAGCAGATCGCGGTCGTCCTCGTACAGCTTGAGAATGCGTCCGCGCAGAACCTTTTCCATCGTCACCTCGTTGCCCTTGAGCGAAGCGGAAAAATAGACGAGCGATTTCTGCAGGCCCAGCAGCTGCATCAGCTGTTCATTGCTCAGGCTGTCATACAGGCGGCGCTCAATTTGATTGAACGTCCGCTCGATGCGGTGCAGATAATTCAGAAAGCGTCCCGCCACGCGCAGCAGCAGCTGAAACACAAACCGCGTGCGCATCGCCGGTTCCACACCGCGCACCTTGCCCGATGCGATATCGCGTGTCACACTTGTGTCCATCAGGCAGACGGTAATAATGACGTCCTCCGCGACAACGATGCCCATCGGCAGCGTCGCATACATCTGTACATCGCGCGTGATGCTGTCTCGCTCCTCTTCCACCGGAATATCGACAATCAGCAGCACCTGGTCGTCCTCCAGTTCCACACGGGACGACTCCTCCGGGTCAAGCGCCGCATGAATAAAGCCCGCGTCTACGCGCTGGGCTTCGATCACGCTGTTGATCTCCTGCCGTGTCGGGTTGACCAGATTGATCCAGCAGCCGGGTTCTGCCTGCCGCAATGCGACTACCTTCCCTTCGTCTGCCTTGTAGTACTCGATCACAACACGCACCTCCCGAAAATCCGTCCCGCTGAAAAGCCCTTCCTCCGAAGAAGAAGGGCCGTTCGCCTGTATGAAAAAACGTCTAAAATGCTCGAACCAGACAGCAAAATTACTTGCTGCTGAAAATCTTCATGATGTCTGCAAACGGATCATCCGCATCCACCGGATTGCCGTCGACAACGCTCGCCTCTCTCTGCGATGGCTGCGTCTGTGCCGGAGCTGCCGGTGCGAAGGCTGCAGCCGGCTCAGAAAAAGCCGTCTTCTTTGCACTGGAGAAAATCGAGGTCTGCTCCTGCTTGTTCGCCGGAGGTGCGTCAAAACCGGTTGCAATGACAACAACGCGGATCTCGTCGTCGACATCGTCGTCAATCGAAGCGCCGAAGATGATGTGTGCATCCGGATGTGCCGCAGCCTGAACCATGCTGGCCGCGCGCTCAATCTCATCCAGACCGATGTCGGAGGAACCGATGATGGACAGAATGACGCCGTGTGCGCCGTTGATCGAGGTCTCAAGCAGCGGGGACTGAATGGCCTTCTTGGCAGCTTCCTCTGCCTTGTCCTTTCCGGCTGCAGCGCCGACGCCCATATGCGCATAGCCCGCACCCTTCATGACGGAGGTGACGTCCGCAAAGTCGAGGTTGATGAGTCCCGGAACGGTAATCAGTTCGGAAATCGAAGCGACTGCCTGACGCAGGACATTGTCTGCAATTTCAAATGCGTTCTTGAAGCTGATCTTCTGCTCGGAAACATACTTCAGGCGCTCATTCGGGATGACAATCAGAGAATCCACATTTTCCTTCAGATTCTCAATGCCGCCATTGGCCTGCTCCATGCGCTTTTTGCCCTCAAAACCAAACGGTCTGGTGACAACGCCGACGGTCAGAATGCCCATTTCGCGCGCAATCTGAGCGACAACCGGTGCACCGCCCGTGCCGGTGCCGCCGCCCATTCCTGCGGTGATGAATACCATGTGTGCGCCTTCCAGTGCCTTGGCGATATCCTCACGGCTCTCCTCGGCTGCCTTGCGGCCGGTCTCCGGCTTGGAGCCTGCGCCCTGACCCTTGGTCAGCTTGGCGCCGATCTGAATCTTGACCGATGCCTCGGAGCGGTTGAGTGCCTGCTTGTCCGTATTTATTGCGATAAACTCAACGCCCTGCAAACCGCTGGTAACCATGCGGTTGACCGCGTTGTTGCCGCCGCCGCCAACACCGATGACCTTAATGTTGACAACGGTGTCATAATCCATTTCAAACTCGAAACCCATGTCTGATCTCCTCCGTTATATGATATGAAGTATTTCTTTTTTTCAAATTCAGTCGTTCCCCGCACCGCCGCATCAGGGCGTGCGAAGACCTATTGTCTTCATTCTACCTCTTTCCCGCCGGTTTTGCAAGATAAGATAACAGATTCCTCAAAAAAACTTCCTGTTTTTTGCGGGATCAACGGGAAATGCCGCGGCAAAGGCGCGTACCGGTATGTATGTTTCCGGCGGGCGGCTCTGTCTGTTCCCGCGCCGGACCGCCTGCTCCTCCGCGAAACCGGCTTATTCCGAGGCTTCGTCTTCTGTCTCATCCCCGGCGGAAGTTTTTTCCTCGCCCTCTTTTTCCGTGCCGGAAGTGTCTTCCCCGTTTTCGCTGACCGTGTCTGCCTCTTCGGAAGTGTCTTCGAATGCCGCCTCGGCCGGACGGTAATGCGCCTTTTTATCGTCCGTCAGATCAATGATGCCCGTGTCCGGCAGGGACGGTTCCTTCAGAATCGCCTGTAAAAACTGAATTTTATGCTCCAGATTGCTCAGGCTGCCGAGCAATACGGTGTATCTTCCCGCATATTCCATGCGCACATCGTATGCCTTTTCCATGTCGATGCGCCTGACCTCTGTATTCATCTCATACTGGGTCAGCGTTGCCATCAGGCCAAGCGCGGTTTCCAGCTTTTTCAGCTTTGCTTCCTGCTGTCCGGTCTTCTCTGCGCCGTCCCCATCCTGCGATTTGCTGTCTCTGCTGCCCGATTTTTCCTGCAGCTTGTCCGCAAGCAGGTCACCCGGCCGCAGATTTTTCGGCTCAATGCCGACGACCTCCGCCGTATCGGGCGCGATCTGTCCGACTTCCTCCAGCACCTTTCCCTTTTCATCTACCAGCAGATAGCCGCCGTTGCTCTCGACGGAAATCACAGCGGTCCGCTCAGCGACCTCAATTTGAACGGTGCTCGGCAGCCGGCGGTGCACCTTGATCATGTCAAGATACGGGTACTGTGCCTGCAATCGAAACGCAATGCCTTTCTTGTCCAGAAAGACCATATTGTCGCCTTCGCGCACGCCGCTCGTCTCCACCAGCTCCTGCTCCGTGTACCGCGTCGCACCCCGAACCTTCACATGGGACACGCGGAAGAATGTCGTCGGTGCGAGAATGCAGACAGCGAGCACCAGCAGACCGCAGACCAAGCGGAAGAGAATCTTCTGACGGCGGCGGCTGTTCGCCCGCCTGCGCACCGTCCTTTCCGTATTGCGCGAACCGCGCGTTCGGTTTCCCGCAGACCGCTGCTGCGGAACCCTTCTTCCGGATTCCCTTCTTCGGGAATCAGCTCGCCTGGCCATGTGTTTTCCTCCTCTCCCCACGCGGCTGCCCTTACCTGCGGGCAGCTTCTAAAATATGCTGATATATTTTTTCACTCGAATCGACGATCGCCATCGTCCGCGCACAGCGTCCCATCTCTGCCAGCTTTTCGTCATCCGCCAGCAGCTCTGTGACCGCGCGATACAGCTTTTCCGGTGTGCACTCCGGCTCCGTGATGACGCGGCATGCGCCCTTCTGCTCCAGTGCGCGCGCATTTTTCTCCTGATGGTTTTCCGCTACATACGGTGAGGGGACAATAATCGACGGCTTGCCCAGAACACACAGCTCGCCGAGCGTGGCCGCGCCTGCGCGGCAGATGACCAGGTCTGCCGCCGCCATGACGTCCGCCATGTCGTAAATATATTCGCGCAGCTCGATATTCGGGTGCTTGTCCAGATCCACGCCCAGTTCACGCACGCTGTCCGGCAGCCATTTGTACGCCGCCGTTCCCGTCGCATGGATGTGACGGAACGCATCGTGTTCGCTCTCCAGCTTGATGAAGCCCGCCATATGCCGGTTCATATACAGTGCGCCCATGCTGCCCCAGAACGAAACCACCAGCTTTTCGCTGTCAGCCAGTCCCAGCTTGCGGCGTGCATCCTCGCGGCGCACGAAAATAATTTCCCCGCGCACCGGTGCGCCGGTCAGATGAATATTGGGGCGGTTTTCGAGCAGCTGCCGTGTATTCTCAAAGCAGATCAGCACACGATCTGCCTTTTTTGCGCACGATTTTGTGACAACTCCCGGGAACGCATTGACCTCGAGCAGCACCGTCGGTATGTGCAGCTGCTGCGCGGCATGTACCATCGGGAAGCTGGCATAACCGCCGCAGCCGATGACGACATCCGGCCGGAATTCCCGCAGGATTTTTTTTGCCTTTCCTGTGGCTGTCAGCGACTTTTGCAGCGTGGCGATGTTGTACGCAATCGCGGAGGGCTTCAGGGAGCGGCGCAGACCGCGCACATCCACCGTATACAGCCGATACCCCTCACGCGGAACAAGACGCGACTCAATGCCGGTCGAAGTTCCGGCAAAGCGCACCTCGACATCTGCGCGGCGCGACTGCACATACTTTGCAATAGCGAGACCGGGATTGACATGACCGCCGGTTCCGCCTCCTGTGATGAGAAGTTTCATATCCAGATTACCCCTTTTCGTCAGGTTAGAATGCCGTCATTCCTTGCGTGACGGCGGAATATTGCGGGAAATGTTGAGCAGAATGCCGATTTCCATCAGCTGTGTGACAATTGCCGTGCCGCCATAGCTGAACAGCGGGAGCGACGCGCCGGTGACCGGAAACAGTCCCGAAACAACCGCCAGATTCAGCAGAATCTGAAACGCGAGCTGCATCGTGATGCCGGTCGCCAAAAGGCAGCCGAAACGATCGGATGCGCGGCGCGCAATGGAAAAGCCGCGGAATACAAAGTACGCAAACAGAATCAGAATGAGCGCTGCACCGACAAAGCCCAACTCCTCACAGATGACCGAGAAGATAAAATCATTCATCGGCTCAGGGAGGTACAGGAACTTCTGCCGGCTCTGCCCCAGACCGAGTCCGAACATGCCGCCGGAACCGATGGCAATGAGCGACTGTACCGCCTGATAGCCCTTTCCCCTGGCATCCAGAAACGGATTGAGAAAGACGTCGACGCGCTGGTGCACATGGTTGAATGTAAAGTAGGAGATCACGGCAATGACAACGCCGACTGCCCCGACGGGAACCAGGAACCGCACGCGCATACCGCCTACAAACAGGATCGTGAAGCCTACAACCAGCAGGATCATCGAAGCGGACATGTGCGGCTCCAGCGCCAGAAGCACGATATACGCGCCGACAAGCAGGGCATAGACCAGCAGCCATCGGAATTTGCGGACAGTCTGCGGCTTTGTGCTCGCCATGGTGGCAAACAGCAGAATAATCGCCAGCTTTGCCAGCTCGGACGGCTGAAAGCCGAACAGCCAGCGCCGCGCATTGTTGAGCGATTTGCCCAGCGGGGAAAGCACCAGAACCAGCAGGATCAGCGACACAATATAAAACAGGAACGCCCATCTGCGGTATTTTTTGTAAGGAAAGCAGGATACGCCCCACATCAGCGCCAGTCCGGCGGCCGCGTATCCGAGCTGATGAAAAAAGTAGTAAAACGGTCCGGTATTGCTGCCGTAATAGCCTTTGGGATAGCTTGCGGACAGCAGCGCAATCAGGCCGACAATGAGCAGCATGATCGTAACGAGCAGCAGCGGAATATCCATTTTTCGCTCCCGCTGCTCCTGTATGGCGGCATAAAGCGTCGTGCGCGGCTCTGCGGCTGTGCGCGGCACACGCCTCTGCGCTGTCTGCGTCCGCCTGACCGGACGTGCCGCACTGCTCCTTTTTTCCTCCGTCCGCTTTGCTCTGCGGAACAGGCCGCGCCGCGCCGGCTTTTTGCGTTTTTGCTTGGGTGCTGCAGACAAGAGACCACCTCCGTTTCCCGTCACAGCAGATTCATACAGATTGTTCGTCGATTACCGATAGCGCGGTGCAACACCGAAATATGCCAGAACACACATCAGCGCGGTGATACCGACAAAGACAAAGAATATTTTCTTTTCGCTCCAGCCGCACAGCTGGAAATGATGATGGATCGGCGCCTTGCGGAAGATGCGTTTGCCCTCCATCCTGATCTTTCCGTTTTTATCGCGCACCGGCTGACCTTTTTCATCCAGAACCGGTTTTTTTGTCATTTTAAAATAGCTCACCTGCAAAATATCGGACAGGGTCTCCACCACATAAATCAGACCGACAAGCACAAGAATCAGCGGCTGGTCGCAGGCAAATGCCAGACCGGCGACAGCTCCCCCGAGAAACAGCGAGCCGGTGTCGCCCATAAACACCTTTGCCGGATGAAAGTTGAAAACCAGAAAGCCCGCCAGTCCGCCTGCCAATGCAGAGGCAAAGACGACAACAGGCATATTGCCGGAAACCGCGCCGATGACGATAAAGTATACGGCGACCGGCAGGGTCACGCCCGCTGCAAGACCGTCAAGGCCGTCGGTCAGATTGACGGCATTGTTGCAGCCGACCATGATAAACGCCGCGATGACGACATAAACCAGCCACGGAATGTCGATAGACACCCCGGCAAACGGGATATACAGGCTCGGCAGCAGATAGCCGCCCATGTGCAGAACGGTCAGAAATACCAGGGCCAGCACGAGCTGCAGTGCAAATTTCTGTCCCGAGGTCAGGCCCTCATTTTCCGCCTTGCGGATTTTCGTGCGGTCATCGAGAAAACCGATCGCACCATAGCACAGTGCCAGAACAAGCACCGTGAACGACTGCACGCCGCCAAACGGACGAATGAGCAGATTGGCCGCAACTGCCACGGCGGTGATGCTGATAATAAACATAAATCCGCCCATTGTCGGCGTGTTCTGTTTTCCCGCGTGCTCAGGTACATAGGACAGAATTTTCTGTCCGAAATTCATTTTCTTTAAGTATCGAATCAGACTCGGTCCGATCGCCACGGTGATCACAAACGCTGCGATAACCGATGCTGCAATGATGGTAATCATGTACAAAATCCCTGTCTTTCCTTTTTATTTTTCCCGAAACAGCTTGAGAGCCTCTTCCATTTTCCAGTACCGGCTTCCCTTGAACAGCAGCGCGTCGCCTGCACGCGCCTCGCGGCGCAGCGCAGCGGCAAGTGCCTCGTGCGAGGGAAATACCTGCATGTGCTCCCGCGGCATTCCCGCCTCAGCTGCGCCGGCACAGTAGTCTTCCGCGCCGTCTCCATAGCAATACAGGAAATCGACGCAGGCCGCCGCACGGCGTCCGCATCGGCGGTGCTCCTGCGCGGAAAACGCACCCAGCTCACGCATGCCGCCCAGCACGGCAAACCGCCGGCCGGATATTTTCAGGCTGCTGAGCACATCCAGCGACGCCTCTACCGCGTCCGGACTCGCATTGTAGCAGGCATCTATGATGACCATACCGTTTTCATTTGTGATCGTCTGATGCAGGTCGTGAAACGACAGAAGTCCGGCGGCAATCTGTTCGTGCGACAGGCCGAGCGACAGGCCGACTGCCGCCGCCGCAAGCGCATTGTAGACATTGTGCCGTCCCGCGGTTGCCAGCTCAGCCGGGAAGCTGCCGCCCGGATAGACAATCGTCAGCGTGATGCTGTCATCCTTCAAAACAATATGTTCCGCGCGCACATCACATTCCGGATTGTCGATGCCGAAATAGCATGTTCCGGCACCAATTTCCCCTTTTTTGTTCCAGAGCAGCGGCTCATCGCCATTCAAAACGGCGGTACCCCCCTGCTGCAGTCCCTCCAGAATTTCCAGCTTCGCATCGCGGATGCCCTCGCGCGAGCCGAGAAACTCGATATGCGCTGTGCCGATATTGGTGATAACCGCCATCGTCGGACGCGCCTGCGCCGTCATGCGGGAAATTTCGCCGAAATCGGACATTCCCATTTCGATGACTGCCGCCTGTGTGTCCGCATCCATGCGGAACAGCGTCAGCGGCATACCGATTTCATTGTTCAGATTGCCCTGCGTGTACAGCGTGCGGTATTTCTGCGCGAGCACAGACGCCGTCATTTCCTTCGTTGTCGTCTTGCCGACCGAGCCGGTGATGCCGACGAGCGGAAGATCAAACAGACCGCGGTAGCCGCCGGCAAGCGCGAGCAGCGCCCGGCGTGTATCGTCCACGCGAATCACGGGAACCGGAAGGTCGACATCGCGCTCAGACATGACGGCGGCAGCATGCGCCTCCACCGCCTTTTCCAGAAAGTCATGCCCGTCAAACCGTTCACCGCGCAGCGGGATAAACAGGCTGCCCGCCGGAATCGAACGGGAGTCGGTGGAAACAGCGCCCAGCGGCGTGTCCCCGTCCCCGACCACCACGCCGCCTGCAAATGCAGCCGCCTGCGCAGCCGTTATCGTCTTCATAGTGCAGATTCTCCTATCTTTCTCCCCTTTTTTCGGGTTATGTCTCAGTGTTTCTTTTCAAAATATTCCGCGACAACCTCGCGCTCATCCAGATGATGCTTGACATGATTGATTTCCTGATAGGTCTCATGTCCCTTGCCCATCAGCACAATCGTGTCGCCGGGCTGCGCGATATCCAGCGCATGCCAGATCGCCTCCGGCCGGCTGACAATGACCTCGTACGGCGTCGCCGTGTCCTTCATGCCCTCGAGAATGTCGTCGATAATCGCCTCCGGCTTTTCCGTGCGCGGATTATCCGAGGTGACAATGCACAGGTCGGACAATTCTGCCGCAATCGCGCCCATCTTCGGGCGTTTCGTGCGGTCGCGGTCGCCGCCGCAGCCGAACAGGCCGATCAGCCGCCCCTTCGTGAAGCCGCGCGCCGCGCGCAGGACATTTTCCACGCCGTCGGGCGAGTGCGCGTAATCAATCAAAACCGTATAGTCCGTTCCGGTCGGCACAACCTCGACACGTCCCTTGACGCCGTGTGCCTCGCGAAGCGCCGCTGCCGCCTCTGTCACGGAAATGCCGAGTGCCTTTGCACACGAAAGCGCGCACAGCGCGTTGTAAACGGTAAACTGGCCGGGTATGCCCAGCACAACCGGAACAAATGCGCCGTCTGCGGCACAGGTGAAGGAGATGCTGTCCGCGTGCAGTTCGATTTCCTGCGCACACAGATCGCAGCCCTCGGTCTCGCCGTAGGTGAGGAACGGGCAGGCGTGCTCCTCCAGAATGACGCGTCCGTGCGCATCGTCGCGATTCATGACGCCGATCCTGCTCTGATGGAACAGCAGCGCCTTTGCATCGCGGTACGCCTCCATCGTCTTATGGAAGTCGAGATGGTCCTGCGTCAGATTGGTAAACGCGCCGACGGCAAAGGAAATGCCGTACACGCGGTCGAGGGCAAGCGAATGGGAGGAAACCTCCATCAGCACATGCGTGCAGCCCGCATCCCGCATCTGGGCAAACAGGCGGTGCAGCTCAAACGATTCCGGCGTCGTGCGCTCGGTCGGAAGAATCTCGCTGCCGATCATATTCTGATTGGTGCCGATCAGGCCGACCTTGTGCCCCTGCGCCTCGAGAATGGTCTTGATGAGATAGGTCGTTGTGGTCTTGCCGTTTGTTCCGGTAATGCCGACCATCGTCATGTCGTCCGCCGGATGACCGAAATAATTTGCCGCCATCTGCGCGAGTGCGCGGCGCGACGAGGCAACGCGCACATACGGAACCGCGAGACCGTCCTCCGGCACACGCTCACATACAATGACCGCTGCCCCCTGCTCGACGGCCTTGCCGATATATTTATGACCGTCCGTCTCGAAGCCGGTGATCGCGACAAACACGTCACCCTGTCCGACCGCACGGGAATCATACTTCAGCTCACCAATTTCGCACGCGGCGTCTGCGGTCTGTTCCATAACCTCCACGCCGGCGAGAATTGTCTTCAACTCCATTTGCAATTTCCTCCTTTTTACTCCTGACTGGTCACCCGGCTGCCAAACGCTACCGTGATCACCGATCCGGGCGCAACCTTGCTGCCTGCCGCCGGACTCTGCGTCAGGGCGACCGACGCACTTGTCATGCGCCAGTCGGCAATTCCGTTTTGTTTCATATATAGTCTGTAATCCGCCAGCTGCGCGCGGGCCTCCGCGAGGCTCATGCCGCTGACATTCGGAACCTCAACCTTATCCTGCGGCTTGCGTTCCCCGCAGTACAGGACAACCCGATTGTCCGGCTGCAGCGCAATGCCGCCGACCGGCATCTGGTCGGTCACCTTCTCCCCGTCACCCGAAACGCGGTACTTCAGCCCAAGCTCCTCCAGCTTTGCCTCCGCGTCCTCGAGCGATTTTCCCGTCAGCACGGGCACGGGGATCTCCTGCCGGTCGGTCTCGTCCTCCGAATAGACCGCCTCCACGCCGAGATATGGCAGGATATCCTCAAAAATACGCCCGACGACCGGCGCGGCAAGTGCGCCGCCGCCCTTGATGGAGCTCTGCGGCTCATCAATCATCACGAGAACGGCATACTGCGGATCGTCCATCGGCGCAACACCGATAAAGGACGCGATGCGCAGCGAATTGTCGCTCTTCGGCTGCTTCTGGCTGGTCGCCGTCTTTCCGCCGATGCGGTATCCCGCGACATAGGCATTGAGTCCCGTGCCGCGCGAAACAACGTGCTGCAGATAACCGCGGATCAGGTCACTCGTCTCGCGCGAAATGACCTGCCGCTTGACCTCCGGCTCAATCGTCTGCTTGACAATAATCTGCTGTCCTTCCTTCGAGGTGTCATCGCCCTGCAGATCGACAATCTCCTTCGCGATGTGCGGCGTGACCAGATTTCCTCCGTTGCAGGCGGCCGCAACCATGCACAGCTCCTGCAGCGGGGTGACCTGGAAGTTCTGACCGAACGATGCGGTCGCCAGATCCACCTCACCCATTTCATCGAAAAAGATGCCGGTCGCCTCGCCCGGCAGGTCAATGCCGGTCTTTTCCATCATGCCGTATGCGGAAAAAAACTTGCGGAACATATCCGTACCGAGCATCGCACTGATGTTCATCATGGCGACGTTGCACGAATTTTCCAGCGTTTCTCCCAGCGACTGCGCGCCGTGACCGGTGGTTTTCCAGCACTTGATCGTGCGGTCCTTGACAACCTTGGAACCGCCGCAGACAAAGGTGTCGCTGTCCTTGACGACGCCCGTCTCAAGCGAGGAGGAAACGGTAAATACCTTAAATGTCGAGCCGGGCTCATAGGTGTCATTGATCGACTTATTCCGCCACAGCCGGAGCAGAATTTCGCTGTATTTCTGGCTGTATGCGTCACCGCTGAGGTTGTTCAGCTCTGCGAGCAGCGAGGTGTATTCCTCGGGAATCGTGCGCGGGTCGTTCAGGTTGAAGTCCGGTTTGGTGGACATGGCGAGAATTTCTCCCGTCTTGATGTCCATGACAATGCCGCAAACGCCCTTTTTCGCCTGATAGTCCGCGCGCGCCTCCTCCAGATGCTTTTCCAGATAGTGCTCCACGCCGTTGTCAATCGACAGCACCACACTGTCGCCGTCCTGCTCCTCGACGTATTTTTCGTAATCGTACGGCATATCCGAGCCGAGCGCATTGGTCGCCTTGACCACGCGTCCCGCAATGCCCTTGAGCACATCGTTATACTGCAGTTCGATGCCGTACAGACCCTCGCCGTCATCGTTTGTGAAGCCGAGCACCTGCGAGGCAAAGGTTCCGTAATGATAATAGCGTTTGGAATCCGCCGTTGTGTACACGCCGTTCAGCTTTTTTTCGTCCAGCTCCTGCATCAGCTCATCGGCAATATCCGTATCCACGCGGCGCGCGATGCGGACGTAGGATACGTTCCTTTGAATTTTCTCCAGCGTCTCATCAAAGTCCAGCTGCAGCTTATCCGCCAGCAGCGCTGCAATCTTTTTCTGATATGCTTCCATCGCCGCGGTCTTTTCCGCGCTGGTAGGCTCCCGCTCCTTTCCGTCGGCAGTTTCCTTCTTCGGCGCAGACTTCTGACCGCGGTCGCGAATGACGGACGGGTCGACGCTGATCTCCTGCGTCGTGGCACTGACCGCGAGCGGGGTCATGTTGCGGTCATAAATTGTGCCGCGCGCCGGTGTGATAATCAGATCCTTGGTCTGGTTTTCGGCCGCCTTGCTCTGGTAAAAATTGGTGGTGACGATCTGCATATAGAACAGCTTTAAGCCGACCACCGCAAATCCGGCCACCGCAACAAGCAGAATCAGTCCCGACAGCCGCTTTCTCATACTTTTATTGGGCTTGTTTACGCGTCTTTGTGCCATGCGTTTCTTCTCCCATCATGGTGTCAAGCAGAATACTAATTATTATATCACATTCGAGCGGTCATTTCATCGTCATTGTGACAAAAAACAGGAGTCAGAAGGTTTTCACACTTCTCACTCCCACTTGTTTTTCCTTATATGTATGCTCTGTTACTTCAAAAATGACAGGATTGCGTTGAAGCTCTTGACAAATCTGGAGCCCAGCTTGTTGACTCCGCTCGATGCCTCGTTGACCTCGACCTGATCGGTCTTCTGCAGCTCAAGATATTCCTCCTGACTGCGGTCAATTTTGACCAGCCCGAGGACATTCTTTGCATAGTCCTCCACATCGCCGAGATCGACGTTGTTTTCCTTTTTTGCGCTCAGCGAAACCGCTTCGCTCTCCAGCTGCCGCAGCTGCTGCCGTTCCGCCTCGACCTGATCCCTCAGCTCGGTCATGCGGACATGGCAAGACACAGACGCAATCGCAACGCCGGCGAAAATCACGAGAATCGCTCCGACCACAAGCTGATGGATTCTCATTCTGCTCCGCCGATAGCGCATGCGCTCGCGCTTCTCCCGGCTGCTTATTGTTTTATGCTGAACGGCGTGCTCAGCGGTGGCTGTGCCGCGCCCGGTATTCTCTCTCATTTTCGAGCCGCTCTCCCTTTATCATCCGACAATTTTTCACATACTCTCAGTTTTGCGCTCCTTGCGCGGGGATTTTGCGCGATTTCTTCGCTCGACGGCAGAATTGGCTTTCGCGCCACCAGCTTGACTTTTGCGGTTCGCCCGCACACGCAGACCGGAAAATCCTTCGGACAGATGCACCCCTGTGCTGCATTGCGAAACGCCGTTTTGACAATACGGTCCTCCAGCGAGTGGAATGTGATGACGGCCAGACGCCCGCCGGGCGCCAGTGCGTCAATCGCGCGGTCCATCGCCTCCTGCACCGCCATCAATTCGTCGTTGACCGCGATGCGAATCGCCTGAAAGCTGCGTTTGGCGGGATGCTGTTTTTCACGGCGCGCCGCCGGCGGCATTGCGCTGCGGATGATATCGGCCAGCTGCGTGGTCGTTTCAATCGGCTGCTGCTGCCGTGCCCGGTCGATTGCGGCGGCAATCTGCGGCGCATAGCGCTCCTCACCGTATTCGCGCAGAATCCGGCGCAGCTCTGCGCGGTCCCACTGGTTGACCACCTCATAGGCGGACAGCTGCTGCTGCTGATCCATGCGCATATCCAGCCGCGCCTCCTGCATATAGGAAAAGCCGCGCTCCGCGATATCCAGCTGCGGAGATGACACGCCGAGATCGAACAAAATGCCGTCGACCTGATGCACGCCGCACGACGCAAGCGCCTGATCGAGCGCGCGAAAGTCGCTCTTGACGAGCGTAACGCGGTCCATCACGTCCGCAAGCCGCACTTTGGCATGCTCCAAAGCCATGTCGTCGCGGTCAAGCGCAATCAGTCTGCCGCCATCTGTCAGCCGCTGTGCAATGTGCAGCGAATGTCCGGCTCCGCCCAGCGTGGCATCCACATAGATGCCGTCCGGCCGGATATTCAGGCTGTCGAGACAGGCAGAGAGCAAAATCGACACATGCTGAAATTCCATTTGCGTCTCCTCCGCCGTCAAAAGCCCAGTTCCTCCATCGCCTGTGCGATGCTTCCCGCATCCAGACGACCGTTGTATGTATCCCATGTCTTTCTGTCCCAGATCTCCGCGCGCTCCAGCACGCCGATGATCGTGACATCGTGATCGAGGCCGGCGTAATCGCGCAGAACCGGCGGGACGACAATGCGCCCCTGCTTGTCCACCGCGGCATCGGCCGCCGACGACAGAAAGAACCGTTGTAAGTCTCTCGATTTCGACATCGGAAGCTGCCGGATTTTTTCCTCCAGCTTGTCCCATGCCGTCTGGGGGTACAGAAACAGGCATTGGTCCAGCCCTTTGGCCACAACAAAGCTGTCGCCCAGCTCCTCCCGCAGCTTTGCCGGGATGAACAGGCGGCCCTTTGCATCCAGAGTATGCTGAAACTCGCCCTTCACAGCCATGTCCTCCTGCACCGTCTCAGTGGAAAATCGCGGTACTTTGCTCCACCTTTCCCCACTGTATTTTTATTATACGGTTTGTCTCCAAAAATTGCAAGGACAAGTGAAATTTTTTCGGGCGAAAAATCAGACTTTTTTTATACTACACGGGAATTTTTCGAACTTTCGAACGCATGTTCGTGGTTTTTGTAATAATTTCCCATTTTCAGAAAGAAACAGCAAAGGCAGAGAACGGAACCCCATTCTCTGCCTTCTCTCCCATACGGTATTTGTCACTGCCGGTTGGCCTGCTCAAACTGTGCGCGGCGCTTGCGGACCTCATCCAGCGTTGCCGCGGCGCACGCTTCGGTCTCGCTCAGCTTATCGCTGCAGTACTTGCCGACTGCGCTGCGCAGCTGTGCGGCCTGCTGCTCAGCCGACGCGACAATTTCGTCCGCCTGCTTCTGTGCCTCCGCAACCATTGCGCTCTCATTGACCGTCTTTCTGACGTATTCCTCCGCTCTGTGACGCAGGTCATCGGCTTCCTTCTTGCCTGCTGCGACCAGCTCACTGCGCTTTTCGACAATCGCGCGTGCCATTTCCAAATCCTTCGGCATATTGGTGCGGATTTCATCCAGAATATCCAGTGCCTTTTCGCGGTCAATCATGCACTTTTCCGCGCTGAGCGGCACGCTGCGTGCCTCCTGAATCATGTCATACAGCGAATTTACCAGATCTTCCAAAACAGCAACCATATCTGTATCCTCCCTTTCTTTCTGTCGTTCGGACATTATTTTGTCCGATTCAGCTTGTTCATAATATCCTCCCGAATTTCCTCCGGGACAAAGCCGGTGATATCTCCGCCGTGCCGTGCGATATCGCGCACGATCGTCGAGCTGAGGAACAGATACTTCTGCCCCGTCATAAGGAAAACGGTGTCCAGCTTCGGATTGAGCTTTTTGTTGGCGAGTGCCATCTGAAATTCATACTCAAAATCCGACACTGCGCGCAGTCCCTTGACGATTGCACAGGCATTTTTTTGCTTTACATAATCCGCCAGCAGTCCGCTGAAGCACTCCACCTCTACATTCGGCAGATCCCGCGTCATGCGGCGGAGAAAGTCCACCTTTTCTTCCATTGTGAACGACGAATGCTTTTCGCCATTGACCATTGCCGCCACAATCAGCTTGTCAAAAAGCCTCGATGCGCGCCGGATAATGTCCAAATGCCCCAGTGTGGCAGGGTCAAAGCTGCCGGGATACACCCCGATTCTCATACTGTATGCCTTTCCGACCCGTCAAAGAGGGCCTCAGATGTTGTCGTTCCTCCGGCATATCGCCGTCAGACAGATCGTGCCGTACCGATAGGTGCGGTGAACGGTGAAGCTGTCCGGACAGATGACGGCATCGTCCGCGGAACTTTCACATATTATTATACCATCCGACGACAGGATGTCAAACAATTCTACAGCTTTCAGCGCAGAATTCAGCAATTCGCCGCCGTACGGCGGATCGAGAAAAATCACGTCGAACGTCTGTCCGCGCAGTCGTTCCAGCGCCTGCCGATAGTCCGCACGCATGACCTCTGCGCGGTCTTTCACGCGCGCCGCCGCCAGATTCCGCTCCACTACCCTGACCGCACGGGGTGCCTGATCGACAAACACGGCATGCGCCGCACCGCGGCTGAGCGCCTCAATTCCCATCTGGCCGGTTCCCGCAAACAGATCGAGCATATCAGCCCCGGCGATGCGGAACTGCAGAATATTAAAAACCGATTCCTTTACCCGGTCTGTCGTCGGACGCGTGTCCATTCCCTGTACCGCCTCGAGCACCTTGCCGCGCGCACTGCCGCTGATCACCCTCATGTTGTCTCCTCCTTCTGCTCGCTGTGAAAATGGCGGTAAACCGCCTGCGCCGCCGAACGCGGAACAACCGCCGCCAGAGCGTCCTCATCCGCCTCACGGATACGCTTGACACTCTTGAAGGCGCGCAGCAGTGCAGCGCGCCGTTTTTGCCCGATTCCGGGAATGCGGTCCAGCTCGGAGCGCACAGCATCCGCACCGCGCAGCTGGCGCTGATAGGTGATGGCGAAACGGTGCACCTCTTCCTGTATCCGTCCGACCAGTCCGAACACCGCCGGCGTCGCAGAAATGCCGAACTCTCTGCCGTCCGGCGCAACCAGTCCGCGCGTGCGGTGGTGGTCATCCTTCACCATGCCGAACACCGGTGTTGTACAGCCAAACCGGTCGAGCACCTGCTTCGCGATGCGGACATGCCCGAGGCCGCCGTCGATCAGAAACACGCTCGGAAGCTCGGAAAACTTTTCGTCGCCGTCCTTCCAGCGCTGCATGCGCCGCGTGAGCATTTCCTCCATCGCCTTATAGTCATCCTGCCCATTCGCCACCGATTCAATGCGGAACCGGCGGTACCGGCTGCGCTTCGGCCGGCCGTTTTCAAAGGCCACCATCGAGCCGACGGTATTGGTGCCCGACAGATTGGAAATATCGTACGCTTCAAAGCTGACCGGCGTCTGCGGCAGGCCCATCATGCTGCCAAACAGCTCGAGCGATTTGCGCCGGCGCTCGGCGCCGGTTTCGGCGCGGACAATCTCTTCCAGCGCATTTTTCTTTGCCAGATCCATCAGCTCGCGCCGCCTGCCGCGCTGCGGAACGGTCAGCGTGACGCGCCGTCCGGCTGTTGTGCGCAGAAACTGCTCGACAGAATCCATATCCTCGATTTCCTCCGACAGCAGCACAAGCGGCGGAACGACGCCGCGCAGCGCATAATACTGCTTGATATAGCTTCCCAGAAGCTCCGCGCCGTCCTCCTGCGACGTGCCGTCGAGCATCGTGTATTCCTTGTCGTGAAAATCGCCCGCAAGATAGTGCAGCGTGACAATACAGGCGCGCGTCTCACCCTGCACAAACGCAATGATATCCGTGTCGGAAAAACCGCTTGCGACAACCATCTGATGCTGTCCGGCGCGGGTAATCGCGCGCAGGCGGTCGCGCAGCTGTGCGGCCTGTTCAAACCGCTCCTCCTCCGCCATGCGGTACATCTCCTGTTCCAGCTGTGCGGCGAGCTGTTTATAGTTGCCCTCCAGCACATCAATCGCCTGTGCGACGCGCTCGGCGTAGTCCTCCGGCGAAATATTTCCGGTACACGGTGCGCAGCATCGTCCGAGCTGTGCGTTCAGGCAGGGCCGTGTCTTGCCGATATCCCGCGGCAGCACACGCCGGCAGGTGCGCAGACCGAGCGCACGGCTGACCGTGTCAATCGCCTGCGCCGCCGCCCCGCGTCCGGCATACGGGCCGAGATAGCGGGCATTGTCCTTCTTCTGCCGCCCGACAATCGAAAACTCCGGATACGGCTGGTCGGTCACGCGGATAAACGGATAGCCCTTGTCATCCTTGAGCAGAATGTTGTACTTGGGCTTGTACTTTTTTATCATCTGGTTTTCGAGCACGAGTGCTTCAAACTCCGATTTACAGACAATAATATCGAATGAATCGATATTTTCCACCATTTTCCGCGTTTTCGGCGTATGCTTGGCATCGTTTTGGAAGTATTGAGACACACGATTTTTCAGCGCCTTTGCCTTGCCGACGTAGATGACCTGTCCATGTCTGTTTTTCATGATATAGACACCCGGCTCGCGCGGCAGTGTCAGCACCTTCCGGTGCAGCTCTTCCCGACTGGACATGTGCTCCTCCCTTCCGATAAGAAAAAAGACACCGCAGACCAGCGGTGTCCCCTGTGTGCATTGGATTGAAATCAGTCGCTGAAGTTGGAATCGCTGAAGTTGGACTGAATCAGATCGGTCAGCGCATTGACAGCCTCAACCTCGTCAACGCCGTCAGCAATCAATGTAATGGTCGTGCCCTTGGTGATGCCCAGAGACAGAATGCCGAGCAGGCTCTTCGCATTGACTCTGCGCTCTTCCTTCTCTACGAGAATGGTGCTCTTGAAACCGTTGGCACACTGGATGAAAAATGTAGCCGGGCGTGCATACAGCCCAACCTGGTTGGTTACCTGAACTTCCTGTGAGAACATTTTAACATCGCTCCTAATCATCAAATTTAAGACGAATCTTTAAACAAACACAATATTTCTAATCCCTGTTACCGCTTACCGAATACAGATTATTTATAGCATACCCGTTTTTTTGGATTTCGTCAATATGCTTTTGTACCAAAAGAGAGCATTTTCCTGACGCAATTTGTTGTCTGATGCACGAGAAAGCGGCAGGATACTCTGGTATTTTCACAAATCCGGGGTATTTTGCAGCATTTTTTTCTGCATTTCAGCCAAACCTATTTCAGTTCGACAATTGTCACGCCCGTATCGCCCTCTCCGTAGCGTCCGCTGCGCGCCGAACGCACATGCTTGTCGTGCTGCAAGTGCTGCTGAATGGCGGCGCGCAGTGCGCCTGTGCCCTTGCCGTGAATGATGGTCACGATGTCCAGCCGCGCCATCAGGCAGTCGGAGAGGAAACGGTCAACCTCCAGCAGTGCCTCATCGACCATCATGCCGCGCACATCCAGCTCCGTTTTCGCCGCAGCGCGCCGCACCTCACGCACACCGCCTGCCGGCGCACGATAGGTCTTTTTCGGCTTCGCCTGCTTTGGCTGTTCGACCAGACGCAGCTCATTGACGGGCACGTTGACCTTCAAAATGCCGGCCTGTACATAGACTGTGCCGTCCTTGTCCTCCGGCTTGAGCACCGTGCCGTCCACACCGACGTTAATCAGATGGACCGTGTCTCCCGCCTTCAGCGGGCGGATGCTCTCCGGCTCCACAGTTTTCTTCTCGCGGCGCAGTGTCTTTTTCTCCGCCTGTCCCAGTGTGCTGCGCAGCGCGGCGCGTGCGGCGGCGAGATTCTGGTCGGCGGCGTTCACCTCCGCCTGCTTCTTCATCTGATCCAGCTGCGCAAATACCGTTTCGGATGCCATGCGCGCTTCGCGCAGAATGCGCTCGGCCTGTCCGCGCGCCTTTTCCAGAATCGCGTCCGTCTCATCCTCCGCACGCCCCTTGAGCGTGACCGCCTTGTCCTTTTCGGACTGTGCGGTGCGGCGCAGACGGTCGGCATCCTCACGCTGCTTCTGCAGGCGATGGCGTTCGCGTTCCAGACTCTCCAGAACATCTTCGAACCGCCGGTTTTCCGCAGAAATCTGCTCCTTTGCGCGGTCGATAATCACGGGCGGCAGACCGAGCCGTTTGGAAATCGCAAATGCATTCGACTTGCCCGGCACGCCCGTCAGGAGGCGATAAGTCGGCTGCAGCGTGCGCACGTCAAATTCACATGAGGCGTTCTCCACGCCCTGTGTCGTCAGGGCAAACGCCTTTAATTCGGAATAATGTGTCGTCGCCGCGACGAGCGAGCCCATGCCGCGCCCGTATTCAATAATCGCAACGGCCAGCGCCGCACCCTCCTCCGGGTCGGTTCCCGCGCCCAGCTCGTCGAACAAAATCAGATCATCCGGTCCGCACTTGTCCATGATCGCGACAATGTTTTTCATATGGGCGGAAAATGTGGACAGGGACTGTTCGATGCTCTGTTCATCGCCGATATCCGCATAAATATTCTCAAACAAACAGACCGAGCTCTGCTCATTCGCAGGGATATGCAGTCCGGACTGTGCCATCAGGCACAGCAGTCCGAGTGTCTTCAGGCTGACCGTCTTGCCGCCGGTATTCGGACCGGTGATGACGAGCGTATCGTAATCCGCACCGAGTGCAATGTCGATCGGCACGGCCTTTTTCTGGTCGAGCAGCGGATGCCGCGCGCGCAGCAGCGAGACCTTTGTCTCCGCATTGATTTCGGGCGCACAGGCATTGAGTGCAAACGAAAACCGCGCCTTTGCAAAAATGAAATCCAGCTCGCACAGCACCGT
>DJXF01000020.1 GCA_002449635.1 Clostridiales bacterium UBA7011 | reverse complement strand
GGCAACAACCGCCTCGGCGGCGACGATTTCGACCAGCGCATCATCGATTGGATGGCGGATGAGTTCCGGAAGTCCAACGGCATCGACCTGCGCAGCGATAAGATGGCAATGCAGCGCCTGAAGGAGGCAGCGGAGAAGGCAAAGATCGAGCTTTCCGGTGTCGCCACGACCACCATTTCCCAGCCGTATATCACCGCAGACGCAACCGGCCCGAAGCATCTGGAGCTGACCCTGTCCCGCGCAAAGTTCAACGAACTGACACATGATCTGGTTGAGGCGACCATGGGACCGGTCAATCAGGCGCTGAGCGACGCAGGCCTGTCCGCCGGTGAGCTGTCCAAGATTCTGCTGGTCGGCGGTTCCACCCGTATTCCGGCCGTACAGGAGGCAGTAAAGTCCATCACCGGCAAGGATGCCTTCAAGGGCATCAACCCGGATGAGTGCGTAGCAGTCGGCGCAGCCATTCAGGGCGGCGTACTCGGCGGCGACGTCAAGGATGTTCTGCTGCTGGATGTCACCCCGCTGTCCCTCGGCATTGAGACCCTCGGCGGCGTGTGCACCAAGCTGATTGAGCGCAACACCACCATTCCGACCAAGAAGAGCCAGATTTTCTCCACCGCAGCTGACAACCAGCCGTCTGTAGAGATTCATGTCCTGCAGGGCGAGCGCGAAATGGCGGCGGACAACAAGACACTCGGCCGCTTCAATCTGGACGGCATCGCACCGGCACGCCGCGGCGTTCCGCAGATTGAGGTCACGTTCGATATTGACGCCAACGGCATTGTAAACGTATCCGCGAAGGATCTGGGCACCGGCAAGGAGCAGAAGATCACGATCACAGCGTCCACCAACCTGTCTGATGACGAGATCAACAAGGCGGTTGAGGAGGCAGAGCGCTTCGCAGAAGAGGATAAAAAGCGCAAGGAGCAGGTTGAGATCCGCAACAACGCAGAGCAGCTTGCATTCCAGTGCGAGAACACCCTGAACGAGCTGGGCGATAAGATCGACGCGGCGGAGAAGTCCGCAATCGAGGCAGAGATCACCAAGGTCAAGGATGCGCTCAAGGGCACCGATACCGATGCCATCAAGGCGGCGGCAGATGCACTGGCTGCCAAGTTCCAGGAGGCTTCTGCCAAGATGTACCAGCAGGCGAATCCGCAGGGCGCGGAAGGCTTTGCCGGCGGCGCACAGGGCGGCCCGCAGACGGGTGCAAACGGTGAGCAGTATTACGACGCAGACTTCAAGGACGTCTCTGACGACAAGTAAGTTCAAGCTGAAAGAAATCGCGGCAGGCAGGTTGACAAACGACCTGCCTTGTCCGCTGTCCTGCCGCAAATTTTGCGGCAGCCATCCCTTATTTACTCAGCGATGCCGGTTCACACGGTACGCTTACATTTGCAGGAGGGTCACAGCATATGGCTGATAAAAGAGATTATTACGAGGTGCTTGGTGTCAGCAAGGGTGCGACCGATGACGAGATCAAAAAAGCGTACCGCAAGCTGGCAAAGAAGTATCATCCTGATCTGAACAAAAACAATCCCCAGGCAGCGGAAAAGTTCAAGGAAGCAGGCGAGGCATACGAGATTTTGTCCGACAAGGACAAACGCGCGCGCTACGACCAGTTCGGCTTCGCCGGCGTCGATCCGAATTACGCCGCGGGACAGGGCGGCTTCAGCGGCGGCTTCGGCGGCTTTGAGGACGTCGATCTCGGCGACATTTTCGGCAGCTTCTTTGGCGGCGGCTTCGGCGGCGCGCGTCAGAACCGCGCCAATGCGCCGCGGCAGGGTGAATCCATTCGCCGTTCGGTTGTCCTCAGCTTTGAGGAGGCCGCGTTCGGCTGCGAAAAGGAGATCACCATTGACCGCGTGGAGAAGTGCACGGAGTGCGGCGGAACGGGCGCACAGAAGGGCTACGCCCCGGAGACCTGTTCGACCTGTCACGGAACCGGAACGGTACAGCAGACACAGCGCACGCCGTTTGGTTCGTTCTCCAGCTCGTCCCCGTGTCCGAATTGCCGCGGAACGGGCAAGATTATCAAAAAGCCGTGCAAAAAATGCCGCGGCACAGGTACGGAGCGCCGCAGCCGCAAGCTGAAGGTTTCCATTCCCGCGGGCATTGACGACGGACAGAGCGTTGCACTGCGCGGACAGGGCGGCGCCGGCATCAACGGCGGACCGGCGGGCGATGTCATCGTCACGGTATCCATCCGGCCGCATCCGCTGTTCCAGCGCGACGGCTATGACGTCTGGTGCGAGGTTCCGATTTCCTATGCACAGGCCTGCCTCGGCGATAAGCTGATTGTTCCGACGATTGACGGCAAGGTGGAATATACCATGCCGTCGGGTACACAGCCCGGAACGGTATTCCGCATGCGCGGCAAGGGCATTCAGTCGGTCGGCGGCCGCGGCCGCGGCGACCAGTATGTCAAGGTCACGCTCGAGGTGCCGAAGAATCTGAACGACAAGCAAAAGGATCTGCTCAGGCAGCTGGAGGACAGCGATATGCCCCAGAACCATCCCAGCCGCCGGTCGTTCCGCGAAAAAATGAAAGATCTGTTCGGCCGCAAGGAGTGAGCAGACAGTGCAAAGCCGCAGACGGAGAAGCGATCCGCCTGCGGCTTTTTTGCGCGTTATTCGGTTTTCAGTGCGTCCAGAATACTGGTCACCTCTGCCTGCGGCACACCGTAGGCGAACGCATCGCCATCGACTGCGGCGAGGTACTCGCGCGAGCCGCCCTTGGCGAATGCCAGCGTATGCTGTGTGCCGTCGGTCAGCGTGAGCGTCACACGCAGCTCTTCAGCTGCGCGCTGCGCCGGGTTTAGCAGGCGGCTGTAATGCACGGACGTGACCGCGAGATACATCTGCTGCAGCGCATCGGCGGACATGGCTTTGCCGTCGAGCTCGGCGGTGTCCGTGTCGGTATCCGACGCGGGATTCTCATCCGCCGGGATATGCGTGATGCGTGCGGTGTGAACCGTGCCGCCCTGTGCAACGGAAACGCTGCTGATCTGCGACAGCGCACAGGTCATCAGACAGGTCGACCGCCAGTCGTTCCAGTCGGCATCCAGAAACGCGTAATCGGCAGCGGCACAGACAAAGACGGTCCTGCCGCCGTCACGCATGACATAAATGCCGCCGTCATCGGTTTTTGCGCCCACAAGCAGCGCGGCATCCAGATTGTTCGCGGTCAAATGAATGCGGACAGGGTGGTCCAGTCCGTATTTTTTCAGGTCGGACGGGTCGTCGGCGGCGATTGACCGCGCGGTCAGACCGCTTTGCAGGCCGGAGAACAGTCCGCCGGTCAGCGCGGTGTCGTCTGCGTCACAGGCGTGCGGTGCGGTGAACACATACTTTGAAGCAATGTCCGAGGTGCCGCCAGCATCTGCAGTGTCCCTCGCCCGCAGGGCAAGTGCCGTTCCGTCGGACATGCGGTCGATGGACAGCGTTTTCAGCTCGTCAGATAAGCTGTAATAGCCATCCAAAATGGACAGATTGCGGTAAAACGACTGCGGACGGGTGAGCGTCTGTGCGGTTTCACTGTCGAGCAGATAGATGTCGCGTCCGTTCGGCGTGCAGTATGTGCCGAGGGCGTCCACCGTCAGACCGAGGGTCAGTGTGACGGAGGTTCCGCCGGTATCGGTCACCGTGAGCGTATCGGTCGGGTCCGCGGGGGAAAGCCCGTAGGTCTCCGGCTTTTGACAGTCCTGCTCAATCGGTCTGGCGGAAATCGCACACGCAGCATCTGCCAGCGCCTGCATCAGGGCATCACTGTAATCGGACGCCGTTTCACCTGCCATCGTACAGGACGTGCCGCTGTTATCTGCGGCAATGTCCACGGTAAACGGCAGATTGCCGCGCGGCGTGACGCGTACCTGCGACAGCGCTCCGGTATCGAAGGACGTCAGCGAAACAGAGCGCTCGCTGTCCTTCTGCTCTGCGGGGTGCAGCAAAAGCGCGGCATAGATTCCTCCGAGCACCGCGACAGCAGCGGCCGCCGCAACCAGGCGGCGCACACCGCGGGTCACAGTCTCCTCCGGCGGAAGAAGACCGCGATACCGGCGGCAAACAGACCGAGCGGGAGGAGTGCAAGCAGGACAAAGACAATCAGCTGCGTGCCGCTGCCCATGACGAGCGGCTCCGCGCGCAGATTTTTTGCCGCGATGGAAACGACCGTGCGGTCGGGCTGCATGCTGCCGAGGACGCTGCTCAGGAACGGGCGGTTGAGCAGGCTCGCCGCGCCCATCAGGTCATCCGTCATCATCAGCGCGCAGGTGCACACAAATACCTGTCCGCCGCTGTCATTTCCGGTGTAATCGGACAGCGTTGCGAGCGCAAACGGGCCCGCGGCGTCGCCGTCTGCGCGGGTATAGCTGTCATATTCCGTCTCATCGGTGAGCACCTTGGCGTAGGATGTGCTGCGGCTTTCCAGCAGCGTCTCAATCGTGCGGTCGGTGACGGAGGCATCCAGCTTCGCCGTGATGGATTTGGCATTGGGTGTGACGAGCGTGCGGTCGGTCTTTGCGGACAGGCCGCGGTTGATGTCGGAATCGGTCAGCTGTCCGAGAATATCGGTGGGCTGATCGATGTTGTAATCCGCATCGAGCACCATATTGGCCTGAACAGCCGCGCCCCATTCCTTCAGATAGCTGTACAGAACCGGCATGGAGGTGGGGGAGGCGGTGCCGTCAAATACCATCAGATCGCCGCCTTTTTTGACAAAGGCATCGATGCGGTTGACCTCGTCCTCCGTATAGTCCGCCTGCGGCAGACTGATGACCAGCAGCGCGGCATCGTCCGGAATGCGCTTCTCTTCGGTGAGATTGAGCAGATTGGCGGAAAAGCCCGCGCCCGTCAGCAGCGCGGTCAGGCTGGAGGAAATGCTCTCACTGTGTCCCTGCAGGATATAAGCGGCGGGCGTTTCCTCGTTTGTGACGGCGGCGATGGAAGACGTGAACGCCTGCTCGCCCTGAAAACCGGTCACACTGGCATAGCTGCCGGCAGAGCTCGTCTCGGTGGTATAGAAATCGGAGGCGTTGAGGACGCGCGTGCGGTCGCCGCAGGAGAGAATGACACTGCCCTGCTGAATCGAGGCGGCGGCATCGCTGAAGCGGCTGACGACGTTTGGATTGGTGTACGGATCGATATACGCCACCTTGAGGTGTCCGCCGGCAAGGCTGCTGTATTTGTTCAGCAGCGTGTATACCTTGCCGTAGTAGGCATCTTCGCGGAATTCGTCCTCCTTGGCGAGAATGGTGACATCGACGGTTTGCTCCATATCGCGCAGCAGCTGCCGGGTATCATCACTCAGTTCATACAGTCGGTTTGCGGTCAGGTCGAGCGTCAGGTCATAGCGTTCGGTCAGGCTCGTGCAGATCAGGTTGAGCAGCACGGCAGCCGCAATCACCAGCGACAGAGAGACGGCGGACACCGACACACGGCGCAGGGATCCGGATGGTTGTTTTTGTTTCATATCAGCCTCACCTCACAGTCTGCGCCGCTCGAGCACGCGGGCGGTGAAAAACAGAAACAATCCGGTGAGCGAGAGGAAATAAATCAGATTCCCCAGCGAAAACTGACCGGACATAAACGAATCATACCGTGTAAAGATCGACAGCCAGCTGAGAAGCCTGCCGGGCAGACGGGAGCTGTCCATCGAATAGCTGAGCATATCCGCGACATACAGACCGAGGAACAGCGCGAAGGACAGCACGGCCGCGATGAGCTGGCTCTCCGTCAGACTGGAGAGGAACAGACCCATGGCGGCAAACACGGCAGAGGCGCACAAAACGGCGATATAGCAGCCGAGAATATCCGCCCAGGCAGGTGTGCCGAACAGGGCGATGATCCCAATCCACGGCAGTGTGCACAGCAGCGCGGTCAGCAGTACGCCGACAGCGGCGAAAAATTTGCCGCCCACAATTTCCCACACGCTGACCGGTGCGGTCAGCAGCAGACGGTCCGTCCCCTGCTTGTATTCCTCGCTGAACAGCCGCATCGTCAGAATCGGCATGAGGAACAGAAAGACAATCAGCATGTTGGAAAACACGCTGCCGACATCGCTCGAGGAGGCCAGCACACAGGTCGCAAAGAAATAGAGATTCATGATGGCGAGAAATGCGCCGATATAGACATAGCCGAGCGGAGAGCGGAAAAAGCCCTGCATGTCGCGCCGGAAAACAGCAATCATTGGTCTCCACCCCGCTTTCTGCCGAACCATGGGAATTTTTTCTTGTGCGGCAGACGCTCCGGCTGCGCGGCGTCCGCCGTGTCTTCCGTTTCGGTCAGCGCGAGAAAAATATCCTCGAGACTGCGCTCGACCTGCTGCATGGACAGGATGACCATGCTGTGCTGACTCAGTGCGTTGAATACCGCACGGCGGATATCGGTATCCGGCTCGGCGGTGATGTGATAGACGGATTTTTTGCCGTTTTCATCGGACAATGCGGCGTCTGTCACGCCGGGTACGGCGCGCAGTACAGCGAGCACTGCCTGCGGCTCGCCCTCGATGGTCATGCCGAGCTGTTCTGTCTGCGCTGCGCGTGCGCGCAGCTGTGCGGGCGTGCCGTCGGCGGCAATGCGGCCGTGATGCAGGACGAGCACACGGTCACACACCTCCTGCACCTCCGAGAGAATATGGCTGGAGAGAATGACGGTATGCCGCTCGCCGAGCCGGCGAATGACCTCGCGCAGCTCGATAATCTGGCGTGGGTCCAGTCCGATGGTCGGCTCGTCCAGAATCAATACCTTCGGGTCGCCGATCAATGCCTGCGCGAGACCGACGCGCTGCCGGTAGCCGCGGGAAAGGTTGCGGATGAGGCGGCCGCGCACGTCGGACAGTCCCGCCATGGCGCAGACGCTGTCCAGATGCTCGCCGCGCGGCAGCGTGCATTTTTTGAGACGGAAAACAAAACGCAGATATTCCTCCACCGTCATATCGGGATACAGCGGCGGATTTTCCGGCAGATAGCCGATGATGCGCCGCGCACGATCTGCATCTGTTTCGATGTCCGCGCCGTCCACACAAACCGTGCCCGCTGTGGCGCGCAGGCATCCGGTGAGCATGTTCATGGTTGTGGTCTTGCCCGCTCCGTTCGGACCGAGGAAACCGACGATTTCCCCTTCCTTTACCGAGAAGGTGAGGTCGGATACGGCGGTGAGATCTCCGAAGCGGCGCGTAAGGCCGGTTACCTGTATCATAATGCAGTCTGACACCTCCTGTGTCAAAACAAAGGTTTTTCCGCGGGAGTCCCCGCAGAATGTCCACATTTTATCATTCTTATGTGATTGTTGTGTGAACAATGCGCAGTGTTTGTTGTTTCCCGCAGCAGAATTATAGTATAATAAACAAAACATCACCGCGAGGGAAAGGAGGCTGCGCAGGTGCAGGATTTTACCGCACAGATGTACGAACGCAGCAGCTTTGAGGGCAATCAGCTGCCGACGCTGGTATATATCGGCCCGCTGCAGCTCGGGCGCGAGGGACAGGAACTGCACTCACATCCGGGCTATGCCGAGCTGACCTATGTGCGCGCGGGAGAAGGAATTGTGGACGTGGACGGACAGCGGGAGCCGCTTGCGCCGGGCGATTTTGTGCTGTGCGGAGCGGGCGAGCCGCACAGCTATCATGCGAGCGGGGAACAGCCGCTCGTCGGCATATCCTGCGGCTTTGCACAGCTTCTGTGCCGCGGCATGGAGGAAAACCAGTTTCTCACACATCCGGATCAGCCGGTTGTACATGCGGGCACGGGCGGACGCACGCTCGATGCGCTGCTGACCGTGCTGGAGCAGGCGGCAATGGATCAGAGCGCGGGAAGTGCGGAGGTGTGCAGCTATCTGGCGGCGGCAGCGGTCACGGCGGCGCTGCGCATTCACCGCTCTGCGGCGGAGCGCTCCGAGCAGGTGCATTATGAGCTGGGAGCGCGCACGCGCATGTACCTCGACCGGCACTATCTGGAGCCGCTCAGGCTCGATCAGATTGCGCAGGCGATGGGCGTGAGCAAATTCCACCTTGACCGCGTGTTCCGCGAATATGCGGACTGTTCGCCGGTGCAGTACATGATCCGGCGGCGCATGGCGCGGGCACAGATGCTGCTCGCCTCCACCGATCTGACCGTCCGGCGCATTGCAGAGCAGTGCGGCTACGATAATTACAACTATTTCACCTCTCTGTTCCGCAAAATAATCGGCATGACCCCGCGGGAATACCGCAAAACGGTGCAGGGGCGCGCCGGGCGCCGAGGATGACGGTGCGTTTTGTATATTATCACAAGACTGCTCCGGAAAAAATGTGAATTTGTATTGCAAAGTGACATGAAAATCCGTATAATCAATAGTAACAACGTCTGCCGGTGTGTAGAGAGTCCGGCACGGGAAATGAAAAATGGGAGGCTGAACCAATGGAACTGTTACGAATCGGCGTAGTCGGCTGCGGCGCAATCGGCCGTGAGCATATCGACCGCATTACCAATAAGCTTTCCGGCGGAAAGGTCGTTGCTGTATCCGATGTTTTTGTAGAGGGCGCACATAAGGTGGGAGACCCCATCGGCGCTACGGTCTACAACAACAGTGCGGATCTGGTCAATGATCCGGACGTCGATGCTGTGATCTGCACCACGCCGGGCTTTGCCCACAAGGAAACCGTCATGCAGGCAATCGAAATCGGCAAGCCGATTTTCTGCGAAAAACCGCTCACCACATCGGCAGAGGATTCCCGCGAGATCGTCGAGGCGGAAATAGAAAGCGGCAGACACCTGGTTCAGGTCGGCTTTATGCGCCGCTACGATAAGAGCTATCGTCAGGTCAAGGAAATGCTGGATTCCGGCGAATTCGGCAAGCCGCTGTATCTGAAATGTACCCACTGGAATCCGGAAGTCGGCACGAACTATGACACGCCGATGGCGGTACATGACACGGCAATTCATGAAATTGATGTGCTGCACTGGCTCGTCGGCGACGAGTATGTCTCCGCGCAGGTGATGATGCCGCGCCAGACAAAGCATACCCATCGGGAATTAAAGGACCCGCAGCTGATGTTCCTCAACTGCCGTTCCGGTCTGATTGCAATGGTGGAAGTATTTGTCAACTGCCGCTTTGGCTATGACATCAACTGCCAGATCGTCTGCGAGGAGGGCGTCATTGATCTGCCGACACCGGCATCGCCGACCTTCCGCAAGGCGGGCGGACTGACCACCGCGATTGAACAGGACTGGAAGCGCCGCTTTATCGATGCGTATGACGTCGAGATTCAGGAGTGGATCAACGATGTCCGCAATGGCGAATTCAACGGTCCGACCGCGTGGGATGGCCTGGTTGCCAACGTCACGGCGGATGCACTGGTTGCCAGCCAGGAGAGCGGCGCAGTGGTGCCGATTGAGATCGGCGAAATGCCTGCTTTCTACAAAAAATAAAAACGGTCATATCTCCGCTGTCCCAGCGGAGCTGACAGATACAACAACACCCGCAGCATCTGCGGGAGAGATGGAGGGAAAGCTTTATGAAAATTGCATTTGACGTAGACG
>DJXF01000053.1 GCA_002449635.1 Clostridiales bacterium UBA7011 | reverse complement strand
CTGCCGCGCAGGCAAACGGCATCAATTACAGCCGCTTCATGAACGGTCTGAAGAAGGCAGGCATCGACATCAACCGCAAGATGCTCGCAGATCTGGCTGTCAACGACAAGCCGGCGTTCGAGGCACTGGTTGCAAAGGCAAAGGCTGCCCTGTAAGCACCTGCCGCATGGCAAAAAATCAACCCCGTTCCGCCCGGAACGGGGTTTTTCGCTTGTTGGAGGCCGGCGCGCGGCGTTATTTCTTCAGCACATCCAGAATGCCCGACTGCTGCACCCATTTGCCGTGGATGTGCAGATATCCGGAAACCTTCGGGTGGAAGCCCGACCGCTTTACCCTGTCTGCGAGGTTCTGGTAGGAGGAGAGCGGCAGCCGGATCTGCTCGGACTGGCTGACCTGCAGGAACAGGTCCTGCCCCTCCACGGCGTCAAAGCGCAGGGAGGAGACCGCGCGGTCGGGGTGCTGCTTTTTCACCTGCGCGAGCACAACCATGCGGTACAGCTCAAATACCATGTCGTCCAGACCCGCGTCGAGAATGCGGATGCGCTCCACAAAGGAGGGCAGCGTGCGCTCGAGCCGCATCTGGTAGCCCGGCAGCAGCGGCGTGACCGCGGCTTCGCTGCGGTTGACATGGAGCGAAACGGCAAAGCGCTTGCTGCTGTCCTGGTACAGACAGTTGTAGGCGATCATCATATGTTTGCCGCAATAGGGGCAGATGTGGTGGAACAGGTCGCCGGTCATGACGTGCTTGCGCAGCTCCGGAGCGTCATTCGGGCTGATGTTGACCCACTGCGTCAGCGAAAAGGTCTGCTCGCACGCGGGGCAGGTATATGAAATGGTGTGGCGGCTGCTCATGACGCTCCCTCCCCTCTCTGTCAGATGGGCAGCGTATTCTGCTGTTATCTGTATTGTAACATACATTTTTCGAAAAAACAGGGAAAATCTTTGAAAAAATCGCTTTTTTCCTGAAATATATGGTATAATGCAGACAATAGTGTTACATTTGGGAGGATCGGCGTGAATACCTTGACATTGGTGCATCATTTTCTTTCGGAGTGGATTGAGCCGGGGAGCTTTGTCATTGACGCGACTGCGGGCAACGGACGGGACACGGTGTTTCTCTGTGAACAGACCGGACGGGACGGACAGGTGCTCGCCTTTGACATACAGCCGCAGGCTGTGGAAAACACACGCCGCCGCCTCGCGGCGGAGGGGTGGGACGGCGTCGGACGCGTCGTGCTCGACAGCCACGCCAATATGGCGCGCTATGCGCAGGCGGGCGCGGTCGATTATATCGTGTTCAATCTCGGCTGGCTGCCCGGCGGCGACCACCGTATTTTTACCCGCCCGGACAGCACGATTGCGGCGATTGAGGCGGGGCTCGGGCTGCTGCGCGAGGGCGGACGGATGTGCGTCAGCATCTACTACGGCGGCGCGAGCGGCTATGAGGAGCGCGATGCCCTGCTGGACTATTTCAAAACCATTGACCCGACACGCTTTACCGTGCTGGTGACACAGTTTGCCAACCGCGCCGGAGATCCGCCGATTCCGGTTTTTATCACCAAATCGACCTGAGGAGAACGACAATGAGTGAGGAAAAATATCTGACGATGGACGAATACTGCCGGCTGTTTGCCCACATCACGCTGGCGGAATATGACAATCTGTTCCTCAACGCGGAGCTGCGCCGCGATCTGGGGCTGGACAACGATCAGACGCGCCGCTTTGCGGTGGAATATCTGTGCGCGGCGCTGTATCTGCTGGACGATCTGCTGCCGGACAGCAGGCTGCCCGATGAGGTGTGCCGCGCGGTCTCCGCACAGGTGCGCGGACAGGTGTTCCGCAGCATTCTGCCGAAGACGGCGCCGGAGGGCGCGGAAGCGCCGTATATTCTGTATTCGCTCAAGCGCGCGGCCGCGTTTGCGCCGTTTTACGCGCGCGGGGACGAGACCATGCGGCAGCTGATTGACAACTGCCTCGATCAGGCGAAGCTGACCGACCCGGTCGCGCGCATGCCGCAGTCGTTTTATCTGATGAATCTGCTGCCCGGCGTGGTGCAGCTGTACTGCGATCTGGTGTGCGGCGTGGCGCTCGACACCGCCGAGCCCCTGCGCTTTCGCATTGTGCTGCCGCAGGCGGAGCAGAACGGCGCGCCCGCGGATGCGTGAGCAGACGACACAGGGAAAAACACAACGGACACCATGGGACCGGCCCCGCGCCGGTCTCTTTTTTGCGCCCAAAAAAGTTATGGACAGCTTGCACAAATCATAAATTAGATCAGTCTAACATTTGCGCGGATAGCACAAAAACAGGGAAAATATGCGGAACAAAGCAAAACCTGTTGACAAAAAAGCGGGTTGGTTGTAAGATAATAGATGGTTAGCAAGGGCTAATTGAAGTCCTTTTACCGCTGATATGTTAGAAGATTCTAACAAAAAAGAATCGCATTGGGAGGCGAAATCATGATGCCATTGACTCTCGCGTCGGTTGGCGAGAAGAATACCATTCTGAAGGTCGGCGGCAGGCCGGACGTAAAAAAGCATCTGGAGAACCTCGGCTTTGTAGCCGGGGGCACGGTCACCGTGATTACCACGATGGGCGGCAATGTCATTGTCAACGTCAAGGAGGCGCGCGTTGCCATCAGCAGGGAAATGGCGCAGAAAATCATGATTTGACCGCTTTTGCACAAAAGGGAAAGGAGAAGGGGTATGAATACCTTGAGACAGACGAAGATCGGCGACACCGTGACGGTTGTCAGGCTGCACGGCGAGGGCGCGGTCAAGCGCCGCATCATGGACATGGGCATTACCAAGGGCGTTACAATTTATGTCCGCAAGGTCGCGCCGCTCGGCGATCCGGTCGAGGTTACCGTCCGCGGCTATGAGCTGTCCATCCGCAAGGCTGACGCGGAGATGATCGAAGTCAAATAAAAGACGCTGTTCGCAGGCGTACTTTATTTTTTAGCAGGCGGTTAGCGGAAACTAATCCTCTGCGGAAAGGAATGAACTATGGATTTGAGAATCGCCTTAGCCGGCAACCCGAACTGCGGTAAAACCACGCTGTTCAATGCGCTGACCGGCTCCAATCAGTTCGTCGGCAACTGGCCGGGCGTAACGGTTGAGAAAAAAGAAGGCAGGCTGAAAAAGCATACCGGCATTACCATCACCGACCTTCCGGGCATTTATTCGCTGTCCCCGTACACGCTGGAGGAGGTTGTTGCGAGAAACTACCTCATCAACGAGCGTCCGGACGCGATTTTGAACCTGGTGGACGGCACCAACCTCGAGCGCAACCTGTATCTGACCACACAGATGGTTGAGCTGGGCATTCCGGTGGTTGTCGCGGTCAACATGATGGACATTGTCCGGAAAAACGGCGACAAAATCAACATTCAGGAGCTGTCCCGCGAGCTGGGCTGCAGGGTGGTGGAAATTTCCGCGCTGAAGGGAACCGGCGTCATGGAGGCGGCGGAGGCTGCCATCGAGGCGGCGAAGAACGGAAAGACGATTCCGCAGCACACCTTCTCCGGTCCGGTCGAGCACGCGCTGGCGCACATCGAGGAGCTCGTCCTGCACGAGCAGCCCGAGGAGCAGCAGCGCTGGTATGCGATCAAGATTTTCGAGCGCGACAGCAAGGTTCTGGAGCAGCTGAACATCAGCGCGGAGCATCTCGCGCACATCGAAAAGGACATCAAGGCCGCGGAGGATGAACTGGATGACGACGCCGAGAGCATCATCACCAACGAGCGCTATATCTACATCGCATCCCTGATGAAGGGCTGCTACAAAAAGGCGAAGGCCGGTCAGATGAGCACGTCGGACCGCATTGACCGCGTCGTCACCAACCGCTGGCTGGCTCTGCCGATTTTTGCGGTCGTCATGTTCCTTGTGTATTACATTTCGGTCACCACCGTCGGCACCGTCGCGACAGACTGGGCAAATGACGGCGTGTTCGGCGACGGATGGCATCTGTTCGGCATCGGCAATGCCGCGTACACCGAGGTGGCAGAGGAGTACGGCGATGCAGCGAATGTTGTAAACGGCTTCCTCTCCGCCGCCGCGGAAAACGGCATCGACACCGAAGCGGCTGAGGCGGCCGCGGACACCGCGTCGGAGGATTACGATCCGGCTGCCGCAAAGCAGGCGCTGACGGCGTTTGCCGCGCAGTTCTCCGCGGACGACACGGCGACCTATCTGGTAGAGGATGAGGAAACGCTGGCGACAGAGGAGGTCACCTCCACCGGCGCGGACCTGCAGGAGGCGCTGGGCGTTTATGACAAGTTCGGCTATGAGGAGCCGGACCCGGCGGGCTACGGCGTGTGGGTTCCGGGCGTTCCGGTCTTTGTCGAGGCGTTCCTGACAAAGGTCGGCTGTGCCGACTGGCTGTCCGGCCTGATTCTCGACGGCATCATCGCGGGCGTCGGCGCGGTGCTCGGCTTTGTTCCGCAGATGCTGGTTCTGTTCCTGTTCCTCGCATTCCTCGAGGCCTGCGGCTATATGGCGCGTGTCGCGTTCATCATGGACCGTATTTTTCGCCGCTTCGGTCTCTCCGGCAAGTCCTTTATTCCGATTCTGATCGGTACGGGCTGCGGTGTTCCGGGCATCATGGCGTCCCGCACCATCGAGAGCGAGCGCGACCGCCGCATGACCATTATGACCACGACCTTTATCCCCTGCGGCGCAAAAACCCCGTTTATCGCCATGGTTGCAGGCGCAATCTTCGGCGGCGCACCGTGGGTTGCTCCGTCCGCCTATTTCCTGGGCATTGCCGCGATCATCTGCTCCGGCATCATCCTGAAGAAAACCAAGCTGTTTGAGGGCGATCCGGCTCCGTTCGTCATGGAGCTTCCGGCATATCACTGGCCGACGGTCGGCACCGTCCTGCGCAGCATGTGGGAGCGCGGCTGGTC
>DJXF01000099.1 GCA_002449635.1 Clostridiales bacterium UBA7011 | reverse complement strand
GGGCTTTGTCACCTCCGGCGGCTCCAGCAACAGCCATACGGCGATTCTGGCGCGCACAATGGGCATTCCCGCGATCATCGGCGTCGGCGACGCGCTGACCGAGGATCTCGAGGGCAAGATGGCGATTATTGACGGTTCGTCCGGCGAAGTCGCAGTGGAGCCGGATGAGACCACCAGCGAGCGTCTGCTCAAAAAGCAGGCGAAGGAGCGCGCGCTCAAGGAGCTGCTCGACCAGCTGAAGGGCAAGGAAAATGTCACACTGGACGGCCGCAAGGTCATGGTATACTGCAACATCGGCTCGCCCGATGATGTAGACCCCGTACTGGCGAACGACGGCGGCGGCATCGGCCTGTTCCGTTCGGAGTTCCTGTATCTGCAGAACGACGATTATCCGACCGAGGAGCAGCAGTTCCAGGCGTATAAGAACGTTGCAGAGCGCATGGGCGGCAAGCGCGTCATCATCCGTACCCTCGACATCGGTGCGGACAAGCAGGCGGATTACTTCCAGCTGGAGAAGGAAGAAAATCCCGCTATGGGTCTGCGTGCAATCCGTATCTGCCTGACCCGTCCGGAGGTCTTTAAGACCCAGCTGCGTGCGCTGTACCGCGCATCCGCTTTCGGCAAGATTGCGATTATGTTCCCGATGATTACCTCTGTCTGGGAGGTTCAGGAGATCAAGCGCATCTGCGACGGCGTAAAGGCGGAGCTGCGTGAGGAAGAAATCCCGTTTAATGAGGATGTAGAGCTCGGCATCATGATCGAGACGCCGTCTGCTGTTATGATGTCCGACCGTCTGGCGAAGGAAGTCGACTTCTTCTCCGTCGGCACGAACGACCTCACCCAGTATACGCTGGCAGTTGACCGTCAGGGCAACAACCTCGACAAGTTCTTTGATTCCCATCATCCGGCTGTTCTGCGCATGCTCAAGATTGCGGCGGACAACGCCCACAAGGCGGGCATCTGGATTGGCATCTGCGGCGAGCTCGGCGCGGATGTCACGCTGACCGAGACATTCCTTGCCATCGGCATCGACGAGCTGAGCGTTTCGCCGGCTGCGGTTCTGCCGCTGCGCTCGGCAATCCGTTCGATTGATACGACCAAAAACAGTCAGCAGATTCTCGATGAGCTGCTGGGTGACTGAACAGAATTAAACCCATATGCGCAGAGGCTGCCCGGCCGGTTCGGGCGGCCTCTGTTTTCCTGTTCGGCAGCAGCGGTTCCGTGCCATTTTGTGCAATCATTTCTTTGGCAAATAAGCGGAAAAGACGTTGATAAATGCGGTCAGATACGGTATAATGTTGTCACAAATTAACCAAAAAAACCAACAGATATGCTGCGGAAGGAGACGTTATGAAAATAGCTGCGGTTACACGCGATGGCAGGATTGCACGCACCATTGCGGAAAGCACGGAAATCTTGATTGTAACAGAGGAAAACGGCCTGCCAACCGCGAAGGAAATTGTACCCATCGAGGATGACGAGATCACAAGCGTCCTGTTCAAGCTGGCGATGCAGAACATCGATGTCCTGCTGGCAGGCGAAATCGGAACGGCGCTGCAGAGCACGCTGCGCATGCTCGGCGTACAGATGCTGCCGGGCTGTGAAGGCGATGCGGTGGAAAATATCGCCGGATATCTGACGAATGAGGACATCGGCGACCCGTCCAAAATCGTCATTCCGGAGGAGGACGAGGACGACCCGCTCAACTGCCTGCACGACTGCGCCAAATGTATGGCGGGATGTCATGACCGCCCGATTCAGAGGAACGAAGGCTAACGCCGGACAGCCCTCCCCGCCCATGCGGAACGCATAGAATCCGCATGATCGGAGAGGGTTTTTGGCGCAGTCAGCCGGAGAGGAGGAGCAACTATGGCGGTGTGCGGACGATTTGCGCCGACGCCGAGCGGACGGATTCATCTGGGAAATATTCTCTGCGCCATGCTGTCGTGGCTGTCGGTGCGCGCGGCGGGCGGAACGTATCTGCTGCGCATCGAGGATCTGGACGCCATGCGCTGTCCGCGCGAGCTGGCAGATCAGATTGAGGACGATCTGCACTGGTTCGGCATCGACTGGGATGCAGGCGGAAGCGCGGGCGGCGACGCGTGGTATCAGAGCAAACGGACGGAGATATATGACCGTGCGTTTGCCGAACTGGAGCGGCAGGGGCTGCTGTACCCCTGCTTTTGCAGCCGCGCCGAGCTGCACGCGGCACAGGCACCGCACCGCTCGGATGGAACGTATGTGTATGCCGGCACATGCCGCGGGCTGACACCGGAGCAGATCGCACAAAAGCGCAGGCAGCGTCCGCCGGCCGCGCGGGTGCGCGTGCCCGACCGGGTGATTTCCTTTGCCGACGGCTGCCAGGGCACATATTGCGAAAATCTCGCGCGCGACTGCGGCGATTTTATCATTCGCCGCTCGGACGGCGTGTATGGCTATCAGCTCGCCGTTGTCGTCGACGATGCGGCGATGGGGGTGACGGAGGTCGTGCGCGGGCGCGATTTGCTGGAATCCACGCCGCGGCAGCTGTATTTATACGAGGTACTCGGTCTGGCCGCGCCGTGTTTTTATCACATCCCGCTGCTGACCGCGCCCGACGGGAGGCGGCTGTCAAAACGCGACGGTGATCTCGATCTGGGCCTGCTGCGGGCGCGGTTCGGACGGCCCGAGCCGATTGTGGGCATGCTTGCGGCGGCAATCGGACTGCGTCCGACAACACAGCCGGTGGCTTTGCGGGAGCTGATCGCGGATTTTTCGTGGGAGCGCATACCGCGCGGCGATATCGCGCTGCCGCGGGAGATATTGCAGACGGAGCGCGCGTGAGGGAAGATTTTTTTGTGAAGTGTACCGAAAATTTTGCAGTGATACGCAATCAATGCTATAATAAGACGAATGACGCAGGAAACGCGCCCGCAGCCAGGCGCGGCGCAGTCCTGAAAAAGTGAGGAGTATCCATGACAGGAAGAGAAAGAAACAATAAGATTGCAGCGCTTTGCGGCGCCGCAGTGGTCATTGTCGTCATTGCGGCGGCGATGGTTATCGGTATGAGCAAGAGCGGCTCGGCCAGAAAAATGACATCGGAGCAGATGGCATGCGGCGAAAATCACGTGCTTGCGGTCGATGCCAGCGGCGAGGTCTATGCGTGGGGACATAACCTCAAGGGCGAGCTGGGAGACGTCACATGCGACAATAAGAATGCGCCGGTGCACATTGAAGTGCCGGGCAAGGTCGTTCAGGTTGCGGCGGGAAATGAGCTGTCGTTTGCGCTGTGCAAAAACGGCGATCTGTACGCATGGGGTGATAACGAGAGCTGGCAGATGGGCGACGGCATGAACATCAGCCGCATGGAGCCGGAAAAAGTGATGGAGGATGTCAGGGCGATTGCCGCGGGCAGTGCACATGCGCTGGCGATCAAAAAGGACGGCGCATTGTATGTCTGGGGCCGCAACAAAAACGGCGCCCTCGGCATCGCGGACAGCGAATGTGACCAGAAGGACGCGGAGGGCATTGCGTGTCAGTCCACCGCGTACAAGCTGATGGACGACGTCGTATCCATCTCCGCCGGACAGGATTACTCGATGGCGGTCACAGCGGACGGCACGCTGTACGCATGGGGACTGGATTCTGACGGACAGCTCGGCCTGAAAAAACCGGACAGCGTCAGCGACAACAAGCAGGCGTATCAGTCGGTTCCCGCGAAGGTCATGGACGGCGTGAGCAGGGTGATCTGCGGCTCGCACTATCATGCGATGGCACTGACGGAGAGCGGCGACCTGTACGCATGGGGCAAGGCATCAGTCGGCTCCATCAGCACGCGCGATGTGGATGACACCAAAAACCAGATTCAGACCGTTCCGCTCAAGATTATGAGCGATGTCAAGGACGTGGCGGCAGGCAGTGCGCACAGTATCGCGCTCAAAAACGACGGCACGGCTTACGCGTGGGGCGTCAACAATTTCGGTCAGCTCGGCATCAAGCGCGGACAGTTCACGTATACCATCGGTGAAGAGACGATTTTCTGTCAGGCGAAGCCGAAAAAACTCGCGGAGAATGTCGAGGCGATTGCGGCGGGCGGCTTTATGAGCATGTACCGCACAAAAGACGGCGTATTGCGGACAGTCGGCTGTAATCTGTACGGACAGCTGGGAATCGGCTCGGACGAAAGCTCGATCACGACACCGCATGCGGTTTATCTCAAGTAAATCAGATATCGCTGCAGCCGCCGGTATGGGAAACCCTGTACCGGCGGTTTTTGCGCAGAAAAAACGCCCGCCTTCGCAAAACGAAAGCGGGCGGCAGCTATGGATTTACTTTGCCATCAGATCGCAGATTGCATTGGAGAAGGCAGCCGGATCATCGATCGGAATGCCGGCGATGAGCAGCGCTTGGTTGTACAGCAGTGCGGTGTACTGCTTGAGCTGATCGGGGTTCTCTGTATACAGGCGGCAGAGCGTCTCGAAAATCGGATGAGAACCGTTGATTTCGAGGATTTTCTCCGCGTTGACATGTGCCTGATTGGTCGGAACAGCGTTGAGCACGCGCTCCATTTCAATGGACAGATTGCCCTCGGAGGTCAGGCAGACCGGATCGCTGACCAGACGGGAGGATACGCGGACATCCTTGACCTTGCCGTCGAGCGATTCCTTCATCAGGTCGAACATCGCGCGATTGGCAGTGGATTTTTCCTCCGCCTCTTTCTTCTCCTCGTCGGAGGACAGGTTGAGATCACCTGCTGTGATCGAGCGGAATTTCTTCTCATCCTGCTCGCCGAGCAGGGTAATGACAAATTCGTCGATGTCTGCGGTCAGGTACAGAATGTCGTAATCGTGCTTGCGCACCATCTCGGCCTGCGGCAGCTTGTCGAGCAGATCGGCGCTCGCGCCGGCGGCGTAATAGATCTCCTCCTGACCTTCCGGCATGGCATCGCGGTATTCCTTCAGCGAGATCATCTTCTTTTCCTTTGCGGAGTAGAACAGCATCAGATCGCGCAGCTTTTCCTTGTTGGCGCCGTAATTGGCGTATGCGCCCGCCTTGATCGTATAGCCGAAGGTCTCCCAGAACTTGACATACGCGTCGCGGTCCTCCTTCTGCATTTTCAGCAGCTCGGACTTGATCTTTTTCTCAAGGCTGACCGCAATCGCCTTGAGCTGGCGGTCGTGCTGCAGCATTTCGCGGGAAATGTTGAGCGACAGGTCGGACGAATCGACCAGACCGCGGACGAAGCCGAAATAGTCGGGCAGCAGATCGGCACACTTGTCCATAATCAGGACGCCCGAGGCGTACAGCTGCAGACCCTTGGCGAAGTCCTTGGAATAATAATCAAACGGCGCCTGTGCCGGAATGAACAGCAGGGCGTGATAGGAGGCGGTCAAACCTTCGGAGTGCGAGTGAATGACATGGGCAGGCTTCATGAAGTCCATGAATTTGCTGCGGTAGAATTCGTCATACTCGTCGTCGGAGATGTCCTTTTTATCCTTCTTCCACAGAGGAACCATCGAGTTGAGCGTATCATCCTCAAAGACGGTCTCGTATTCCGGCGTGTAATCCTCCGGCGCGTCCTCCGGCTTCGGCTTTGCCTTGGAGTGCGGCATCAGCATGTGGATCGGATACCGGATGTAGTCCGAATACTTTTTGACCAGACCTGCGAGACGATAGGTCTCCAGAAATTCGTCGTAGGTCTCCTCGTTGTCCCCCTCCGGATTCGGCTTGATGGTCAGAATGACATCCGTGCCGCAGGTATCCTTTTCCGCCGGTTCAATCGTGTAGCCGTCAGCGCCGTCGGATTCCCAAACATAGGCCTGCGTTTCGCCGCATGCCTTTGAGATGACGCGGACATTGGACGCGACCATGAACGAGGCGTAAAAGCCGACGCCGAACTGACCGATGATATCGGTGTCATCCGTCTGGTTTTCCGCCTTGAACGCGAGCGAGCCGCTCTGTGCGATGACGCCCAGATTGTGCTCCAGTTCTTCGCGCGTCATACCGATGCCGTTGTCCGAAACGGTCAGACGGCGTGCATCCTTGTCAACGGTCAGGCGGATTTCATAGCCGCCGTCCGGCACAAGGGATGCGTCGGTCAGGGAACGAAAATGCCGTTTGTCGATGGCGTCGCTCGCGTTGGAGATCAGCTCGCGCAGAAAAATTTCCTTGTGCGTGTAGATCGAGTTG
>DJXF01000088.1 GCA_002449635.1 Clostridiales bacterium UBA7011 | reverse complement strand
GTAACGACCCATTTGCCGTCTTTGTTCTCCATCTTGAGACTGACGTTCTCAGATCTTTCGCCGGTGGCAATCAACGCGTCGGAGTATTCCTTTAAGATATCGCCCATCAGGTCATTCATGATCGCTTTCTGAGCGGCATCCTCACCTTCCTTCATGAACATTTCAACCAGCTTGTCCTTGTTGTCTGCCAAATACTGATCGGCAATCGCATCGATCTTGTCATCAATATCGATGTCCTCTATTTTTTCCGGATCAAATCCATAGGTGAGCGTTGCTTTTACCTCCGCCGTTCCATCCGATTCCGATATATCGCCGATCTCATAAGACTTGACCAGTTCTTTGGAAAGCGTATCCACAAAACCGTTCAGACTCTGCTTTCCCTCCTCGGTCAGCGCATCTTCAGCCAGATCAAGTTCCGAAAGAATGTCCTGTTGTATGTTCTGCAGCTTGCTGATGTCCTTCAGATCTCCCGTTTCCAGCAATTCTTTCGAAGCATATTCCGAAAGCTTGTCAAATTCTCCCGACTCAAGTACGCCAAGAAAACCATCTGCTGCCGCCTTGATGTCCTCCGTGTGATCCGGCTTGCTTCCGCACCCGATCAAGGTCGCCATGACAAGAAGCCCTGCAATAAAACATGCACCCAATCTCTTTTTCATAACACTGCCTCCTCAAGCTCCATCAGGTCTTTTCCGTCCCGCCGTACCGTCATAGAAAACCATGTCGATACTGTCCATCACAATCCGGACGATTCAAATGATACGTCGGGGCTGCCGTCCTCTATGTGGTATATTATAACATAGGCTTTTGCAAAACAAAAGGATGATTGTATCAAGAAAAAGCTATATGAGATTGGTTCCTTGACTTTTTTGATTCGTCAGACGCTTTTGCAACAACCGATACACATCCTGCCGCACGGAATTCTTCTCAAACATCAGGTGTAGGGATTTGCTTCGTCGGCATGGATTTGACCGGCTGCGCGCAAGGCTTCGGCAAAGGTATCGTATTCCGTACCGCAGATACGCTGCACCCTGTTCCACCCCGCATCGGATGTATCTTTTTTGCGGAACAGTTCTTTGATGTGCGGCAGCCATGCGTCTGTCATTCCGTCGTCAACAAAGCTGTCTGTACTTTTCAAAAATTTCCAGTTTCCGTCTTCCTTCACCATAACGACGGTTGCACGGACTTTATTTACCGGCGCACTGACCGCATATTTCCCGGACTCCGTCTGTTCAATGCTCTTATTCCAGATTGTAAAACTGATATCCATTGTCGCCTGCGTCCGATCCTTCGAAAATGAGATCTCGTCTGTCTCCGAATCGAGAACGCCGCTGTCGACAACATAGTCAACCTTTTTCCTGCATACATCGTTGACGTAAAGCGCATGCAAATCAATATACTGCTGCCGGACGGGATTGTCTTTTGCGTAATATTGATTCACCTTGTCTGTATACGCTTTGATGCAGGCAGTTCTCTCCTCTTCGCTCAAATCGCTCGATTTTCCCGTGACGGGAGAAAACCCGTCAAACGAAAACTTTCCTATCTCCAATGCGGCATCCTGCGCCTGAATGTACGCATTTTGTATCTGCTTCGTCTCTCCGGAATGACGAAAGGAATCTGCTGTTCCGGCGGTTGACCAGATCGCTGCGGCGAACAGGATGGCTGCCGCTGCGCACGCAATTTTTTTCCGGCCGTTTCTGTTCGCAGCTTTGAACGGCAGGCGCTTGCCGAGCCGTTTTCTCCCGTTCCTTTGTCTGCTTTGAGATGAAGTATGCTGCAGAATGAATTGTCTCATTCTCTCATCCGCCTGCTGTGAGATTTCAAAATCGGATGTTTTTTTCCGCTGCTCCTCTTCTTCCAGTGCCTGCTGTCCCTGTTCCAGCAGATATTCCTTCATCATGGACGCAAACAACGCTTCCTCATATTGTTCCTGCTGCCGGTTGGATTCGCCTGTCATTTTCATCCTCTCCTTTCTCATCTGCCTGCTGCAGCAGGGCGAGCGCATGGCGTCTGGCGCGGGTTAATTTCATCCGTATGCTGTCCGGCTTGCAGTTCAGCTGCCCCGCAAGCTCCTCATTGGAATATTCCAATAAATATTTGCCCTCCAGCAGCAGACGCTCTGATTCCGGCAGCTGCTTCAAAACCGAAAAAAGAAAACCTGCGTTTTCCTTTGCCAGCAATAATTCTTCCGCGGACAGCTCATCAGAAGGAATCTGATCTGTTGTTTGCTCATCGCATCCGATGCTGCGCTCATTTCTTTTCTGTTCCCGCTTCAGATAGTTGAGCGAAACATTTCGAATCACAGAAATGATATATCCTGCGAGGATGCTGCGTTCCTTCCCGCGAAGTACATCTGCTTTTTGTATGAGCCTGAGAAGACATTCCTGCACCATATCCTCACAAATCATCTGATCCTGAAAATATTGCCTTGCCGTAAAAAACATCAAATTGCGAAATTCTTCATACATCCACAGGATAAATTCTCTGTCATCGGCGTCAGGTATGACATCGCAGAGAAACATAAGCACGGATTCTTCCCCCCTTTCCCTTGTCTTCTATTAAATAGACAATGAACCGGCCCGATCTGCAACACCATAATATCCTTTTTTTGCAAATTTGTAAAATCAAGCGGAAAACCTGCGTTCATGCCGGCTGCATCCCGATCAGAAAAAATGAGACAGCCGACAGTATTCGCCGCACAGAGAGAAAAAGCAGCTGTCACCTTCCGGCAGCAGCTGCTTGCAGTTATGTCTCTTGGCCCGCATTCGGGTTATCCCATTTCCTCAATATGGGAAATATACTCCAGCGAACGCAGGGCCTCAATAATTTCGCTGTGTTTTTTATACTTTTTCAGCTCCTCGCTGCTGATGGTGAATGATACGGAATAAACGCTCAGTCCGGAATTGATATAGGCAGGATTGAGCTCAATATCGTCAATGCGCATTCCCAGGCGGCGAATGGTGGTGGTAAAGGAGCGAAGATCGCTTTTGCTGTTCAGCTCCAGATGGACTTCAAAGTGATTCGACTTGTCTTTGAGATATTTCTCAATCGCCGGAAAGAAGGACAGGCTGCACAGCAGTGCGGCAAACGAGACCAGTGACGCCGTATACAGCCCCATGCCGATGGTAATGCCAATGATTCCGCATGCCCAAAGACCGGCGGAGGTCGTCAATCCCTTGATCTGACCTTTGGAGCTGAACAATACCGAGTATCCGGAAATCATAGCCGACGCAATCACCGCAGCGGCTGTAATCCAGGGCGCCTGACATCCGGTGTCAAGCAGAAATACCTCCACAATGGCGGCCGTGGTAGATGCCAGAGATACGATGATGAATGTCCGCAGACCGGCGGAATGCCGTTTGCTCGAACGCTCACAGCCAATGATCGATGCCAACACCACCGACAGGACAATTCGAAGAATAACCGAGCCGGAATTGAGCCCCATCGACCACGGTCCCAGGACGGCGGCAATATAATCCTGTGTCATAACATACTCCTCCTGTTGCGAACTGCACCGGTGTGAATGCTGCTGAATGCCGCAATCTGTTCTTCCGCGGCTTCCAGAAATGCCTGCTCTTCATCCGAGCCGTCGGCATGCGGCAGCTCTGACTGAATTGCCTGAATGCGCTCAATCAGCAGCTCGACTGCACTCTTCTGTTCTCCGTTGTCGTCCACTTCCTCTGCGGGAACAATGTCTTCCAGTCTGGTTGCGTACGATTTCGATAAGTACAGCGACAATTTCGCGCAGGCGGGACCAATCAATTCATACAGAACACTCGATGCCAGAATGACCGTTTCCAATGCTACGCCGGTTTCTCCGCCTAAGTTCCGCGCACCCAGCGCCGCCAGACCGATTGCCACACCTGCCTGCGGAATCAGTGCCAGGCCGAGATAGTTGCGCACCTCTTTGGGCTTGCCGACCAGCAGACATCCGCCAAAGGCGCCGATGTATTTGCCTGCGATTCTGGTGAGGAAATAGACGATGCCGACCGCAAGCAGCGGGGTGCTTCCCACTGCCGCCGATGTATTGACCAGGGCATCCAGCTGGAAGGACAGGCCGGAGCGGACAAAGAACAGCAGCAGGATGGGCGGCGTAAAATAATTCAGCTGCTTAAACAGCTTTCCGTCGACTGTAATGTTGATATACACCGTTCCCATCGACATACAGCCCAGCAGCGGCGATACATCCAGAACGGCACAAATACCGCAAAACGCGAACAGCAGGGAAACGGAAATGATCAGCCGGTTATCCTTTGACCGCTTCGACGGCATCAACAGCTTTAAGAACAAACCGAACAGACCGCCCAGCAGCAGAACTGCGACGTTAACGGCAATCGGTTTGACAATGTTGATGACGCCGAGATGGGAGGCTCCTGTGCTGACCGCAAGCGCAAGCGAGATTGCAACGCTGTACTCAATCAGCCCGACCACATCGTCCAGTGCTACCTCCTGAAGCAGGGTATCCACAAAATCTCCATGGGCGCCCGTCTGCCGGATGGTCATCACGGTAGAAGCCGGCGCTGTGGCGGATGCCAGCGCGGACAGTACAATCGAAAAGACCAGATCGACTCCCATGATGCAGTAGGTGACAACAAAGACAAAGACCGTGGCAAGGCATGCCTCCAGAATCGTTATGAGCACAACCTTTAAGCCGTTTTTCTTCAGCGCAGAAAGGGTAAAAAACTCACCTGTGCTGAACGCAATAAAAGCAAGCGCAATATCCGACAAAAAGTCGGAGCCCGTGATCACAGTCCGCGGGATGAGATTCAGACAATACGGACCGATTAAAATACCGGCCAAAATATACGCCGTTACATTCGGCAGGCGCAGCTGTTTGGTCAGCCGCGTCATGGCAAACCCCAGAAACAGCATAACCGCAATAGAAATGATGGTTGTCGCGGCAGAACTCGCTTCTGTCACGCCCTGTGTTAAACTATTCAACATATGATCCTTCCTTTCTCCGCCTTTCAAGTCAAATCAGGGCAATACCGCGACAGTCATACCGATGCCGGAATTACTCTCGTTTTACCTTTCCATATCCGCAGACGCCTTCCATGTGCATCAGGAAGCGTTCGGATTTCTCACGAAATTTGCCGCAGGGATTGACAAGGTGTGCAGGGACAGCAGCTGTCCGTACACACCTCAAAAACAGGAGAAGTTTTGCAAAAATGATTTTGATGCACACCCTATGCCTTATTATGGTTATTTGATGTAGATCGGATTGGTCAATGCAATTTTCTGATCCTGTTTCCCGTAAAAGGAACCGATCAGATCCGCCCGAAGCCAGCCGGAGGCTGCGTTTACGCAGACGCGCTGTGACGCGTCCGGGGCAAGGCGGCAGATGACTTTGCCGTTGTGAACCAGCTGAATTTCCTTCGCTGTCACAGATGCTTTTTCCCAGTCATTCGGCATGGTCTCGTCATCCAGTTGCAATTCTATTTCTATTTTCCCTGCGTCAATGGTATCGCCGATCTGCACCTGTGTGCCGTCTGAACGGATTCCTTTCATCGTCAGAAGCGGCCCTGCCGCCAGACAAATCTGTCCCGCCTTCACGGCATGCAGAACGGACTCTTTTGTCAGATTTTCCGCCAGAACATAGGTGTGGGCATAATGGTATGTGTCCTCACGGTGCCAGTCTCTTCCGCTCGTCGCTGTGATATGACAGCCGCGATTGAGAAGGGTCTCCCAAAGCTGCAGGGCACGATAGCTTTGAATTTTGCAGGGGGCATTGTCGCGTGACCAAACCTCCAAAAAGTCGACCGAATCCCAATCTGCCACCTGAAAATCCCAATGATAGCCTGTATTGATCGGATTATCCAGCGCAAACGGATGGGCAATTCCCGCAAGTCCGTGATTGCGATGAATCGAGGCAATCGCTGCGTCGATCTCTTCCGGCCGGACACCTCTCCAATCGGTATACCCCTGTTCATCCAGAACAAGCATATGTCCCCAATATGTCGTCCATTCGATCGCAGGAATCGGAACCATGTGTTCCCGCTCCGCCGCTTCATACAGCTCCGGCAGGCCGGACATCGTGTTGTGGTCGGACAGGCAAACAGCATGAAATCCCCGCTGCTTTGCCGCATGAACCAGTTCACTGACCGTAAAATCGCCGTCACTGTGCTGTGTATGTGTATGCAGTTCAACCGGATACCATTTCATGTGCCTCACTCCCCTTCCACAATCAGATGTCCGGTGCACGTTTCTGACAGAATTTCGTGCAGATGCAGCATACCGTGCCACTCTCCCGCCATCTTTTCCGGCGGAAGAAATCCGAGAGATGCCTGTTCGGCAGAAATCAAATGCTCCTGCTCCGTTGCCCATCTGTGTGCATTTCCAAGATACACGCCGTCCTTGTCCAGGGAAATGGTAATCAGATTTTTCACCGGAAGAAAGCTCTCTTTTTCCATCGGCTGAAGCGCTCTCGGATAGCTGTCATAATACCGGTTCATTGCTTTTTCAATCGGAGGAAAGCAAAGTCTCGGGTCGGTTTCCGTTCCCGGAGAAAACTCAAACCGAATCCGTATTTGCTTCATGCCTTCTGAAACATAAAAGCAAAAGGATGCATCGGTCTGTGAATCCTGCGGTGTCCATTGATACACTTCTTCAAGAAGTCTCATTCCAGTTTCCTTCCTCTACATAATATGGTGTGCAGACAGGCTTCGTCTCCCCGCTGCAGCACAGAGCACACGGAGGATTTCCGTTTTCTGTTCCGAAGCTCTGCGTCAGCAGACCTGTTGTATAGATCTGCGCTGTCCGGCCGCGTTCCTTCAAATACGTTTCCGCACGGGCAGCCACCTCATCACAGGCACTGTTGAAGGTACGCAAATGATCGGAGCACATCACAAAGATTTCCGGATCACACGCTTCGACCAGACACTGCGGCATGCCGTCCCTCTGTCCGTGATGGGTCAGCTTGAGCACTTCAGCGGATTCAAACCGCTCATCCGCGCATCGTTCTTCCCATCCGGCACACAAATCACCTGTCAGAAATGCGCGCCATCCGCCGATTTTCAGGCTGCATGCCAAACTGCATGTGTTTTCCGCGCGGTCAAATTCGCGCATCGCTTCCCGCGCCGCTTCGGCATTTTCCTCTCGGCAGAACTGTTCAAACTGCATGCGCCGCTCCATCATGTGCTCCTGATTCATGCCGAAAAGACGGATCGAGCACCCGTCCCACAGCGGTTCGTAGTCCCGTGTCTCCGTCCGTTCCCGAATCACCGTATTCTGCTGACGCAGAACCGCTCTCAGCGCGCGAAAATGCTTCAGGCCCTCTGTAAACAGACGCAGGCTGAGATCGTTCGGGCATTCCGGTTCCGCCGCCTCAATCGCGCGATCGACAGGGCATTCCGGCCAGCAGTTGACCCAGAATTCCCGTACCTGAATCGTGCGGGCGGTCTCCAGAAGCCCGCTGATGTGATCGTTGTGAAGATGTGTGCAAATCATGTAATCAATCGCGGAAACCTTTTTCTGTGCCAGAAATGTTTCCAGCCGAATGGTTCCCGGAACATGATACGCTTCGTCTGCGGAGCCGGGTCCTCCATCTATGACGAGACAGTGCGTGCCATCCAGCAGAACGATTGCCTCACCATAGCCGACACTTAAAAAATACAATTCCATTTTCTTCATATTGTTTCTCTTTAACAGAACAAGGGGAATCGGACGGGCTTCAAGCAAAGCCGTCCAATCCCCAAAGTTTTAATTTAACGAACAGATGCGGATCTCTCCTGATTGCGTTCTGCCATTACCAGAGCAACGCGCTCTTCCTCCGTGTGGACGGAAGGCGGCGTCATCAGGCTGACAACAACACCGACAACCAGGGTCAGAATGGTTACCGGGAGAGCCGGGCCTGCAAAGATGCTGACAATCCAGGCATTAAACGGAGCAATCAGCAGGTAGCAGACACCGAAGATGATGCCGCTGGTCATGGTTGCAACACCGCCCTGCCAGGTTGCGCGCTTCCAGAAGCGGCCCAGCAGCAGCGCAACGCCGATACCCGGGGTAAGCGAACCGATGACATTGCTGATGTAGCTCATGATGTCTGTTGCAAAAATTGTCATGCAGAATGCAGCGGTCAGGATGATGACGAGGATTCCTCTCGAATACTTCGGAATATCCTTGTCCTTGACCGACTTCTTGAATACCAGAACATATACGTCGGTCAGGAATGTGGTTACGCCGGCGATTGCATCAGAGTCTGCGGAGAACATGATGGCCGAAAGACCGGCAATCAGGCAAATCAGGCCAATGGCAGGCGGGAATACCGTCGTTGCCATGTAAGCAAAGGTAAAGTCCGGATTCTCCAGAACAGCAGTTGCGCCGGTGTTCGTCGCCAAGGTGAAGGCGGACATACCAACCAGTGCCGGCAGAATGGAGAAGCATGCAACAACAACCGCTGCAACCAGAATTGCCTTGCGCGCAGTCTTTGTGCTCTGCGCGGTGTATACACGCATGTGAGCGGTCGGGCCTGCCATCGCGCCGTAATAAGATGCCAGTGCAACAGCCAGTACACCGAGAACGCCCTGAGAACCTACGCCGAACGCGGTCATTGCACCGGCATTGCCCGCCGCAGTGTAAGCGGTGTTGATGGCCTCAAAGCCGCCGGCTGTCGGTACAGCCATAATTGCAATCAGAACGAAGCCGCCGAACAGAAGCACGGTCTGGATGGCATCCGTCCATACAACCGCCATGTAGCCGCCGATGAATACGTAAACGCCGAATGCCAGAACTGTAATCAGCTTTGCCGTAATCATGTTCATGCCAATCAGATACGCCAGATAGTTTGCGCCGCCGTTGATTGCGCTGCCGACCCAGATGATGGATACGATAAACAGGACAACCGACATAAATTTACGCATCTTCGGGCTGCCGTCATAGTAGAACTGCAGCTCCTCGGCCAGCGTGCGGAACTCATGCTTGCGGACAACCGCAAAACATAGGGCAACCGTCACCAGACCAATTGCGTTTGCCAGCGGATAAACCGCACCCAGCCAGCCGTTGCGGAAGCCGTTTGCCGTCGCGCCGACTGATGTGCCGGTGCCGACTGCCGTCGCTGCCGCCGTACAGATCAGAAGCGGCAGGCTGACATTACGTCCGCCCATCAGATAATCTTCTCCCTCGATGGATGTTTTCTTACTGGTAACGTATGCAATGAGAATCATCAACGCGATATATACGAAGAATCCCACTACAAACAGTACCGTGTACTTGCTGGAAATCATACTTCCATTGTTCTCACGGCAAAAGAGGATTTTTTACAATTATATCATCAAGGAAGATTTCAGCCCGGAGCGAAGATCCCCTCCGAACACGAGATGTCCTCCCTGCTCGGTGTCAGCCGCGAGACCTGGAGAAGAGCCGTCAAACTGCTGCGCAGTGACGGCATTCTCGTTTCCCGCCACGGTTCCGGAACCTATGTATTAGACCATCAAGACAGAATTGTCAACGATCTGTCCCAGCTGCAAAGTATGACAAAAATGATTTCCAACACCGGAATTCAGGAACGGGAATCGAGTACACGCTGCTGCATTCACAAGGCTCCGGAGGAGGTCAGTCAATTCTTTCAGGTTCCGGAAGAAACACCGTTTTTTATTCTTCAGAAAATCCGTCATGCGGATGTCGGCGTAATCTGCGCCAGCATCAACTATCTCCCCCTGCAATATGCGGAGAAAATCAATCAAACCGAACCGCCGAACTCTGTATTTGCATATTTAGAGGAAAATTACGGGATCTATGTGACGCAGGCGCTCACAGAGCTGTTTATCCCCGCTCCGACGGACCCGCTGCGGCAGCTTCTCAAGCTCCCCAAAAAAGCCGACTGCTTCGGCTTTCGTCAGTCGCACATCGATTCCCGCGGAAACCCGATTCTGTATTCTCTGGACTACCTCCGCAGCGACCTGTTTCATTTTACCGTAATGCGCATCCGCCCCTGATTTTCCGAACGGTACATCAAAACCGGTTCATCTGATGCCGGGTTCTCCCGGAAATGAACGAATCCTGCGGTCCTTTCCCGACCGTCAAAAGACAGTGCAAGCCCTGCCCGCCGGCAACGCTCCGGTGCGCAGGGCTTTTCTCTTTTTGTCAATCTGCTGAAAATAAAAAAGCAGCCCTGTCCTCCTTTGCAATCGGGAGCAGGGCCGGATTCTTCGAAGAAATATAATATCCTTTTTTTCTATTTTGTGGAAACCGTTTCAAACAGGCTCCAAACCCTTTTCTCGTTCTTCTGTCTGGTTCCCGACTGTCCCATGCAGCATTGCGCCGGGTTGCGGCAATCGGGCTGAGGCTCAGGCATCTCCATCCACCTTGCAGAAATACGCGCGCCGATCGTTGATAAACATTTTTGTCACGCGATAGCTATCTGTCTGCTCGTATTCCACCAGTTGAATCGAATGGCCGTCAAATGACAGAATTTCCGCGTCCGGTGCCCCGAGCAAAATCGGGGAATGCGTCGCGAGAATAATCTGAGATCTGCTGTTTTGCAGGCGGCGCAGCTCCTGAAGCAAAACGAGCTGCCGCTGTGGAGACAGACCGGTTTCCGGCTCATCCATCAGGTAAAGGCCGTTCCCGTGAAAACGGTTCTGCACAAGCGCGAGCATGCTCTCCCCGTGCGACTGCTCATGCAGCGAAATGCCGCCGTATCCGTCCAGATATCCTGTGCCGTCGTCATATTCATCCACCTGACTGGCCACATTATAATAGCTCTCCGCCCGCAGGAAAAAGCCGTCCTTTGGCTGCCGATACCCGCGAATCAGCGACAGCGCGCTCCACAGCTCGGAATGTGTTTCGCGTGTGTGAAACAGAAAATTGCGCGAACCACCCTCGGGATTAAAACCCGCGGCAATGGCAATCGCTTCGAGCAGCGTCGATTTTCCCGTTCCGTTTTCTCCGGTAAAGCACACGATATTTTGCGAAAAATCCAGCGAATCCAACCGGCAAAGTGCAGGAATCCGACGCAGATAGCTGTCCTGCGCCACCCGGTCCCAGTGAATACGAATTCCGCGGATCAGCAGCTCATTCATGCAGACTCTCCCCCCTTTTTGTGTCAGTATAACGGGTCACACGCGGTTTGTCAAAAAGAAAACCGATGCGGCTGAAAAACCGCACCGGCTGAAACTGCGTTTCGGCTGCTCACAGATGTCTGACGAACAATGCGCGAATCGCGTTGAGGACCGCGATGACCATGACGCCGACATCCGCAAAAATTGCAAGCCACATGTTGGCAAGGCCAATGGCTCCGAGGAACAGACAAATCAGCTTAATTCCAATCGCAAACCAGATATTTTCATAGACAATGCGCAGGCATTTGCGAGAGATTTTGATAGCCTTGGCAATTTTCATCGGATCGTCGTCCATCAGCACAACATCCGCCGCTTCAATCGCCGCGTCTGAACCCATCGCACCCATCGCAATGCCGATATCCGCGCGGGAAAGCACCGGTGCATCATTGATGCCGTCTCCTACAAAGGCCAGCTTGGCCTTCCCGGGTTTGGCTTTGAGCAAAGTCTCGACCAGTTCCACCTTGTCTGCCGGCAGCAATTCGCTGTGCACCTCATCCAGTCCGAGCGTCTGTGCCACCCGTTCTGCAATCGACCGGCGATCCCCTGTCAGCATAATGGTCTTTTCAATTCCGGCTGATTTGAGCGCAGAAACTGCGTCCTTCGCGTGCGGCTTGATGCGGTCCGCGATGACAATATGGCCGGCATAAGCGCCATCCACTGCCAGATGAATAATCGTACCGACTTCATGGCAATCGAGATGCGGAATATTCAGCCGCTTCATCAGCTTGTCGTTTCCTGCCGCGACGGTATGACCGTCCACTTTGGCAATCACGCCATTTCCGCTGATTTCCTGCACATCGCGCACGCGGGAGCGGTCAAGCTCCTTTCCATGCGCATGCTGCAGACTCCTGCTGATCGGATGAGAAGACGCACTCTCGGCAAGCGCTGCATATTCAAGCAGCTTTTCGCGCTCCATTGTGCTGTGATGAATGCCGCTGACTTCAAAGACACCCTCTGTCAGTGTTCCGGTTTTGTCAAACACAACATATCTGGTCTGTGCCAGTGTCTCCAGATAATTCGAGCCCTTGACCAGAATGCCCTCATGGCTCGCGCCGCCGATTCCCGCGAAAAAGCTGAGCGGAATGCTGATAACCAGCGCACACGGACAGCTGATGACGAGAAACGTCAGCGCGCGGTAAATCCAGACGCCCCATGCCGGTGCAAGCCCGAGCGCAAGCATGCGCACCAGCGGCGGCAGAACAGCGAGGGCCACTGCCGCATAACACACGGCAGGCGTATAATACCGCGCAAATTTCGAGATGAAATGTTCCGACTTCGATTTGCGGGAGCTTGCATTTTCCACGAGATCGAGAATTTTCGAGACGGTCGACTCTTCAAATTCCTTTGTCGTCTCAATTTTCAGCACGCCGGTCATGTTGATGCAGCCGCTGATGATCTCATCGCCGCATTTGGCCTCGCGCGGGAGACTTTCTCCGGTCAGCGCACTGGTGTTCAGCGTGGAATTTCCCTCCACAATCACACCGTCCAGCGGAACCTTTTCGCCCGGCTGCACCACAATGATACTGCCGATTTCAATCTCATCCGGATCTGTCTGCTCCAGCCTGCCGTCAACCTCAAGGTTTGCATAGTCCGGACGAATGTCCATCAGCTCGCTGATGTTGCGGCGGCTTTTGCCGACCGCATAGCTCTGAAACCATTCTCCGATCTGGTAAAACAGCATGACGGCAATGGCTTCCGTATAATCGCCGTCAGAAGTCAGCGCAAGCGCAATCGCGCCGATTGTTGCAACCGCCATCAGAAAGCACTCGTCAAATACCTGCCGGTTTTTTATGCCCTTGGCTGCCTTGATGAGGATGTCATAGCCGATGACAAAATACGGCACCAGATAGAGGATAAAGCGAAGAAGTCCCGTGACCGGCATAAAATGCAGCACGATCATCAGCAGCGCTGCAGCGATAATCCGCATCAGCATCTTTTTCTGTTTCCTGTTCATACCGCCCCTCCTGTTCTCCATGTCAGCTTTCTCTGCCGGTTGGTTTTGTCCCCTGACCGGCAGCGCAGGCGCCCCTGCATGTGCCATTGCCGCACACCCGAGAGCGCCTGCCGCCAAAAGCCAACCCGAACTGTCTGCGCATCAGAAGAAGATTTCGCAGTCGTCCTCTACCTTCCTGCAGTTTGCCAGAACCTCAGGCATGACAGTCTTGGGGTCAGCGCCCTCTTCAAACTCCACCTTCATCTTCAAAGTCATGAAGTTCACAACCGCATCCTTGACGCCTGCGGTGTTTTTCGTCGCAAGCTCCATCTTGTTGGCACAGTTCGCGCAGTCTACCTCGATCTTATAGGTCTTTTTCATGATTTGCTCTCCTTTATTCGCGTGTGAATTAAACGATTAAATTTATGTTTAATTATTATATCTATATCATACGCATTGTTTGATGAAATGTCAACCGCATTGCTGTAATTTTTCAAAAATATTTCCGGCGCAGCAGCAGATGCCGGCACGTTCCGCACTTTTCCGGTTTCTTTTGCGCAAATTTTATGATAAAATAACAAACACAAAGGAGGTTCCATCCACATGTCGAGAATTTCATTGCCGCACGATCACGGGCAGAATATAGAACATACCATCGCACATCTGCCGGAAATTGACGATTTTCAGACGGTTTCTGATATGTTCCGCCAAATCAGCGACGCCAGCCGGTGCCGTATTTTCTGGCTGCTCTGTCACTGTGAGGAGTGTGTCACAAATATGTCCGCCATTGTCGCCATGAGCAGCCCTGCGGTCTCACATCATCTGCGCCAGCTCAAGGCGAGCGGACTGATTGTCAGCCGCAGAGACGGCAAAGAGGTGTATTATAAGGCTGCAGATACCGAAGCCGCCAGACTGCTGCACGACATGATCGAACGGCTTGCGGAGATCACATGCCCGACCTCCTGATGCGGGACTTTGCGCTTTTCTTTGCGCGCTGTGCAGGCAAAAAACGATCGGAAAGCAGGACAGCACCTCTGTTCTGCTTTTTTCTGTCTTCCGATTACCGCCTGATGCCCCAAACCCGTAGCAGGCTGCCGCTGTTTTATGCTATAATAAAATCTGAATCAAGATTTGAAATCTGACACAACACGTTTGGAGGTACTATGCAGGTCTGCGCCATTATAGCTGAATACAATCCGTTTCACGCCGGTCACGCAGCCCAGATTGCCGAAATCCGCCGTCGTCTGCCCGACTGTGCTGTCATTGCCCTTATGAGCGGCAATTATGTGCAGCGCGGTGCGCCTGCCTTGTGGGACAAATATGCCCGTGCTGCCTTCGCTGTGCAGGCGGATGGGCCGGATCTGGTTGTTGAGCTGCCGATTACCGCAGCGCTCTCCTCTGCCGAGGGATTTGCACATGGCGGTGTGTCCCTCGCAGCAGCACTTGGCTGTGTCACGCATCTGTCCTTCGGCTGTGAAACCGGAACGGAGAACAGCCTGACGCAGCTCGCCGCGCATCTTCGTTCCGATGCCTTTGCAGAACTTCTGCGCACGGAGCTTTCGTCCGGAACAAGCTATGCACTGGCGGCCATTCGCGCGGCACACAGATTATGTCCGCAGCACACATCGCTGCTCGAATCGCCCAACGATCTGCTCGCGGTGCAGTACTGCCGCTTTATGCAGCAGCTCGCCCCTGAGATGATCCCGCTCGCAGTTCGCCGGCACGGTGCTGCACACGACGGTATCCCGCAGGACGGTATTCCGTCCGCCTCCTATATCCGCACACAATTTCAAGCCGGTTCGATTGATCCGGCACTCGCTCTTCTTCCGGAAGCATATCGCTCCGCTGCGCGCACGGCGCGCCGGCACGACTGGTCAGACATGGAACCTGCTGTTCTGCCCTATCTCCGGAGATTGTCTGCCGAACAGCTGCGCCTGCTTCCCGGTGTTTCCGAAGGACTGGAGTTTCGTTTTGTACAGGCGTGTCAAAACGCCGGTTCTCTGGAACAGCTTTGGTCGGCGGTTCGTTCGCGCCGTCATCCGCTCAGCCGTGTTCGCCGCCTGACGCTGTGCGCCTATCTCGGTGTGACACAGCAGCTGACGGCAATTCCGCCCGCCTTTGTCACCGTTCTCGCACTCAATGCGCGCGGTCGGCTTGTTCTGCGCGAAATGAAGACAACCTGTGCCCTCCCTGTCATCGTTCGGCCGACGGCGGCGCGTGCGCTGACCGGTGATGCTGCCCGTCTGTGGTCGCTCACGCTCGGAGCAGATGACCTGTACCACTTCCCCGCTCCCGCCGGAGCAGACTGGTCTGCGACTCCGTTTTATACTTCTCCGGAATAATGCCGCAGTCATTTGACTGCTTTTGTAAAAGCAGGGTCGGGTTTTGTTTTGGGAATGCAGGGGGAATGCTGCGCAATCGGGGCGCTCCGGTTTCGCAGCTCTTTTTGTGCAAAAAAAGTGCAGCTCACAGGAACTGCACCTTCGTTTGGAAAATGGGATCAGCGAACAAAATTCGTCATCGTGCGCTGACCGGTCTGCGGCGGGTCAATTTTTCCCTTCGCAGCGTCAATCACGCGCATCAGCCATGCCATATTGCGTCCGAGCTTCTGAATGACCTCAACGCCCTCTGTGTCCTGCATGATCTCGCCCTTATCCAGACCATGAATTGCCTGCCAGTAATCAGAGGTTGCAATGACCATTTCCATTGTATTCATGTACGCGTTGAGCTGCTGGTAGGTTTCCAGTCCGCCCGAACGGCGCAGCGTGACGAAAGCGGCACCGACCTTGTGATGCAGCTTGTTGCCCGCGGAAAGGAATGCGCGGTCGAGGAAGCATTTCATACCGCCGGAGATGCCGCCGTAATAGACCGGGGATGCCAGAATAATGCCGTCTGCCTCCACCATTTTGTCAATCCATTCGTTGACCGCATCCTTCTGTACGCAGTGTCCTGAACCGGTGTTCAGACAGTGGTAGCATGCCATACAGCCCTTGACCTGATTGCCAACCTGAATGATCTCCATCTCAATGCCCTGTGCACTGAGTTCTTTTTCGATCATCTTCAGACATTGCTCCGTATTTCCGCCCTTGCGCGGGCTGCCGTTAAATGCAACAACCTTCATTGTGCTCGCCATCCTTTCTTCTCTCCTGTACCGGAACGGAGGCTGTCCGTTCACTGCCTTTTCTATGTCTCATAGTATAACATACCTTTTAACCTATTACCACCTTGAATTTCCGGAATGATTTGGTATGCCGCGCGCGGGATAAAACGGCTGTGCGTTCGGGCAGGCGGATGGTCGGCGGAATGTCACACCGTCGTTGACAACCCCCTTCTGACACGGTACAATAAAAACCGCACGGTTTCAATACTAGAACAGGAGAAATGTTATGATTGAAAAGGAAATCGCTGAGCTGCGCCGTCAGCTCCGTCCGGACCGCACCGGAATCGCGAAAGTATATGGCTGCTATGTCAATGAAAACCGCACCATTGTCTCGACCTTTGAGCAGTCGCTCGGGCTCACCACACAGGAGGAAACCGAGGCATATCTCAGCCTGCTCAAAAAAAGTCTTTCGGGCACGCTGGGCAAAAATCTGCGTGACATCGCATTCCGCAATGAACAGGTGATGAACGGCGAGGAGCATGCACTGCTGATGAAGCTGCGCAGCAGTGCGCTGGAGGACAGCGATGCGCTTCAGACGTTTTACAACAAGGTTATTTCCTGTGTTTCCTTTGATGAGAATTATCTCATTCTGATTGCACACAGCGCCTACGACGTGCCATACCGCGGCAGAGATGATCTGGATCTGGAAGACGGTTCGGACGATGTCTTTTCTCACCTGATTTGCAGCATCTGTCCGGTAAAAAAAAGCAAGCCCGGTCTCGGCTACGACTATCAGCAGCAGGCCTTCTGCACCATTTCCGGCGACTGGCTGGTCTCTCCCCCGCAGCTCGGTTTTCTTTTCCCTGCCTTTGATGACCGCAGGACCAATTTGTACAACGCGCTGTGCTACACCAAAAGCACAGATGACGCACACGAAGCTTTCATCGATACCATTTTCCACACAGCAGTTCCGCAGCCTGCCGCCGAGCAGAAGCGCACCTTTGAGTCTGTGCTCTCGCGTTCGCTGGAAAACGAATGCAGCATGGAGGTCGTGCAGACAGTACATGAACAGCTCAGCGATATGATTCAGATGCACAAGGAAAGCAAAGTGCCGGAGCCGCTGCTCATCCACCGCAGTGCGGTAGAAGAGGTCCTTGAGGACTGCGGCGTTTCCGAAGAACATCTGGATGCTTTTAACGAACAATTTGACGCTGCGTTCGGCGAGGATATGCCGGTCAGTCCGCGCAATATCATAGACAACCGCCGCTTTGAGGTGAAGTCGTCCAATGTGACCATTCAGGTCAAACCGGAGGCGCGCGACCTCGTGCAGACCAGGACGATTGACGGCATTCGATACATTCTCATCCGCGCAGAAGATGACGTAGAAGTGAACGGTGTGAGCATTCAGTTTGACGAACCGGTTGCCGCCGGCATGGCATCGGAGGAATAACAGAATACAAAACAGGGGCTGTCTCAAAAAGTGATATGCTCCCTTCCAGGTAAACAAGCGAAAAAAACAAAAAGCTTGCTGCTGGGAAGGGAGCATTTTCTATGAGAAGAAGTAAATATGAGCCAGATGTCGTCATCAACGCTGTGCTTGAGTATCTGGACGGACAGACATCACAACAGGCAATTGCAGATCGATTAGGGATCGCGCTTGCAAGTTTTCAAAGATGGATCAGCAAGTATCAGTCAATGGGACCTGACGCCTTTACAAAGGATGGG
>DJXF01000066.1 GCA_002449635.1 Clostridiales bacterium UBA7011 | reverse complement strand
GCATGGAGGAGGTGCGCTGGTACTTCCTCATCATCTTCGCTTCGGTCGGCCTCATCGCCTTCAATATCCGCAGCATGTGTGCCGGCGTCTTTGATGCCGTGTCAAAATCCGCGTTCCAGGTCGCGTCTATCATCACGACCACCGGCTTTTCCACGACGGATTTCGACCTTTGGCCGCCGCTCAGCCGAACGATTCTCGTCCTGCTGATGTTTATCGGCGCCTGTGCCGGCAGCACCGGCGGCGGCATCAAGGTGTCCCGCATTATCATCCTCTTCAAGTCGTGCATCCGGGAGATTCGCTCCTACACCCACCCGAAGAGCATTCAGCGAATCAATATGGATGGCGGGCCGGTGGACAATGCGATTGTGCGTTCCACCTGCATCTATTTCGTCACATTCACCGCGGTATTTATCGCCTCGGTCCTCGCGGTTTCGTTCGAGGGATATGATCTCATCACGAACTTTACCGCTGTCGCTGCGACGTTCAACAACATCGGACCCGGTCTTTCGCTCGTCGGTCCGACGCAGAATTTCGCGCTGTTCAGCATATTCTCCAAATATGTGCTCATGTTCGATATGCTCGCCGGCAGACTGGAGCTGTTCCCCATGCTCCTCTTTCTGCATCCGGCTGTCTGGAAGGAATTTTTTACCAGACGGCACGCGCCGAAAAATCAGTGACAACACAATAAGGAAAGGCTGGAAGGCAAAGGATGTTCTCCTCGCTCTCCAGCCTTTTTTCTATCCCGATCAGATGCGCGTGTCAGATACCTGCTGTTTTGCGGATATAGCTGCGCGCCATCATCGCATACTCCAGCGGATTTGCCTTTGCCGGGTCCTGTTCCGCCTCGACGATAAACCAGCCCTCATAATGCGCCGCATTGAGTGCCGCGAACACGCCCGGATAATCGACACAGCCGTCACCCGGAATGGTAAAGCAGCCCTCCAGCACCGCCCTGCGGAACTTGAAGCCCTCTGCATATGCCTGCTTCATTTTGTCCGGACGGATGTCCTTCAGATGGACATGGCCGATGCGCGGGCCGAATTCCTTCGCCGCCGCGACCGCATCCTCGCCGGCAAACGTGAAGTGACCGGTATCAAAGCAGAGATACACATACCGCGGATCGGTGTTTTCCATCAGCCGGCGTGTCTCCTCCACAGTCTGTACGACAGTCGCCATGTGATGGTGGAAGCACAGCTTAAAGCCGCGCTCCGCTGCAATTTTGCCCAGCTTATTCAGTCCCGTGCACAGCAGCTCCCACTCTGCATCTGTTGCAGTCGGCTTGTTTTCGCCGAACATCGAGCACTCCTCCGCAAACAGGCAGCGCGTCAGCTCGCAGACATTGATGCGGGACGCACCGACCGCTTCGAGAAAATCCAGCTGCTGAACAAAGGCCTTTTCATTTTCCTCATAGGGTGTGGAGCACAGGAAGCTGGAAAACCACTGCGACGCAATTTTGATGCCGCGCAGATCGAGCGCCTTATTGAGCACGGCCGGGTCCGTCGGGAACTTTCCGCCGACCTCTGTGCCCTGAAATCCTGCCAAAGCCGCCTCGGATACCATCTGCTCAAAGGTCAGCTCGCCGCCGAGCTGCGGCATATCGTCATTTGTCCAGCCAATCGGCGCAATGCCGAGCTTTACATTGTTAAACATGGTCTTGCTCCTTCCCTGTCCTCAGCAGCGCTCCCATGCGCCGGTCTCGATCGATTTGAGCACAGCTGCGATAATGCCGTCGACCTTCGCGCCCATTTCAAAGTCACAGATATATTCCCCGCCGTGCATCGCCTGCATCAGTGCATGTGCCTGCAATGTCTTCATATCATCAAAGGCAATTGCAATGCCGCCCGCCGGCTGGAACCACTTGAAGCCCTCATGCTGCGGATTGAGCAGAACCGTGCGGAAACCGCAGTCCCGTCCGTTGTCCTTGTCGGCATCCGCCTTAAAGTATACCTGAACCTCGCACATGCGCTCCAGATTGTACACAACCGTGCCCTCAGTGCCCTGAATTTCATAGTAGAAATAATTCTTGCGGCCGGTGGCGACGCGGGAGGAGGAAAAGTCTCCGATTGCTCCGTTTTTGTAGCGGACAAGGAAGGATACCACATCGTCATTTTCGACCTGTGCCATCTCCTTTGAACCCGCCTTGACGGGACGCTCCGGAATGACAATCGACTGAACCGCAGTGACCATGTCCATATCGCCGAGAATCATCTGGGAAACCGACAGCAGATGGCTGCACAGGTCGCCGAGCGCACCCGAACCGGCGAGTTTATTGATATGCCGCCATGCAATCGGAATGGACGGGTCGAGCAGCATATCCTGATCGTAGGTGGCATGTACGCGCATAATCCTGCCCAGCTTGCCCGACTGCACCAGTTCCTTTACATACTGGTTTGCCGGATTCATGATGTTGGAGAATCCGCAGTAATTGACAACACCCTTTTCACGCGCAAGATCGGCGAGAATGCGCGACTGCTCGGCGCTCAGGCTGAGCGGCTTTTCGCAGAAAACATGCTTGCCGTTTTCCAGCGCCGCCTTTGCCATTTCAAAGTGCATGCTGTTCGGCGTTGCAATGTCGACCAGATCAATATCCGGATCGGTTACCACGCTCTTCCAGTCGGTGGTGTGACGGCGGTAGCCCATTGCCTGTGCAAACGCGGCAACCTGCTCCTCGCTGACATCAGACACCATCTCAAACACCGGCATATCATCGCCGAAAATCATTTTTGCGTTGTGAAATGCGGTGGTATGTGCCCTGCCCATCCAGCCGGCGCCGATCAGACCAATGCGAATCTCTTTCATCCTGTGTACCTCCTTGTGTGCATCGCCCCGCACAGCAGCCGTTTTTTCTCTGTGCGGGGATACAAGCTCTCTGATCCGTACTGCAAGCACATCAAAAAATCATCCGTTTGTTTCTTCCGGTGCATCAGAATTGCTGTCGGACATGGTTTCCCGCCGGACACATCTGCACAGTATTCTTTGCCTGAAAAAAAGCAAATCCCGCGCAATTCCTCCGCCTGTCGGATTGTTTTTTTCTGTACTTCCTTTTAATCGTATAGTATAATATTTTTAACAATCGGTCACTACATAAATTTGATAGGAAGTATCAAAAAATGATACTCTTTTTTCTGCCCATCTGCGGACAGCGAGGAGGCTTTCTCTATGCTCAACGATACCGGCATCCTGCCCGACTCCGTGCGTTATTATCATGAGCCGGACGCATTTACTGCGGCTTATCTGTATCATGCACCGCATGTCGGCATATACCATTGCAGCAGAGATTATCAATTTCAGCGCACGGCGGATACCTGTCTGAACATCTGTCAGGCTCTGCTTGTGGATCAGGGCGAGCTTTCCGTGCATTATCGGGGAGAGGTCTGCCGTGCCGCCGCGGGTGCGCTTGTTTTGCTCGATTGCCGCGAGCCGCACTTTTATCACGCCGCATCGGATGACATTCATTTCCGCTGGTTTCATATTGTCGGCTGCAGCGACAGCGCGTATGTCAACGAGATCATCCGCAGTCACGGGTTTGTCATTCAAACGGCGCGCAGTCCGCAAATCGAGCCGTGTTTTTCCCAGATTGTCAGCGCTGCCGCGCAGGAAAATCCCAATCCGCATCTGCTCTCAGTCCGTCTGCAGACCCTGCTCGCCCTGCTCGCTTCGCTCTCCGAAGAATCACAAAAAAGCGAGCTGGAGCGTTCCATTGACGAGTCGGCTCAATACATCGAATCGCATTACGCAGACAAGGATGTGACCATTCCGTTTCTCGCCGCGCGCGTGGCGCTCAGCACCTGCTACTATCTGCGCAAGTTCAAGGAATACCGCGCGATTACCCCGCATCAATACCTGCAAAGCGTCCGCCTGCGCGCTGCAAAGCAGCAGCTGACCACCTCCTCCCGCAGTGTGGAGGAAATCGCAGAGGGCTGCGGGTTCTGCAATACCTCTCATTTCGTCATGGCATTCCGCAAGGCGACGGGAATGACCCCGCTGCAATACCGTACACTTTGGAAATAAACCGCAGCGCAAAAAGCAAGAGCGTGTATACCGACTGCCTGAACTGCTCCCCGTCAAATAGACAATCAAAAAAACAAAAGGAT
>DJXF01000121.1:10556-14745 GCA_002449635.1 Clostridiales bacterium UBA7011 | reverse complement strand
TGACCGATGGCAATCTGTAAAACCGCTTCATTGGTGCCGTGATAGATCGGCAATGTACACCGAATACTCGGAATTTCCACATATCCCATCATTCCCGTGCCGGAAACATCGAGCTTTGCTTCATATTCCTTCTGTTCTTCCGGAGTAAGGTCAAAATGCAGTGATTTTTGTATCAGGGTCCGATTGTAGGCCTGTGCTTCCGCCCACATTCGTTCGTATGTATCATCATCCATATTCGACACAGCATCGGTGTAGCTTGCGATGGCACGCGACTGGTGGAAGGAATTCCAGTAGTCGCTGAACGTAGGATAAATCAGCAGGGAAAGTCCTATCACAAAGACCAGTGCCAATAAAATTGTAGATAGGTGTTTTTTCATAAAACTCTCCGCGCTGTTGTTAGCGAAGGAGGAAAGCGTTCGCTCCTTCGGAATAAAACAAATCCTTTCTTCCGCTCCGCCGAAATCCCCGGACGGAATGTATGCCGTCACGACGGCGTCATTCGGCTTCGGAATTGATTATGAAGATCGAACGGACCTTCTCATAGATGTGTTCGGGGGAACATCGCCCTGCGCCGCATGCTGCGGCCGGCATCCCCGGGTATCTGACTAGAAAAAAGTGATGCTGGTGAGCGGCCAGATACAGCAGACCAGCTTTCCGACAATCTGTTCATCCGCAACGCAGCCGATCGCAGTATTTCTGGAATCAATCGAAACGCTGCGGTGGTCGCCCATGACAAACAGGCGGGAATCCGGAACCTGATACGGCAGCTTAATGTTGCAGTCACCCTTGGCGTGTTCCTTCAAATAGGGTTCATTCAGCTTTTCATTGTTCACATAAACAACGCCGTTTTCATCAATGTCGACCCAGTCGCCCGGCCCGGCAATGACCCGCTTGACCAGGATTTTATTGTTATAATAGAACGCAATAATATCGCCCGGCTCCCAGCTGGAGTTTTTGAGCGATAAGACAATATTTCCTTCGTTCAGGATCGGAGACATGGAACTGCCGTAAATCTGCAGTACCGGCAGCAAAAGCGTCGCAATCAATACCGCGACCGCGGTGACCGTAATCAGCGCATACACCGTGCTGCGCAGCACGCTGCGGTATTTCCGCAAATGCTGCTCGCGCTTGAGCTCGCCCTCCAGAACCTCGACCTCGGGCAGAGAGTCCGGTGCGTGGGGGACCGGCTTTATGCGGGACTGGACTTTTTCCAGCCGTTTTTTTGTCTTTGACAGATCCTGCTTGATGCGTTTGATCTGGTTCTTTTGTTCAGCCAAACTCCGTCACCTACAACTCCTCTGTTTATTCTTCTTCCGGATTGCTGTATGCTTCCTCCGCCATCTCCTCAGCGGATTCCTCATCCGAGCTGTGCGATTCCTCCGCCATCTCTTCGACGAGTTCCTCATCAAAGCTGTGCGCTTCCTCCGCCATCTCCTCGGCGAGTTCCTCATAGTTGTGCAGCTGCTCAGTTACCTCTTCCATAAAATCCTCGTAGCTGTGCATCTGCTTTGCGGTCTCTTCCGAAATTTCCTGATGGCTGCCTGCCGCCTGTTCTGTCCGGGCAGCGCGCTCTTTCGCCTCCTGCTCCATCCGTGCAAGATTTTCAATATACTGATCCGCTGCATCCTGCGCCGTCTGAAAAACATGATTGAGCTCCAGCGCCGCCTGAGCAAGCGAGCCGGCATTCTGCACAAGTATCCGTTTGTCTGCCAGCTGCTGTTCTAATTCTTCCACACGCTGCTGCAGGCGTTCGTTTTCCTTGCCCTGTGCAACCAGCATCTCCAGAAGGTCGATGCGCCGCAGCTTACGCAATTCTTTATCTGTCATTTCAGTTCATTCCTTTGCACAGCCTTCGGGGGATCGCCATTCGGATTGCTGTGCGGAACCAAGCACTTGTGACGCACATTTTCGACGGCGGCGATACACCCATTTTGCTATTTCTTCGTGTTTTTCAGCCGTGTTTGCTCTCCTGCGGTCATTTCCTGTCAAATGGCCCGCCTGATCGCTTTTAGAAACAGACCGGAAACCAGTCTGTATTATTGAAAAATTATAATATCATAGTATCATAAGGCACTTTCTTTGTCAATGTTCCGAAAAACCAATGTCTGTCATGCCGGATTTTTTTATCGTGTCCGGATCGCTGACCGATGCCCGAGCGAAGAAAATGTCCCGATTTTCTGCAGCGAAACCGGGACATTGGTGCTTTTTATAATAAAATCGGCTGAATCTGGCGGCCGCCGACCGCTTCCTTCGCTGTTTCCGGAATGTTCTCCATCACAGCCACCAGCGAGCGCGGCTTGCTGCGCGGCGCGTCCTGCCGCATGGGGACAAAATAATAATGCTTTCGATTGAGCAGCGCGGCAATATTGGGCGCAGAACCGGCGAGCGCATCGTTGCTCGAGACGGCGAGCACAACCGGCCGTTCCACACGCAGCTGTGATTTGGCGGCAAGGGTCACCGGTGTATTGCTCAGTCCCTGCGCAAGGCGCGCGAGCGTGCTGCCCGTGCAGGGCGCGATAATCAGGACATCCATCATCGCCTTCGGTCCGATCGGCTCCGCCTCCTGCAGCGTCGTCATCGGCGGACGTCCGCAGATATGGGTGATTTCATCGAGAATATCGCGCGACGCGCCAAAGCGCGTGTCCATCGTTGCGAGCGGGTCGGACACAATCGGAATCAGCTCCCAGCCTTCCTTCTCCATCCGTTCCATCACCCGCAGCACGCGGTCAATTGTGCAGAATGAACCGCACAATGCAAAGCCTGCTGTCAGGCTCATAACAGTCCCTCCTCCTCCAGAATGTGGCATATCGTATCATGAATTGCGGCGGCTGCACTGCGCGGGGCGACGCGTCCCGGAAGAGAAAGCGCGTGAATGATGCGGCACCGGTCGCCTGCGTCCTCCGCGACACCGCCTGCCCCCGAAGCCAGATCAATCACAAGTGTCTCCGGCGCACAATCCGCCAGCACGCGCCGCGTCAGCACAGGATACGGCACGGTATTGATAATCAGCGGAAATGCCCCGATGTGTCCGGCGAGCGCGCGGGTATCCAGATCATGATATCCTCCGCTGCGAATGCGGGCAAAATCCGCACAGCTGCGCGCGGAAACCGTGACGCGGGCGCCCAGCGCATGCAGGCGCGGTGCAAGCGTCGACCCGATGCGCCCCGCGCCGACAATCAGCACGGACAGACCGTGCAGCGTCACCGGCAGCTCCTCCATGGCAATCTGAATGGCGCCCTCCGCTGTGGGAATGGCATTGAGAATCGCGAGCTCCTCCCGCTGAAGATAATCGCACACGCGGATGCCGCGGCGCTGCGCCATATCGTGAATCATCTGCGGCACTGCGCCGCCAAGCACCGGCCGTCCCGCCGGAATCGCATCGAGTACATCCGTCAGTTTATACGGCGCATTTGCGAGCGGCGCATTCAGCCGCCGGTGTGCACCGGCAGTCGGCATCGGCAGGACAATGACATCCGCCCATGCAAACAGCTCCGCCATATTGCTGCAGTTTTCGAGCGGCGCGCCGCTGCGCTCCAGTCCGATTGTCTGCACCTGCACGCCGTCCGCTGCAAGCAGTTCTGCCAGATACACCTGCCGCACATCACCGCCCGCCAGCGCCGCGTTTAACGTTCGTTTCATACACCCTCCCCCTCTTTGCCTTCATACTATGCGGGATGCGCACTCTTGACACTGCCGGCGGCGCTCTCTATAATCGAAGACAGACAGGAGGAAACCACATGAACCACAATCGCATTCTCGCGGCAATGTCCGGCGGTGTGGACAGTTCGGTCACGGCCGCTCTGCTGCTCGAGGCGGGTTATACCGTCGGCGGAGCGACGATGAAGCTGTATGCACCCACCGCCGCAGATAACATCGCAGATGCCCGCCGCGTCTGTGAAAAGCTGGGCATTCCGTTTTATACATTTGATTTCACCGAACCGTTTCAAACGCAGGTCATTCAGCGTTTTGCCGACGGCTATGCGCGCGGACTGACACCCAATCCGTGTGTCGACTGCAACCGCCATCTGAAATTCGGGCTGCTGCTCGCACAGGCGCGCGCGGAGGGCTACGACGCCATTGCGACCGGACACTATGCGCGCATCGAATACAGCGAAGCATACGGCCGCTGGATATTAAAAAAAGGCGTCCTGCCGTCAAAGGATCAGTCGTATGTCCTGTATTCTATGAC
>DJXF01000121.1:0-10380 GCA_002449635.1 Clostridiales bacterium UBA7011 | reverse complement strand
CACAAAAAGGACAGCCAGGACATCTGCTTCATTCCCGACGGTGACCACGCCGCTTTTCTGTGTGAAAACTGCGGTCTGACCGCGCAGCCCGGCAGCTTTCTTGACAGCCGCGGAAATGTGCTCGGACAACACCGCGGTGTGATCTGCTACACGGTCGGGCAGCGGCGCGGTCTCGGCATCAGCGCCGACCGCCGGCTGTATGTCATCGACAAAAATGCGGCGGACAACACCGTCACGGTCGGCTATGAGGAGGAGCTGCTGTGCTCTGCCTTTTCTGTGCGCGATGTCAACTGGATTGCGTGGGATGCTGTCCGCGAGCCGGTGCACTGCTGTGTGCGCACGCGCTATCACGGCGCCGAAACCCCCGCCGTGCTCACGCCGGAGGGCGATATCGTCCGCGCTGCGCTGGAAACGCCGCAGCGTGCGGTATCCCCCGGTCAGGCCGCCGTGTTCTACGACGGCGATGTCGTGCTGGGCGGCGGAACCATTTGCTGAATCTCCTTCCTCCCGCTCTGCCGCGTCCGCTGAATCCTCTCTGCGAACCAAAAAAGGACTGTCTCAAAACGACGAATGAAACAATCGCGTCGAGACAGTCCTTTTCTTTTGCTGCTATGATTTAATCTGCGCTTTGGCCGCTGTACGATGCCTGCCTGTCGCGGGCACTCGCAAGCGCATGCTCCAGATCGCGCTGAAAGGCATCGAGTACATCGGGGTGAATGCGGCTGCCGCCGAGTGTCACCGGGTGATCGTGCATGCGGAAAATCAGCTCGCCCACCACATCCTCCAGAGAAATGGAGCGGCTGTTCTTCCTCACCTCTTCCGGCGCGATGACGCCGACGGAAAATTTGTCCATACTCAGGTGCAGCGCATGGCACAGCTGATACTGCTCCACCTTGTCCTGTCCTGTCGGACCCTGCTGCAAAAGCTGCAGCAGCGCACCGGATGTCAGACCGCTTGTGGCGTAAAATTCCTGCATGTCATCATACAGCCGGTGGATCGCCGTCATAATCTGTTCCTCTATCGGCATTCCGAACGCTTCCTTTCCATCACTATTATAAGATGAAATGCCCTCCGGCGCAACCGCTGACTCACAGCAGGGTCAGCTGACCCTTGTCCTCATCACGCAGCAGTGCGCCGATGGACGGAATGGAATGCGACACATACCGGCGCGGCTGTGCAAAGGTGACCTCTGCCGTCCGGCTGGCCCGTGTGACGGTGTGACTGCCGCGCAGCACCATGACCTGAATGCCGACGGTGGTGCGCGTCGCCTTTTCGGGAATGAGCGAGGAATGAATGGTCAGTGCACGGCCGTTGCTCGCAAAAATCGTGATATCCTCCTCCTGTGTGAGGTGGAAAAACGCGCGGGCGGGCGAGCGGTCGGAATACGCGCCGGTCAGGCGGCGGCGGTTGGTCTTTGTCTGGAATCCCGCCAGCTCAAAGCGCGCCGCCTTGCCGTTTTCAAACACAATCAGCAGACTGCCCGTATATCCGCCCGGCAGCAGCATGAACACAACATGCTCATCCTCATCCATCCCCAGCTTTGCGGGCAGATATTCGCCGAGCACACTCGCCTTGGTATCGTCAAAGTCGTACAGATGTGCCTTGTAAACCTGCTGCCGGTCGGTAAAGAACAGAATTTCCTGCTTGTTGGTCGCGTCAAAGGTCTGCCGCAGACCGTCGCCCTCTTTGTATTTCTGCTCCGAGCCGCCGCGCAGCGACTGCACGGTGATCTTCTTAAAATAGCCCTCGCGGGTCAGGAACAGATGCACCGGATAGTCCTCGATGTGATCCTCCGCGTCGAACTGCTCCACACTGTCCGCATCGAGAATGACCGAGCGGCGCGGGGACGGATATTTTTTGATGATGTTCTCCAGCTCGCGGATCATCAGACGGCGCACCTTGGCATTGCTGTTCAGAATGCCCTCCAGACGGGCAATTTCTTTTTCCAGTCCGTCGGTCTCCTCAATGCGCTTGAGAATATATTCCTTGTTGATGTGGCGCAGACGGATTTCCGCGATATATTCCGCCTGGACCTGATCGATGCCGAAGCCCTCCATCAGGTTGGGAACAACCATCGCATCCGTCTCCGTGCCGCGGATGATGCGAATGGCCTTGTCGATATCCAGCAGAATCACGCGCAGGCCGTGAAGCAGATGCAGCTTTTCGCGTTTCTTGCCGAGGTCATAGCGAATCGTGCGCCGTTTGCACTCCGTGCGCCACTTGACCCATTCGTCCAGAATGCCGCGCACGCCGAGCACCTTCGGCATGCCGCCGATGAGCACGTTAAAGTTGCACGAGCAGCTGTCCATCAGCGGCGTGAGCTGCATCAGGCGGTCCATCAGCTTGTTCGGGTCGACGCCCTTTTTCAGGTCAATCGCAATTTTCAGACCGGACAGGTCGCTCTCATCGCGAATGTCGGAAATCTCGCGCAGCTTGCCGCTTTTGACGAGATCGGCAATTTTGTCAATAATCGCCTCAATCGTCGTCGTATAGGGAATTTGTGTGATTTCAATGAGATTTTCCCGGCGCAGATGCTGCCATTTTGCGCGCACCTTAAACGAGCCGCGTCCGGTTTCATAGATGCGGCGCATCGCCGCGCGGTCGAGCAGAATTTCTCCGCCCGTCGGAAAATCCGGCGCCGGCAGCGTCTCCATCAGGTCGCAGTCTTTGTCCTGAAGATACGCGATGGTCGTGCGGCAGACCTCTTCGAGATTAAAGCCGCAAAACGCGCTCGCCATGCCGACCGCAATGCCGGTATTCGCGGAGACGAGAATGTTCGGAAACGTCGTCGGCAGCAGCGTCGGCTCCTTCAGCTCGCCGTCATAGTTGTCGACAAAATCCACCGCATCCGCATCGATTTCGCGGAACAGCTCGGCACAGATTTTATCCAGCTTTGCCTCGGTATAGCGGGACGCGGCGTATGCCATATCGCGCGAATACACCTTGCCGAAATTGCCCTTGGAATCGACAAACGGCGTCAGCAGCGCCTCATTTCCGCGTGTCAGGCGCACCATTGTCTCATAAATCGCGCTGTCGCCATGTGGATTGAGCTTCATCGTCTGTCCGACGATGTTCGCCGATTTTGTGCGCGTCGCGCCCATCAGTCCCATTTTATACATTGTATACAGCAGCTTGCGGTGCGACGGCTTAAAGCCATCCAGCTCGGGAATGGCGCGCGATACGATGACGCTCATCGCATACGGCATATAGTTTTCCCGCAGCGTTTCCGTGATGCGCTGCGTGGCCGGCTCGAGCGCATGATATTCGCGCACGGGCTGCTGTTTGTTTTTCTTCTTTGCCATGGAGAAAGAACTGCCTTTCCTTATCTGTCGTGCCTCCGCTCAGGCGGGAGGCGTGTGCCTGCCGGGTCCATCAGGAGATGTCGGCAAATTCCAGATACTGCCAGCCGTTTTCGGCGATATATTCCTTGCGTCCGGACAGGTTTTCGCCGAGCAGCAGATCAAACATTTCACTTGTCGCCGCGATGTCCTCCGGCATGACGCGGATGAGCCGGCGGCTCTCGGGATTCATCGTGGTCTCCCACATCATTTCCGCCTCATTTTCGCCCAGACCCTTCGACCGCTGGATCGTGTACTTTTTGCCCTCTAACCTGCGCAGCACATCCGCCTTTTCGCTCTCGTCAAAGGCAAAATAGGTACTGTTTTTACAGGTAATCTCATACAGCGGAGATTCCGCAATATACACGAAGCCCTCCTCGATGAGTGTGGGGACAAGGCGGTACAGCATGGTCAGCACAAGCGTGCGGATCTGAAAGCCGTCGACATCGGCATCGGTACAGATGATGACCTTGTTCCAGCGCAGGTTGTTCAAATCAAACGTGGACAGCTCCTTCGCCGATTTGACCTTGACCTCCACGCCGCAGCCGAGCACCTTCAGCAGGTCGGTGATGACATCATTTTTGAAAATCTTGTCGTAATCCGCCTTCAGGCAGTTGAGAATTTTGCCGCGAATCGGCATAATCGCCTGAAATTCCGAGTCGCGCCCCTGCTTGCACGAGCCGAGCGCCGAATCGCCCTCCACGATATACAGCTCGCGGCGGGAAACGTCGCGCGTGCGGCAGTCGACAAACTTCTGCACGCGGTTGGCGACATCGAGCGAGCCGGACAGCTTTTTGCGGATGTTCAGGCGTGTTTTTTCCGCCTGCTCGCGCGAACGCTTGTTGATGAGAATCTGCTCGGCGATTTTGTCCGCCTCCGCCTTGTTCTCGATAAAATACACCTCGAGACCGGCGCGCAGAAACTCCGTCATCGCCTCCTGAATGAATTTATTCGTAATCGCCTTTTTCGTCTGGTTTTCATACGACGTCTGCGTGGAAAAACAGCTGCTGACGAGAATCAGGCTGTCGAGCACATCGTTGACGGAAATCGGGCTTTCGTTTTTGTTGTACTTGTCATTCTGCTTGAGATAGGCATCAATCGCATAGCGAAACGCGGTCTTGACCGCTTTTTCCGGCGCGCCGCCGTACTCCAGCCACGACGAATTGTGGTAGTACTCCAGACGGGATACGCTGGAGGAAAAGCAGAACGCACAGTTGAGCCGCACCTTGTATTCCGGCTTGTCTGCGCGGTCACGCCCGCGCCGCTCGGCGCTGAGCGACTGGACGGAGGTCAGCGCCTTGTCCTCCGCAATCTCCGCGACATAGTCGGTGATGCCGTTTTCATAACAGAACACCGTTTCGGCAAAGCCGTCCGGCTTCTCACTGCGGAACACAAACCGCAGATGCGGGTTGACAACCGCCTGCCGCTTGAGGACATCAAAATAATAGTCCTCCGGCACACGGATATCCGTGAAAACCTCGAGGTCAGGCCGCCACCGGATGACCGTTCCGGTGTCCGAACCGGTGTATTTTTTCTTTTTGAAGCCGGTCTTGGTGCCTGTGCGGTTTTCGCCCTTTTCAAAATGCAGCTGATAGGCATAGCCGTCGCGGCGAACCGTGACGTCCATGTATTCGGAGGAATACTGTGTGGCACAGGTGCCCAGACCGTTCAGGCCGAGCGAAAACTCATAGTTTTCGCCGTCATTTGTCTTGTATTTGCCGCCTGCATACAGCTCACAGAATACCAGCTCCCAGTTGTAGCGCTTTTCATTGGGATTAAAATCCACCGGAATGCCGCGCCCGTGATCCTCCACCTCAATGGAATGATCGGCATATCGGGTGACGACGATTTCGCTGCCGTAGCCCTCGCGCGCCTCATCGATGGAATTGGATAAAATTTCAAAAATCGCATGCTGACAGCCGTCCAGCCCGTCCGAGCCGAAAATAACGCCCGGTCTCTTGCGCACACGGTCTGCGCCCTTGAGGGCGGATATGCTCTCGTTGCCGTACTGATTTGCTTTTTTCATGCTGTAATTAACTCCAACCTGTCGTTCTTTCGTTAAAATTCCGAATAATCGGTATTATAGCGCAATTCTCCGCGCTCGTCAAATCGCACCGCGCCGCAGGGAGGCATCTGCGCGCAGCGGGCATAGAAAAATTCTGACCCCGCACGGGGTCAGAATCGGTTTCGTTTCATCTGGATTTTTTCTTTGGTGCTGCGCGGAATTTCTTCATCTTCTCCTGCCAGAAGTAATTGGCAATGATATACACAACGAGCATGACAATTGCCAGAATGAGCATGACATTTTCATAGGTTCCGCCCCAGTTTTCATAGCCCGCGATCACCCGCTTGAACACAACCGGCGAGATCAGCTCGACTATCCACACGACCGCCGTCGCAATCAGCACCGCGCGCTGCAGCGCATACAGCGCCGGATAGACCTTGCGGCACTCCTCTGTGATGCGGCGTTCATCGCTCTTCCAGACACCGTCCGCCTTTTTCCCTGCTTTGTTGTTTGACTTGCTGCTCATACGATCCTTTCTCTCTTCCTGTCAGACTTCGGAAACAACCGAACACCTGTAGTATACCACATCTGTCAAAAAAAGAACACCCGCAGGCGGATGTTCTTTCCTGTCTGTTTGCGGACAATCAGTCCTCGTCGTCAAATGTTTCGAGGATTTCGTCATCATCGTCCTCGTCTTCATCATCGTCACCGCAGAAGGTGAGCGCATCTGTGCCCACATTGTTGCTGGCAATTGTGATATCCACGCCCTTGCGGATCGGGGCGGTCAGAAAACCGATGACGACGCCCAGCAGGAGCCAGGCCATTGCGAAGAAAAATTTAGCTGTTCTGCTCATACCAATCTCCTCCCGAATTGCTCAACAGATGTCCGCACCGGGCCGGAAACGGCACGGCGCTGCCTTTCACTGTGTCCAGTATACCACATCTGTGCGCACGGCGCAAAAGAAGAATGCGGCTTCCCGCAATGTGCAGGCAGCCGCATTCCGCATCCGTCCGGCAAAATGTTCCTTTAATCCACAGAGTCCGGAACGGGGTCTGATTTCTCTCCTGTGCCGGCCGGATGCACCGCCGCGCTGTGCGCGGCAGGGATTTCTGCTCCGAGGGTAGTATGTCCGGCGGACTTCCGCTTTATGCGCATCAAAAAACACCGGAAACGGTTTCCCGTTCCGGTGCTGTTTGAGCAAGTAAATCAATACTTTCTTCTCTTTGCGCGAGCCGCTTCGGACTTCTTGCGGCGCTTCACGCTCGGGCTCTCATAATGCTCACGCTTGCGAAGCTCGGAAAGCACACCCGCCTTTGCGCACTGTCTCTTGAATCGTCTCAGCGCGCTGTCGAGAGACTCGTTTTCCTTTACGCGGATTTCCGACATTGTTTTCCCTCCCTCCGCGCGTTGCCAAATAAACGCTTTTGCACAATCCGGCAAAAATGCCGTAAACATATTATATCGTTTTCGCCTAGGACTGTCAAGCACAAGTTTTCCATTTGCCGAAAAACACGCTGCCTGACGTTACCTGACAACGAGATTGATGATTTTATTGGGCACAACGATAGATTTTACCACGTTTTTGCCCGCGATCGCACTCTGGATTTTGGCATCTGCCATCGCAGCGGCAAGTGCCTCGTCCTTTGCACAGTCGGTCGGCAGGACAACCTTGCCCTTGACCTTGCCGTTGACCTGAACGGCAATCTCAATGGTGGACTCAACGGTCTTGCTCTCATCGAAGGACGGCCATGTGTGCAGGCTGAGCAAATCGCTCTCTCCGAGCATCTGCCACAGCTCCTCGGTCACATGGGGTGCGAACGGATTGAGCAGAGCCAGCAGCGTCCGGTACTCGGCGCGGTTGACGCCCTTATCATACAGCTGATTGAGCAGCGTCATCATCTGCGCGATGGCGGTGTTCATCTTGAGGTTTTCAATGTCCTCGCTGACCTTCTGAATCGTGCGGTGCATCGCGACCTCATTTTCCGCGCTGTACGCATCGCCCGGCTGTATCTTGTCGAACAGCGACCACACGCGCTCGATAAAGCGGCGGCAGCCCTTGATCGCCTTCTGCGACCATGCCGCGGACTTCTCAAAGTCGCCGATGAACATCTCATACAGGCGCATGGTGTCCGCGCCGTATTCGTCGATGGTCTCGTCCGGATTGACGACGTTGCCCAGTGACTTGGACATCTTGACAACCGGATGCTCTGCCATCTCGCCGTACTTTTCGACCAGATGTCTGCGCGCGCCCTTCTCATCGCCGAACTGTTCGATCAGCGCTTTCTTCTCGTCCTCCGGAAGGTTGACGAAGCTGTGCGGATTCTGTCCCAGAATCATGCCGTGGCTTGTGCGCTTGCTGTACGGCTCCTTATACGGAACGACGCCGATGTCGTACAGGAACTTATGCCAGAAACGGGAATACAGCAGATGCAGCGTCGTGTGCTCCATGCCGCCGTTATACCAGTCGACCGGACCCCAGTATTCGAGCGCCTCCTTCGAAGCAAGTGCCTCGTCGTTGTGCGGGTCCATATAACGCAGGAAATACCACGAAGAGCCCGCCCACTGCGGCATGGTATCCGTCTCGCGCTTTGCGGGTGCGCCGCAGCACGGACAGGTTGTGTTGACCCAGTCGGTCATCGGTGCGAGCGGGGACTCACCGTCGTCTGTCGGCTCATACGAATCGACATCCGGCAGGCGCAGCGGCAGCTCGGATTCCGGAACCGGCACCCAGCCGCACTTGTCACAGTGAACCAGCGGAATCGGCTCGCCCCAGTAGCGCTGACGGGAGAATACCCAGTCGCGCAGCTTGTAGTTGACCTTGGCGTGACCGACGCCCTTTTCGGTCAGAAATTCGGTGATTGCCTTTTTCGCCTCTTCCACGGACATGCCGTCGAGAAAACCGGAATTGACCATCACGCCGGTCGCGCAGTCGGTAAATGCAGCCTCCTGCACATTGCCGCCCTTGACGACCTCCACAATCGGCAGATCAAATTTTTTCGCAAATGCCCAGTCGCGGTCATCATGTGCCGGAACCGCCATGATTGCGCCCGTGCCGTAGGTCATCAGAACGTAATCGGAGACGAAAATCGGGATTTCCGTGCCGTTGACCGGATTGACCGCGCGCACGCCGTCCAGACGCACACCGGTCTTGTCCTTGACCAGCTCCGTGCGCTCGAAATCGGATTTGTGCGCCGCCTCCTCGCGGTATGCGCGGACATCGTCGATGTTGTTCAGCTTGTCCGCCCACTTTTCAATCACCGGATGCTCCGGCGAGATAACCATATAGGTAGCACCGAACAGCGTGTCCGGACGGGTGGTGTAAACCGTCAGCACATCGCCTTCTGTGGTGGTAAAGTCGACCTCCGCGCCGGTAGAGCGGCCGATCCAGTTGCGCTGCTGGCTCTTGACGCGGTCAATGTAATCGACATCATCCAGATCGTCGATCAGACGCTGTGCATAGGCCGTGATCTTCAGCATCCACTGGCTCTTGTTGCGGCGGACAACCTCACTGCCGCAGCGCTCACATACGCCGTTGACGACCTCCTCGTTTGCCAGCACACATTTGCAGCTGGTGCACCAGTTGACCGCCATTTCCTTTTTGTAGGCGAGTCCTTTTTTGAAAAGCTGCAAGAAAATCCACTGCGTCCACTTGTAGTAATCCGGATCGGTGGTGTTGATCTCGCGGTTCCAGTCGAAGGAGAGTCCGAGTGCTCTCAGCTGGCTTTTAAAGCGTGCGATATTCTGCTTTGTGACCTCTGCCGGATGCACATGGTTTTTGATGGCAAAGTTCTCCGTCGGCAGGCCGAACGCATCCCAGCCCATCGGGTACAGGACATTATAGCCCTGCATCCGGCGCTTGCGCGCGACGATGTCCAGCGCGGTATACGAACGCGGATGACCGACGTGCAGACCTGCGCCCGAGGGATACGGGAACTCGACGAGCGCGTAATATTTCGGTTTGGAATAATCTGTGCCTGCTGCAAAGGCCTGTTTTTCGTCCCAGACCTTCTGCCATTTGGCTTCAATGGATTTATAATCGTATTTTTCCAATGTATGTGGCTCCCATCTATAAAAGTAATCGTTTCAAAGGAATGCTTACAGCTCCTCAATCGGAACCTGTACGGCGTCCTTCCACAGCTTTTCGAGACCGTAGAAGTCGCGCGCGGACTGCTGGAACACATGGATCAGCGCGAAGCCGTAGTCGAGCAGAATCCAGCTTGCGGAATCGTGTCCTTCAATATGATGCGGCATCACGTCGTAGTCCTTCTTCAAACGAAACTCGACTTCATCTGCCAGTGTTTTGACCTGTGTTGTCGTTGATGCGGCGCAGATGACAAAGTACTCCGCCAGTGTGGTCAGATCGCCCACCTTGAGCACCTGAATATCTTCTCCGCGCTTGCTGTCAAGCGCCTGTACTGCCGCCTTAATATAGGTTTCTGTGGTGTGATTTGCCATAGCTGTTCTCCTTGTGTCGGAAATAAACCTTATTCGTCCTCTTCCTGCTCCGGTGCACTGCCCGAGCCGCTGCCGGTTTCAGAACCGCCGTTTTTCTCTTTTTCATATGTCGCGTAGCGATACGCCTTTTCTTCCTCCCAGCTCTGACTGTAGATGCCGAGATCATCCGGCGTGATAATGTTGAAATTCTCCTCCGTCAGCGGATAGTCAAACGGATTGAAATATGTGTTGATCTGATCGATAATCATTTCCTTATCGAGAATATAGAACCACAGGTTGTCGCCCACATTCACCATCGCATTGTCGCCGATGAGTGTCTGCATGGACAGATCCTGTTCCATATTGAGCTGCATGGCCTGCATGCCCACCCAAAGGATCTGTGAGGTGGACAGGTCGGTTTCCACATTCTCGGAAACTGCCGCCGCAACCGACGGAATGTTCATAATATTGGTCACAGACAGCACCTTTTTGCCCAAATAGCCGAGGAAGGTCTGCAGCTTTTCAACGCGGCCGATGTCGCCGTCATCATAGCCCGTTCCGTCGTCATTGTGGCGCCAGCGCAGGAACTCGACAACCTTTTT
>DJXF01000026.1:1039-17754 GCA_002449635.1 Clostridiales bacterium UBA7011 | reverse complement strand
TTGCGGGCAAGGCGGTCGGCCGTGTGCGCGTGATGACCGACGAGCGCGGACGCAAGCTGGAAAATGCCGGCCCGTCCGTACCGGTTGAGATCATCGGTCTGGGCGAGGTTCCGGATGCCGGTGATGTCTTCTACGCCGTCGACAACGAGCGCATGGCTCGTGAGCTGGTCGAACAGCGCAAGGAGAAGGAAAAGGAAGAGCGCAACAAGGCGATGCAGAAGGTCACGCTGGAGAATCTGTTCGATACCATCCAGCAGGGCAATATGAAGGATCTGAACATCATCATCAAGGCGGATGTTCAGGGCTCTGTCGAGGCGGTTCGCTCGTCGCTGCTCAAGCTGTCCAACGATGAGGTTCGCGTCAACGTCATCCACGGCGCAGTCGGTGCGGTCAACGAATCGGATGTCATGCTGGCAGCTGCCTCCAATGCGATCATTGTCGGCTTTAATGTCCGTCCGGACCGCACGGCGGCAGATTCCGCCCATCAGCAGGATGTAGAAATTCGCCTGTACCGCGTCATTTATGACTGCATTGAGGAAATGGAGCAGGCGATGAAGGGTATGCTCGATCCGAAATTCCGCGAGGTTGTCGTCGGTCACGCCGAAATTCGTCAGACCTTTAAGGTGTCCGGCGTCGGCACAATTGCCGGTGCCTATGTTCAGGACGGCAAGATTGTCCGCGCCTGCGAGGTCCGCATTGTCCGCGACGGTATCGTCATTCACGAGGGTCACCTCAATTCGCTCAAGCGTTTCAAGGATGACGTCAAGGAAGTCGCAGCCGGTTACGAATGCGGCATGGGCATTGAAAACTATAACGATCTGAAGGAGGGCGACATCATCGAGTCGTTCGTCATGGAGCAGATCAAGGTGTAACAAACCAGACCGCGGGTGGGGTGTGCCGCATATCGCCGCCCGCCTGCGGTTTTTTTCGATTTAAAAAAGGAGGACGCTATGTCACAGAGGAGTGAACGCATCAGCGAAGAATTCCAGAAGGCTCTGTCGGAGTCAATCCGCACGCTCAAGGACCCGCGCGTGCATGAGGCGATGGTATCCGTCACCCGCTGTGAGGTGACGGGCGACCTGCGCTACGCAAAGGCGTTTATCAGCGTATTCGGCTCCGATCAGCAGAAAAAAGATGTCATGCGCGGACTGAAATCGGCTTCCGGTTTTCTGCGCCGGGAAGTGGCTTCCGCCATCCGTCTGCGCTACGCACCGGAAATTCTGTTCACGCTGGATGAATCCATCACACATGGTGCACACATCAACAAAATGCTGCACGATCTGGAAAAGGAGGGCAAGCTGTGATCGGAACGGTCAGCCGCGCCGCACAGGTGCTCAAAGAGGCGGATCACATCCTGATTCTCACGCATCGCCGCCCGGACGGCGACACCACCGGAAGTGCGGGCGCGCTGTGCCTTGCGCTGCGCCGCATGGGAAAGCAGGCTTATATTGCGCCGAACGCGCAGATTACGCGCCGCTATGCGCATCTGATTGAACCATACGCGCCGGAGAACGGTTTTGACCCGGCGTTTGTCATCTCCGTCGATTGTGCGGACACAGGCATGATTCCGCCGGAAATGGCGGCGTATGCAGAGCACGTCGATCTTGTGATCGATCACCACCGGTCGAATACGGGCTTCGGGCGGGAAAATCTCGTCATGGGCGAGCGCGCCGCCTGCGCGGAAATCATCTGTGAGCTGACAGAGGAGCTGGGCATCCCGCTTGACCGCGAGATCGCGGAGGGCATTTATGTCGGTGCGTCCACAGACACCGGCTGCTTCAAATTTTCCAATACAACCTCCAACACGCATCGCGTGGCGGCGAAATGTCTCGATGCCGGTGTGGACGGCGGCGAGATCAACCGCGCCCTGTTTGAGACGAAATCGCGGGCGCGCTATGAAATCGAGGGAATGCTGTTTTCCGGCATGCAGTTTTATCACGACGGAAAAATTGCCGTGGCGCTGATTACGCGCGAGGCGAAGCGCAAAACCGGCGCTGACTGGGACGATCTGGATGCCATTGCCGGCATTCCGCGCCAGATTGAGGGCGTTGAGGTCGGACTGACGCTGACAGAGCTGGAGGACGGCGACACAAAGGTATCCGTCCGCACGACGAAGGAGGTTGACGCTTCCGCGATCTGCACGCTGGTCGGCGGCGGCGGGCACATTCGCGCCGCAGGCGCGACGCTGCACTGTCCGGCACAGGAGGCCATTGTGCGCATGCTGGAGGCGACAGAGAGGGTGTATCGCGGTGAAACGGCGTGAATCGCGCTATAACGGCGTGTTGATTGTGGACAAGCCCGCGGGCTTTACGTCATTTGATGTGGTGGCAAAGCTGCGCGGCATTCTGCAGGAACGCCGCATCGGGCACGGCGGCACGCTTGATCCGATGGCGACCGGCGTTCTGCCCGTCTTTGTCGGCGGTGCGACACGGGCGGCCGACATGGCGGCGGCCCAGGCGAAGGAATATATCGCGGCATTCGCGCTCGGATATGCAACCGATACGCAGGACAGCACAGGGACAGAAATCGCCCGTTCGCCGCGCACAGCGCAGGAAAGCGAGGTCCGCGCCGCCGTGGAACACATGCACGGCCAGCAGCTGCAGCTGCCGCCGATGTATTCGGCAGTGAAGGTCAACGGACAGAGGCTGTACGATCTCGCGCGGCGCGGCGTGGAGGTGGAACGCACCCCGCGTCCGATCACCGTGCACGAGGCGGAGCTGCTTGCGTTTGACGGGCAGGAGCAGTGCGGCACGCTGCGCGTGCTGTGCTCCAAGGGAACCTATGTGCGCACGCTGATACACGATCTCGGCGAACGGCTGGGCACATATGCGGTCATGACTGCGCTGCGGCGCACCAAATCGGGGCGGTACACGCTGGAACGGGCATACGGACTGGAGGACATCGAGCGGGCTGCGCAGACAGATACGGTAAAACAGCTTTTGCTGCCGACAGACAGCCTGTTCGCCGCGTATCCGGCGGTGTTTATCGACGATTACGGGCTGGAGCGCGCGCAAAACGGTGCCTTCATTGCGCCGGAGCATGTGACGGATATGCCGATGCAGGCGGGCGCGCTGTGCCGTGTCTATCACAACGATACGTTCTGGATGCTCGGACGGGTGGACAGACTGAAACGCGGCGGGCTTGCGCTGTTTTATGAAAAAAGATTCCGGTGAGTGTTCAAACCGGGGGGAAGAGGATCGACCAATCATGATAGAGAAAGACGCAAAACGCGCCATTGCGCTGGGATATTTTGACGGTGTGCATCGCGGACATCAGGCGCTGATGCAGCGGGCGGTACAGCGGGCCGGCGAGACCGGTGCCATTTCATCTGTATTTACATTTGACACCCATCCCGACACGGTGATTACCGGCAATCCGGTGCCGCTTATCACCTCGGAGGCGCGGCGCAGAGACGAAATTCGCGAGCTGGGCGGCGTAGATGAGGTCATTTTTGCCCGTTTCAATGACGAGCTGCGCAACATGGAATGGCGCGACTTTATTGATGAAGTTCTGGCAGGTCAGTTTCACGCCTGCTGGGTTATCACCGGGGAAAACAACCGGTTTGGCTATCGCGGACAGGGAACCCCCGAGCGGCTGCAGGAGGAATGTGCGCGGCTGGGCATCGGCTGTGACATCGTAGAGAGCGTAAAGATTGACGGCATCGTCGTCAGCTCCACCTATATCCGGCAGCAGATTGCCGCAGGCAATATGGAGCGCGCGGCGGAGTTCCTGGGGCATCCGTATACCATTGCAGGCGTTGTGCTGCACGGGCGGCGCGTCGGGCGCACGCTCGGCTACCGCACCGTGAATCTCGCCCTGCCGCGTGAGATGCAGGAGCCGCCGTTCGGCGTATATGTCTCGCGTGTGATTGTGGACGGCACGCCGCACGCTGCCGTGACCAACATCGGCGTGCATCCGACGTTCGGTTCGGGAGACGCGGCGTGCATTGAGCCGCATATCCTCGGCTTTGACGGCGATCTGTACGGCAAATACATTCGGGTTGAGCTGCTGCATTTTCTGAGACCGGAGCAGCGCTTTGCCGACAGCGAGGTGCTCAAGACTGCGATTGCCGCGGATATCGCGCAGGCGAAGGACTGGTTTGAAAAAAACAAAATGTGATAAAAATAGTATCGCAATGTGCGCCCTGCCGACATCTGTCTGCAGGGCTTTTGCGTGCAAGTGATAAAAAAACGCAAAAATGGAGGAAAAATTCGCATATTTTTCGGATTTTCGCGCAAAAGCCGCTTGAAATAGCGGTAGAAATATCATATATTATTATTGGGAAGCCGATATCGCCTCTGCGTGTACGGTTCGGCTTTCAGCGTATGTGCCGGAAGCGGCAGAGAAAAAAGGAGAATGGGATATGCTTGGGATTGTGTTGGTTGAGCCGGAAATTCCGCAAAATACCGGAAATATTGCCCGCACCTGTGCAGTCACAGGCTGCGTGCTGCATCTGGTCGGACCGCTCGGGTTTGAAATCAATGACCGGCAGCTCAAGCGTGCGGGTCTGGATTACTGGCATATGCTCGATGTGCGGTATTACGATTCCCTGGATGAATTCTGGGAGCGCAATCCGCAGGGCACGTTCTTTTACGCAACCAGCAAGGGAAAGCAGCGGCATACCGATGTGACCTATCCCCCAGATGCCTATCTCCTGTTCGGAAAAGAGACAAAGGGTCTGCCGGAGGAAATGCTTGCGGCGCATCCGGAACGATGCGTCCGCATTCCGATGCGGGCAGGTGCGCGCTGTCTGAATCTGTCCAACAGCGCGGCGGTTCTGGTCTATGAGGCGCTGCGTCAGAACGACTTCTCCGGTCTGGTGGACGCAGGACCGTTCCCGGAATTGTAAAGAGGTATTATTTTATGGAGAAAATTTGTATTTTTACCGATTCCGCCTCGGATATCACGCACGAGCTGGCGGAAAAGTGGAACATTGATGTTGTTCCGCTGCGCGTGACCGTCGACGGCAGAACCATGCGCGAATACTATGACATCACGCCGGAAAAGTACTGGGATATTTTGATGAAAAGTCAGGATTTTCCGCAGACCGCACAGGTCAGTATAGAATCCTTCATGGAGCAGTTTCTGCGGGCGAAGAATACCGGCTGCACCCACTGCGTCGGCATTCTGATCAACGGCGAGGGCTCGGGCACGTTTCAGACCGCAAACATCGTGCGGGATATGTTTTACGAGGAGCACGGGCGGGATATGGTCATCGAGCTGATCGACTCCCGCTGCTATTCCTATACCTACGGCAGTGTGGCGGTTCTGGGCGCAAAAATGCGCGCGGAGGGCAAGTCGTTCCGCGAAATTGTGGCGGAGATGCGCAGCCGCGTCAAGGGCATGAAGGCATATGTCGGCATTTACAGCCTGCGCCTGCTGCGCAAGAGCGGACGTGTTTCCGGCGGTGCGGCCTTTGTCGGCGAGGCACTTGGCCTGCGGCCGGTCGCGGTTGTCTTCGACGGCGCAGTGGATGTCGTCGGCAAGGTGCGCGGAGACAAGGCTGTGGTACGCAAGCTGGTCGATCTGGCGGTGCGGGACGCGGTTGACCGCGAACATCAGCGCGCCTATGTCGCCTATGCCGCCGTGCCGGAGGAGCAGATTGCCAAGCTGGAAAAGGAACTGCTCGCCGCAGGCTTCGCCGGTGTGGAGCGCTGCCCGCTCGGCGTTATGGTCACGACCAATACCGGACCGCAGGCGCTGGGTGTCATATTCCGCGGCGCACCGCACGAATAATTTCACTATATTGACGAAAAAATTCACTGCTTTGGGTGTTTTTTGACAAAAGTATCTTGCAAACTACGCCGCGAGACTGTATAATTTTTCAATGGAAAAGCAATGATTTTCCGCTTTCTATGAAAGACAAAATGCGATTCTACAGATAAAGGAGTGTTAAAAATGCAGTACAATAAAAAGAGCGTCAAGGATATTGACGTGAAAGGAAAAAAGGTTCTGCTTCGCTGCGACTTCAACGTCCCGATGGCAAAGGACGGCAGCGGTGTCATCACCGATGACAAGCGCATCCGCGCAGCCCTGCCGACCATCCAGTATCTGCTGGAGAACGGCGCAGCTGTCATCGCCTGCTCGCATATGGGCAAGCCGAAGGGCGAGTGGAAGCCGGAGCTTTCCATGGCTCCTGTCGCAGCGCGCCTGAGCGAGCTGCTGGGCAAGGAAGTCATTCTTGCAAAGGATATCGTGGGTGACGATGCCAAGGCAAAGGCCGCTGCACTGCAGCCGGGTCAGCTGCTGCTGCTCGAGAACCTGCGCTATGACAACGGTGAGACCAAGAATGATCCGGCCTTTGCAAAGGCACTGGCTGACCTGGCAGGCGAAGGCGGCATTTATGTATCCGATGCATTCGGCACCGTACACCGTGCACATGCGTCCACCGAAGGCGTTTCGGCTTATCTGCCGGCAGTCTCCGGTTTCCTGATTCAGAAGGAGCTGGATGTCATCGGCGGCGCACTGGCGGCTCCGAAGCGCCCGCTGGTTGCCATTCTGGGCGGCTCCAAGGTTTCGTCCAAGATCGGCGTCATCAACAATCTGCTGGAAATTGCCGACACGATCATTATCGGCGGCGGCATGGCATATACCTTTGCGGCTGCACAGGGCGGCAAGGTCGGCGACTCCCTGCTGGAGGAGGACTGGAAGTCCTACGCACTGGAAATGATCGAAAAGGCAAAGGAAAAGGGCGTCAAGCTGCTTCTGCCGGTTGACACCGTCATTGCCAATGCTTTCGCACCGGATGCCGAAAGCAAGGTTGTCCTGTCGGGTGAGATTCCGGACGGCTGGCAGGGTCTGGACATTGGTCCGAAGACGGTTGAGCTGTACTGCAATGCGGTTGCAGATGCCGGTACCGTCATCTGGAACGGTCCGATGGGCGTATTTGAGTTCGAGAAGTTTGCAGTTGGCACCAAGGCGGTTGCCGAGGCACTGAGCAAGACCGATGCGATTACCATCATCGGCGGCGGCGACTCTGCCGCAGCAGTTCAGCAGCTGGGCTATGCAGACAAGATGACCCACATCTCCACGGGCGGCGGCGCTTCGCTCGAGTTCATGGAGGGCAAGGTGCTTCCGGGCATCGCCTGCCTGCAGGACAAGTAATTCCATTTTGTTCAGTTCGCCCGTTGGGCGCTGAGATATAAGACAGTTGGGCAGTTTATGCCGATAAAACAAGGATTTTTCTAGGAAGGGGAAAACCAATATGAATCGCAGATATCGCAAGACTATCATCGCCGGCAACTGGAAGATGAACATGACACCGAGCCAGGCAAAGGCTCTGATCGAGGAACTCAAGCCGCTGGTCAGCAAGGTAAAGTGGTGCGAAATGGTACTGTGCGTACCGTTCGTTGACATCACCACCGCTGTCAAGGCTGCAAAGGGCTCCAAGATTGCAATCGGCGCAGAGAACATGCACTTTGAGCCGAAGGGCGCATACACCGGCGAGGTTTCCGCTGACATGCTGAAGGAATGCGGCGTAAAGTACGTCATCATCGGCCATTCCGAGCGCCGTCAGTACTTTGCAGAGACCGACGAGACCGTAAACAAGAAGGTCAAGGTTGCGCTGGAGAACGGCTTCCGTCCGATCGTTTGTGTCGGCGAGTCGCTGGATGAGCGCGAGCAGGACGTCTGGTCCGAGATCGTACGCAAGCAGGTCAAGTGCGCTGTTCAGGGCGTATCCGTTGACGACATCAAGAAGGTTGTCATCGCTTACGAGCCGATCTGGGCAATCGGCACCGGCAAGACCGCTACCGCAGATCAGGCAAATGAGGTTTGCTCCGCAATCCGTGACTGCCTGAGAGAGCTGTATGGTGCACGCGCAGCTCGTGCGATCACCATTCAGTACGGCGGTTCTATGAATGCCAAGAATGCAGCTGAGCTGCTGTCCAAGCCGGATGTAGACGGCGGCCTGATTGGCGGCGCTTCCCTGAAGCCGAACGATTTCTTCGCAATCATCGAGGCAGCAAACCAGTAATTCAACAAGCACATTTCATCGGCGGGCTGCTTCAAACTGTGAGCGGTCCGCCGATACGTCTTTCCCGGCGCGTTTCCTGCTCCCTTCCGGTTCTGCGCCGAAAGTTTAAGAAATGAGGTTACCTATGAAAAAACCGTTAATACTAATTATCATGGATGGCTTTGGCCTGCGTGACAGCGATATGGGCAATGCAATCCATACTGCAAAGCACCCCAATCTGACCCGCTTGTTTGCGGAGAATCCGACCACACAGCTGGGCGCCTCCGGACTGGATGTCGGTCTGCCTGACGGACAGATGGGCAACAGTGAGGTCGGACACACCAATATCGGTGCCGGCCGTGTCGTCTATCAGGAACTGACCCGCATTTCCAAGGCGATCAAGGAGGGCACGTTCTTTGAGAACGAGGCATTCCTCGGTGCGGTGGAAAATTGCAAAAAGAACGACAGCGCGCTGCATATTTACGGCTTGATGAGCGATGGCGGCGTGCATTCGCACATCGAGCACATCTTCGGCCTTGTCGAGCTTGCCAAGCGCAGCGGACTGACCAAGGTGTTCCTGCACTGCTTTATGGACGGACGCGATGTGCCGCCGACCTCGGGCATCGACTATATCCGTCAGCTTCAGGCGAAGCTGGAGGAAATCGGCGTCGGACAGATCGCAACCATTGAGGGCCGTTATTATGCGATGGACCGTGACAACCGCTTTGAGCGCCTGGTCAAGGCCTATGAGGCGATGGTTTACGGCGAGGGTGTCTACAATCCCGATCCGGTCGCGGCGATGCAGGCTTCCTATGACGCCGATGTCACCGACGAGTTTGTCGTTCCGGTTGTCGTCACAAAGGGCGCGGAGATCAAGGCAAACGATTCGATTATCTTTGCAAACTTCCGTCCCGACCGCGCGCGTGAAATCACCCGTACGTTTGTCGATCCCGACTTCACCGGCTTTGAACGCCGCAACGGCTGCTTCCCGGTTTACTACGTCTGCATGACGCAGTACGATGCGACCATGCCGAATGTCAACATCGCATTCAAGCCGCAGTCGCTCGCCAATACCTTTGGCGAATATATCGCGGAAAACGGTCTGACTCAGCTGCGCATTGCGGAGACGGAGAAGTATGCCCATGTCACGTTCTTCTTTAACGGCGGCGTCGAAGCACCGTACAAAAATGAGGACCGCGATTTGATCGCCTCTCCGAAGGTTGCGACCTACGACCTCCAGCCGGAAATGAGCGCCTATCTCGTGTGCGACAAGGTCGTTGAGGAGATCAAGAGCGGCAAGTTTGACGTCATCATCCTGAACTACGCCAACTGCGACATGGTCGGTCACACCGGCGTATTTGACGCAGCGGTCAAGGCGGTGGAAGCGGTTGACGCCTGTGTGGGCAGGACCGTAGCTGCCATTCAGGAGATGGGCGGTGTGGCCATGATTACGGCAGATCACGGCAATGCGGATCAGATGCTGGAGGAGGACGGTGTCTCGCCGTTCACCGCGCATTCGTGCAATCCGGTTCCGTTCTGCGTCATCGGCTATCCGTGCACACTGCACGAGGGCCGTCTGGCGGATATTGCGCCGACGATGCTCAAGGTTCTCGGCCTGCCGCAGCCGGCTGAGATGGATGGTCAGTGCCTGATGGATTAACCGGAATCGGCTGGGTGCTTGCGTACAACAGATTCAAGCGCTGCGGTCTGCCCGTTTGGGGCGGTCGCTGACAGCCGAAAGGAGAAGTCCAAACATGAAAAAACCAATCGAAATTGTGGATGTGGTCGGCCGCGAAATCCTCGACTCCCGCGGCAACCCGACCGTAGAGGTTGAGGTATATGCTGAGGGAGAGAGCGGTCTCGTGGTCGGCCGCGCCTCGGTGCCGTCCGGTGCTTCGACCGGGCAATATGAGGCGTGTGAGCTGCGTGACGGCGAGGATGTGCGCTACGGCGGAAAGGGTGTCACCAAAGCAGTGGAGGCGGTCAACGGCGAGCTGGCAGAGGCAGTCATCGGAATGGATGCCGCCAATCAGCCGGAGCTGGATGCGGCCATGATCGCGCTCGACGGCACACCGAATAAATCGCGGCTCGGAGCCAATGCGATTCTCGGCGTCAGCTTAGCTGCGGCACACGCGGCGGCGGAGGCGCTCGGCCTGCCGCTCTACACCTATCTCGGCGGCGTGAACAGCAAAATGCTGCCCGTCCCGATGATGAATATTCTCAACGGCGGCGCGCACGCATCCAACAATGTCGATATTCAGGAATTTATGATTATGCCGGTGTCTGCGCCGAGTTTCCGCACAGCGCTGCGCATGTGCGCAGAGGTCTTTCACTGCCTGAAGGATGTGCTGAAGGAAAACGGCACACCGGCTGCCGGCGTCGGAGATGAAGGCGGCTTTGCACCCGATCTGGAGAGCGATGAGGATGCACTGGCGGTCATCGTCCGTGCGATCAAGACGGCGGGCTATCAGCCGGGGCAGGATTTCTCTATTGCGATCGATGCGGCGTCTTCCGAATGGTATGTTGCCGAGGAGGGCGGCTATTATCGGCTGCCGAAGGCGGGCACACGCATGACGCGCGAGGAACTGGTTGCCTATTGGGGCAGGCTGGTCGAAAAATACCCGATTGTATCGCTGGAGGACGGCGTTGCCGAGGAGGACTGGGAAGGCTGGAAGCAGCTGACACAGCTGCTCGGCAGGCGCATTCAGCTGGTCGGTGATGATCTGTTTGTCACAAATACCACCCGCCTGCGCCGCGGCATTGACCTTGGCGTTGCCAATTCCATCCTCATCAAGGTCAATCAGATCGGTACGCTCACCGAGACGATGGATGCGGTGATGATGGCACACCGCGCCGGCTACACGGCGGTCATTTCCCACCGCTCGGGCGAGACAGAGGACACCACGATTGCCGACCTCGCCGTTGCGCTCAACGCCGGACAGATCAAGACCGGCGCACCGTCGCGCACGGACCGCGTGGCGAAGTACAATCAGCTGCTTCGCATTGAGGAGGAGCTGGACAGTCAGGCGATTTATCCGGGAAAAAAGGCGTTGTTTCATCTGCACTGAGTTCCGCCGGATGAACAGACGAAAGGGGCTGCCCTCCCTGCGGAGGCAGCCCCTCATTTTGTGTGCGGTGATCCTTACAGCTCAATCAGCTGAGTCAGGTAGTCATTGGCGTCGAGAAATACCTTGAGATAATAGTTGAAAACGACGGCATCTTCCGGCAGACAGACACCGTCCAGAATATCGGGCTGTCCGTCGCCGGGTGTCAGACCGAGCGCCTGCATGCGCGCGAGATTCTCCTCTGACGGACGGGGCATGCTGTCGATGCAGCAGATGCCGATGAGTGCGTCGCGCATTTTCCACAGCAGCTGCTGGCAGCCGCGCAGATGCGCGACCTGCGCCTTGGTGAGCGACTTGTTCATGCGCTCGTCGAGCAGCGTGGTGACACTGCGGTCGAGATCGTTGATGCGGGCGCGCAGATCGTGCAGATCGGGAATTCGTCCGCGCAGCACACGCTGTTCGAGCAGCGGGAGCATCGCCTGCTGCGCCTTCTTGATATCGCTTCGCGTGTGCGGCGCGCCGCTGTACGGGCGAATGAGCATGTTGACCGCGAGGGCAATGAGCGTGCCGATTACCGTGTCGCGGAATCGAAGCAGACCGTAAAACGGATTGCCCGATGAGAGCAGATCGGTCAGACAGCAGCAGAAGACAACACACGCCAGACTGGTCGTGGAGGGAGCCATGTGCAGGCTGTTGCACACGACAATCATCACCGCGACGCCGATGCCTGCGGAGAGTGCGGGATGCCCGGGACTGTAAGCGGTAAACGCCATGGCCAGCAGTGCACCGACCAGATTGCCGAGCATCAGATCGCGTGTTTCGCGCAGCGACTCGGTGATGGATGCCTGCATCGCGCCGAGTGCACCGATGGCGAGAAACGGCGGATATTCACTTTTGATGGCATAGCCGGCAAACAGGGCAAGCCCGACGGCAAGTGCACTTTTCACCGTCCGCATTCCCAGATGGAACGGAAGTTTTTTCTTTTCGGCAGTCATGCTTTTCTCCTATTTTTCGTCAGCACCGCGCGGCCTGTTCAGCGGAATCTCGCCTGCTGCATGATGCGGTTGTATCGTTTGAAATCGGGCTCATTATAGCACGTTCATTTTTTTCGTCAATTGGCAAACTTCACAGATGAGCAAATCTTGGTGCATTTGCTGTGAAAACGGGGAAAAGATGTACAACCTTTGGGAATATTTTATGGAATGATTGACAGAATCAACGGAAATGTGGTAACATATAACCATTCCAAACGGAAAAATGTGAAAGCCGGATGACACGCTGCCGCTTCAGTCCGGCGGAGAAAAAATCGATATCATGATCCGCGGAGTACCGCGGCGACGAGAAGGAGTTTTTTGCAATGAGTACCAAAAAGAACGATGCGAAAAAGAAGATTGGTTTGGGCGTTGCTGCTGCCGGCGCCGTCGCAGGTGCAGTTGCTGTGGGCGTAGCCGCATATCGCCGCAGCAAGAGCGAACAGGTTTATCACGAGGCCGAGCTGAAGGCGATGAGTGAGCTGGACGATATGAACGCGGAGAACGCATGTGAGGCATGTGAGTGCACAGATGCGTGCGAAAACGCGGAAGAGCAGGTCACCATGGAGGAAAAGCTCGAGGATGCTGCTGAAGCTGTCGAGGAGAAGGCGGACGAAGTCGCCGAAGCAGTCGAGGACAAGGCAGAAGAAGCAGCTGAGGCTGCGGAAGCTGCTGCCGAAGCGGTCGAGGACAAGGCAGAGGATATGGTCGAAGCAGTGGAAGAGGCTCTTGAGGAAGAATAATCCTGAAAAATTCAGTCGGGCGGAGCACGCGTGCGCGGCGCTCCGCCTGCTTTTTGTGCCAAAAAACATACAGGAGGTGCTGTCACGCGATGAGATATGAAGGCCGGGTTTTCCGTCCGCCCAGTGAGGCGTACAGCCTGATCGTACAGGTGACGGTCGGGTGCAGTCACAATAAATGTACATTCTGTGATATGTACAAGGAGAAGCAGTTCCACCTGCGTCCGCTGCAGGATGTTCTGGAGGACTTTCTGCTCGCGCGCCGTGCGTACAGCCATATCGAGCGCATTTTCCTCGCTGACGGCGACGCACTGATGCGCCGCACGGAGGATCTCGCGGTTATTCTCCGGTTCATCCGCGACAAAATCCCGGAATGTACGCGCGTGACAAGCTACGGCTCGCCGCGCAGCATTTTGACCAAGACGCCGGAGCAGCTCAGACTGCTGCGTTCGCTCGGACTGAAAATGATCTATCTCGGTCTGGAGTCCGGCTGTGACGATGTGCTGACCCACATCAACAAGGGTGTGACAGTCGATGAAATTGTACAGGCAGGTCAGATGGTCAAGGACGCCGGCATGAAGCTGTCTGTCACAGCCATCAGCGGGTTGGGCGGCACAGAGAAATGGCGCGAGCACGCCATCGGCACGGCAGAGGCGTTTACCCGCATGAAGCCGGAGTACATCGGACTGCTCACCCTGATGTTTGAAGGGGATACGCCGCTGCAGAAGGAATGGGAGGCGGGAACCTTCCAGCTGCTGACTGCGCCGCAGGTCGCACAGGAAACGCTGCTGCTGCTCGAGCACATCGACAGCGAGGGCAGTATTTTCCGCTCCAATCATGCGTCCAATTATTTGTCGCTCAAGGGCACGCTCAACCGCGACCGCGAGGCACTGTGCGATGTGCTGCGCCATGCGCTGGACGGCGATATCGGTTATAAGAGCGAATATTACCGTGCGCTCTGATCGTTCTTTTTGTTAAAAAATTTTTGAAGCCGCTCCATCTGTTTTCCGATCAGGAAAGATGCGGAGCGGTTTCTGCATTCCTTTGGCAGAAACACCGGAAAATTTCATAAATTGTTCATGCCTTGACGCTATCTTTTGTCCGCCGGGTATGTTACACTTGTGCCAGCAAAAAGAGAGGAGGAATGCCGATGGATTCTGTGTCGCATACAACGGTTGCACATTATCTGCTGAACTTCGTGGAAAAGACAGACGGCATTTCATTTGATCGAAAGGCGTTTGTGTTCGGCAATCTCAAACCGGATCTCAGGGGAGAATACCTGACCAAACGACATTACCCGTCGCTGATGTTCGACGAGGTGATGCAGCGCATCCGCGATTTTGTTGCCCGCTTTTCCATCCGCGCAAGCAACGGCGCGCGGCTCAGCGAGGAACTGGGTGTCATCTGCCACTATCTGACAGATTTTTTCTGCTTTCCGCACAACGATACCATCTATGGCCGCGGGCTGTTCGCCCATTATGTATACGAGAAACGCACGGGAATTCTCATCTCCAGACGCATTGATGCGGCGAAATTTGAAAGCTGGGTTCAGCCCTGTCTGGATCAGGTGCCGCAGACGGTCGATGCACTGATTGCCTGTCTTACCGATCAGCACAGGCGCTATGCCGCACAGCCGCTGCACAGCATCAGCGACGATTTGATTCATATTTGCCGTGTTTTGACCACCACCGTACTGGCTGTCATCCGCTTGACCCGTCCGGCAGGGGACATGCCGCGGGCTTCGGGGAGAAAACCTGCGGGGTATCCGGTATAAAACAGAAGTGTCCGCCTGCAGACAGCCGACATCCGCTCTTCGACAGGGGCGGATTTTTTTATGCCAATGCGTGCCAAAGCGGGAAATGCAGACGAATTCATGATATAATGAGGATATTCCCCCGCGCCGCTCGCCTGATGTGTGCGCAGGGGGCACATGGCGGGAGGTAACATTGTATGGTCAAAAAAAAGCGGGTTTTTGATATCATACAGATTGGAAATGCCAACGACTGGCAGAGCCGGCTGTTCGACTTCGGGTTTATTTTTATGGTGCTGACCAATCTGTTCATCGCCATTTTTGAGACGTTCGACAGCGCGCAGCCCTATCAATCCGCACTCGATACGATTGAACTGATAACGGTGCTCAGCTTTACCGCCGAATATATTTTGCGGGTGTGGACGGCGGAATATCTGTATCCTGCGCTCAATCGAAAACAGGCAGTGCGGGAATATGTTTTGTCCTTTACCGGCATTGTCGATCTGATTTCGTTCCTGCCGTATTATCTGCCTGTGTTTTTTCCGGCGGGCGCGGTGGCATTCCGCATGTTTCGCGTCATCCGTATTCTCCGGCTGTTCCGCATCAATGCGTATTACGATGCCTTTAACGTCATCGGTGACGTCATCAAGTCGAAAAAAGACCAGCTTCTATCCTCCATCTTTATCATACTCATACTGATGACATCGTCCTCGCTGGCGATGTACAGTCTGGAGCATGAGGTGCAGCCGGAGGTGTTCCGAAATGCGTTTTCCGGTTTCTGGTGGGCGGTTTCCACCCTGCTCACCGTCGGATACGGCGATATCTATCCGATCACGACGGCAGGCCGCATTTTCGGCATTATCATCACGTTTCTGGGTGTCGGTATGGTTGCCATTCCGACCGGTATTCTTTCCGCCGGCTTTGTCGAGCAATATACCCGCCTGAAAAGCTTTAACGATTATTCGCTGGAGGCGGACATCCGGTTTGTCCGGCTGGAGGTCGGAGAGAATCATCCGTGGATTCAGCAGCCGGTCAGGGATCTGCCGCTGCCGCCGGGACTGATTCTGGCTGTGATTCAGCGCCGCGGTGATGTGGTCGTGCCGCGCGGCAACACGGTCATCAGGCAGGGAGACCGCCTTGTGCTCGGTGCAGAGGGATATCGGGATGATGCCGGGCTGACGCTGAAGGAGCTGACGCTGAGGGCACAGCATTTGTGGGTCGGGCAGAGAATCCGCGATCTGGATATCTCCCGGCAGACTCTCATTGTCATGGTGCGGCGCAATGGCCGCGTACTGATTCCGAACGGTTCGCTCCGGCTTATGCCGGGTGACACCGTGCTGCTGTATACCAAGCGAAACATCTCTAATACAAAGAATGTGGACGTTTAAGGTACATCTTTGGTGCGTTTTGGGTATCTTTTGCGCCGCCGAAATAACCGTATAGGTGTTGAAAGAATCCGGTCATTGTGTTAAACTATAAACGTATCAGAAACACGAAGGAGAATTTCCGCGCGGCGCGGAAGCATCAATTTTGTGTATACACAGGAGCCGCTCTGCGGGCTGCTGAGATAGAAAAGGAAGGAGACATTTTTATGATTTACTCAACAGAAGTAAAGAACATGTGCCCTGTAACCCAAGGTGTACATCATGGCGCAGCTCCGATTCCGGAGGAAGCAAAATGGGTGAAGGCCAAGGAGGTTAAGGACATTTCCGGTTATACGCACGGCATCGGCTGGTGCGCACCGCAGCAGGGCTGCTGCAAGCTGTCGCTGAACGTCAAGGACGGCATCATTGAGGAAGCACTGGTTGAGACCCTCGGATGTTCCGGCATGACCCATTCCGCAGCAATGGCATCCGAAATTCTTCCGGGACTGACCCTTCTGGAGGCACTGAACACCGACCTCGTATGTGATGCGATCAACACCGCAATGAGAGAACTGTTCCTGCAGATCGTTTACGGCCGCACCCAGAGTGCATTTTCCGAGGACGGCCTGCAGATCGGCGCAGGTCTGGAGGATCTCGGCAAGGGCACCCGTTCCATGCTCGGCACCATGTACGGCACCAAGGACAAGGGCCCGCGCTATCTGGAGATGACAGACGGTTATGTCACCGATCTGGCTCTGGATGAGAATGATGAGATCATCGGTTATAAGTACGTCAACTTCGGCAAGATGAT
>DJXF01000026.1:0-972 GCA_002449635.1 Clostridiales bacterium UBA7011 | reverse complement strand
ACTTCGGCAAGATGATGGACTTCATGAAGGCAGGCGACGATGCGGAAACCGCACTCAAGAAGGCTTCCGGTCAGTATGGCCGCGTTGCGGATGCGGTTAAGTTCATTGACCCGCGCAAAGAGTGATAGAGGAGGATCTAGAAATGCCATTATTTGAATCGTATGAGAGAAGAGAGAAGCAGATTCTCGCAAAGCTCGCTGAATATGGAATCGGCTCGATTGAAGAAGCTGAGAAAATTACAAAGGATGCAGGTCTGGATGTCTATCACATGGTAGAAAATATTCAGCCGATCTGCTTTGAAAATGCCAAGTGGGCATATACCATCGGTGCGGCAATCGCAATCAAAAAGGGATGCCGCAAGGCAGCAGATGCAGCCGCAGCAATCGGTGAAGGCCTGCAGTCGTTCTGCATTCCGGGTTCTGTCGCTGACCGCAGAAAGGTAGGTCTGGGCCACGGCAACCTCGGCAAGATGCTTCTGGAAGAGGACACCGAGTGCTTCGCATTCCTCGCAGGTCATGAGTCCTTTGCAGCAGCAGAGGGCGCAATCGGTATCGCTGAGAAGGCAAACAAGGTTCGCCAGAAGCCGCTTCGCGTTATCCTCAACGGTCTGGGCAAGGATGCTGCACAGATCATTTCCCGTATCAATGGCTTTACTTATGTTGAGACCGAGTACGATTACTTCACCGGCGATCTGAAGGAAGTATTCCGCAAGTGTTATTCCAAGGATCCTTCCAGCCCGCGCGCAAAGGTCAACTGCTACGGTGCAAATGACGTTCAGGAAGGCGTTGCTATCATGTGGCATGAGAATGTCGATGTTTCCATCACCGGCAACTCCACTAACCCGACCAGATTCCAGCATCCCGTTGCAGGCACCTATAAGAAGGAGCGCAATGAGGCCGGCAAGAAGTATTTCTCCGTTGCATCCGGCGGCGGCACGGGCCGTACCCTGCATCCGGATAACATGGCAGCAGG
>DJXF01000062.1:9826-15155 GCA_002449635.1 Clostridiales bacterium UBA7011 | reverse complement strand
TTCTTTGAAATTTATTGTGGAAAATGTGGAGAAATTCGACAGGTGTACGGCGAACTCACTCCGCGAAGCGGCTGAGGAATGCGCGCGTGCGCTCGTTCTGCGCGGCGCCGAAGATATCCTCGGGGTGGCCCTCCTCCACGATGACGCCGCCGTCCATAAAGATGACGCGATCCGCCACATCGCGCGCGAATGCCATTTCGTGCGTGACGACGACCATGGTCATGTGCTCGTCGGCGAGCTGGCGGATGACCTTGAGGATTTCGCCGGTCAGCTCGGGGTCGAGCGCGGAGGTCGGCTCGTCGAAAAACAGCACGCGCGGATTGAGCGCGAGTGCGCGTGCGATGGCAACGCGCTGCTGCTGACCGCCCGAAAGCTGGCACGGATAGTAGTCCGCGCGGTCGGCAAGATTCATTTTTTCGAGCAGGACGCGCGCCTGCTTTTCTGCCTCCTCGCGCGGCGTTTTGAGCACGTAGACGGGCGCATCCGTCACATTCTGCAGCACCGAGCGGTGCGGGAACAGATTAAAATTCTGGAACACCAGTCCGGCGCACAGCGTGATTTCGTGCAGCGTTTTGGGGTCGGCGAAAACCGCGGAACCGTTTTCCGTGTGCATCATCTGTTTGCCGCAGATGGTGATTTCGCCGCGGTCGGCGGTCTCCAGCTGTGTCAGACAGCGCAGGAAGGTGGATTTTCCGGAGCCGGACGGGCCGATAATCGCGACGACCTCACCCTGTGCGACATGCATCGAGATGCCGCGCAGCACGATCAGATCGCCGAAGCGCTTTTCAATATTGGTAGCTTCAATCAGATTCATGTCAGTTTTCCTCCGGTCAGCGGTAGTAATCGAGCCGAGCCTCGAGCTTCTTGAATGCAAATTCGACGACGGCGCTCATGACGAGGTAGAACACGCCGGCGGCGACGTACGGGGTGATGGACACGTTTTTCGCCGCGGTTTTAATGGCGATGTCAAACAGCTGCGGCTGTGCGATGATCTGCGCGAGCGCGGTGTCCTTGACGAGCACCATAAATTCGCTGCCCGTCGGCGGGATGACCCGCTTGACCACCTGCGGCAGGATAATATGGAAAAAGGTCTGGGATTTGGTGTAGCCGAGAACCTTTCCGGCCTCATACTGTCCCTGTGGGATGGACTGGATGCCCGAGCGGAAAATTTCGCCGAAATAGGCGGCGTAGTTGACGACAAAGGCGATGATGCACGCCGCGAAGCGGTGCGGCGTCAGGCCGAACAGAAAGGACGGCGCGTACATGCAGAACATCAGCTGGAGCATCAGCGGCGTGCCGCGGACGATGAGCTGATAGATGCGGATGATGCCGCCGAGCACGCGGAAGCGCGAGGTGCGGCACAGGGCGACAATAAATCCGAGCGGGACGGAAAAAATGACCGTCAGAAGGAAAATCTGGATGACCTGCCAGCAGCCGACGAGCATGTTGGGGATCATGGCGGAAAAGGCGGCCGGATTCATGCCGGTGATGTTTTCAATAAAAGCCATTGGGAGCATGCCTCCTTGTTTTTGCAGAGAAAGAAAGGGCCGCCCGATGCGGGCAGCCCCTCAGGCAATTTGTCTGTTTATTCTACCGTTGTCTGATCGGCGCCGAACCACTTCTTGGAGATTTCGGCCAGCGTGCCGTCCTTCTTCAGGTCGCGCAGCGCCTGATTGACCGCCTCGGTCAGCGCGTCGTCGTCCTTGCGGAACGCGATTGCGTAGTTCTCGGCGTAGAGGAAGTCGTTCAGGACAACATAGTCCTTCTTGTTCTGCTTGATCAGATAGTTTGCAACGACATCGTCCATCAGAACCGCGTCGGACGCCTTGGTGTCCAGATCCATCAGCGCGGTCAGGTTGTCGTCAAAGCTGGTGACCTTGGCGACGCTTTCCTTGAGCGCTGCGCCGTCCTCGGAGTCCAGAGACTCTTCCGCGGTGGAGCCGGACTGCAGTGCGAGCACCTTGCCCTTCATGTCCTCGATGGACTTGATGGCACCATCCGGGCGAACGACGAGCGCCATGTGGTTTTCCATATAAGGAATGGACATGTTCATCGCCTTTTCGCGCTCCGGGCTGACCGAAAGGCCGTTCCAGATGCAGTCGATGTTTTTCGCGTTCAGCTCGATTTCCTTGGAATCCCAGTCGACCGGCTGCGTTTTCAGCTCAACGCCCAGCTTTTCGCAGACCGCCTTGGCCACGTCGATGTCAAAGCCGACGATCGTGTTGTCGTCGTCGCGGAAGCCCATCGGCGGGAAGGAATCGTCCAGACCGAGCACCAGCTCGCCCTTATCCTGTACATACGAAAGAGACTGGTCGGCACCGGTATCTGCCGCGGAACCGGCGGATGCCTTCCCGCCGGAGCTGCTGCCTGCGCCGCAGGCTGCGAGCAGGGAGACGGATAATACGGCAGCGCCGGTCATAGCCAGCAGTCGTTTGAAGTTCATAGTAAAATACCTCTCTTTTCCTCAATGTTCTGCGGGAGCCTGCGCCCCGCCAATCGAAATACCTTTATTATTTTACCATTTCAGCCGGATAAATCAATAGCGAAACGCAATAAAATGCGGGAATTTGCAAAACTGCCCGCCGGAATCGGTTGTGTTAGCCAAAATCTATGTTATAATAAGGTTGCTGCCGGCGTTTTGCGCCGGCCAGACAGATGTTATCTGAACCCAGAGATTATGGAAACAAGGGGACTGATATGAAATTCTTACAGGCACAGGGGCACTTCGGCGTTCTGGACGGACAGAAGATCCGCTTTGAGGACGGTCTGAATGTGCTGTATCTGCCCAACGAGGGCGGAAAGACGACGCTGTGCAATTTCCTCCGCGTCATGCTGTACGGACTGAACACCAGTCGGCGGGACGGGAAAAACCAGCTGTCGGACAAAACAAAATACCGGCCGACCGACGGCAATCCGATGAGCGGTCTGCTCGAGCTGGAATGGAAGGGACGCCGCGTCGTCATCAGCCGCCAGACCGGCAAGGGCAATGCGCCGATGCAGGAATTTTCCGCATACTATGCCGACACGGGCGAGCCGTGTGCGGAGCTGACCGCGAAGGACTGCGGACAGATTCTGACGGGCGTGAGCGAGGAGGGCTACCAGTCCTCGGCGCTGCTCGACGGACAGGACCAGGCGCTGTCCGCAAAGGAGCTGGGCGAGCGCATGCTGGCGCTGTCCACGACAGGCGACAGTGCCATGACCTATTCCAACGCGCTGTCGCAGCTCGACCAGTGGAAAAATGCGCTGCGCGGCGCGGGAAACCGCGGACGGTATGCGCAGGTCGAGGCGGATATCGAGCAGATTACCCAGTCGATTGCACGGCTGGACGATCTGTCCGAACAGATCGCCAATTATCAGGCGCAGATTCCGCAGGCGGAGCAGCGCATTGCCGAGGCGGAAGCCGAGCATCAGCAGGCGACCGAGGATTTCACCTTATTATTTGTCGCCAAGCGCGAATCGGCGGAGCGCGAGGAGCGCCGCTCGCGCGAACGGCTGGCGCAGCTGAGAGAGCAGCTGCCGCCGTCCCAGGCTTTGGTCGATGCGGAGCGCGCTACGGCACAGTTCACCGAGGCGCAGCGGGCGTATGCCGCGGCAAAGGCCGAGCTCGATGAGGTTTCCGTCAACTATGACAAATGGAAGGACGACATTGACCAGACGGAGGATGCGTACAGCAACAGCTCCCGCAGCCGCGCAGATATCCATATCCGCGGCTGGTCGATGATTCTGGCGGTGCTGTTCGGCGTTCTGGCCGTGGTCAGCCTGCTGCATTTGATTCCGTTCGGCCCGCTCACACCGTATATGCCGTATCTGTTCTCGGTGTTTGCGGTCATTGCGCTGGTTGTCACCTTTATGGGCAGCACGGAGTCGCTGGATTCCCCGCCGATGGATTTTGACGAGGAGCGCGTCCGGCTGGAGCGCCGCCGTCAGTCCGCGATTACCCGCGAGGCACAGACCTCCGAGCAGCTGATGCAGGCGCGCGAAAAATTCCGCGAGCAGATGGGCCGCGTGGCGCCGCAGCTTCCGGAGGACGACGAGGCGGGCGCACTGGCTTATATGAAGGAGCTGGAGGAAAAGAAGCGCGTTTATCTCGCCCGCAAGCGCGAGCACGACGATCTGACCGAGCACTATTTGGAGATTCTCGACAAAACCGGCCCGCAGGGCGAGGCGCGCACGCACATGAATGAGACAAAGGACGCGGTCGACCAGGCGCGTCAGGCGTGCACCGAGCTGCACGAGTCGATTGCCGTCTGCCGCGGCAAGTCGGAGGAAATCGGCAGCCGCGACGAGCTGTGCAAGCTGCGCGGACGGCTGGAGGAGGAGAAGGAAAGCATCCTCTGGCAGCTGGATGCCATTCGCCTGGCAAAGGAATCGCTCATGCGCGCCAATGCCGAGCTGACCGGACGGGTTTCCCCGCAGATCAACAAGCTGGCGCAGGAATATATGCGCGTGCTCACCGCGGACCGCTATACCGCGATGCAGCTGTACACCAATTTTGAAGCGACCTGCCGCCGCGACAACAGCGCGGTGGAAATGGACCGTCTGCGGCTGTCCACCGGCACACGCGACCAGCTCTATCTGGCGCTTCGCCTTGCGGTGTGCAAGGTGCTGCTGGACAGTGCGGACGAAAGCGTGCCGATCGTGCTCGATGACCCGTTTGTCAACTACGATGACCAGCGCGTCGCCTGCGGCATGAAGCTGCTGCGCGAAATCGCACACGAGCGTCAGGTTATTCTGCTGACCTGCCGCCGTCCGTAAAGGAGAGCCAATCGCTCCTTTTGAGAACGGACTGTGAAAGAACCCGGGCTGCGGCCGCGGGGAACAGAAAAAAAGAGGAGTCTGACCAAGCCGTCGGACTCCTTTTCTTTCGGAAAAAAATCCGCGCACCGTTTCCGATGCGCGGACAGATTGTTTACTTTGCGTATTCGACTGCGCGGGTTTCGCGAATCATGTTGATCTTGATCTGACCGGGGTATTCCAGCTCGTTCTCGATCTTCTTTGCGATATCGCGGGAGAGCAGGACCATCTTTGCGTCCGAAACCTGTTCCGGATTGACGATGATGCGGATTTCGCGTCCTGCCTGAATCGCATACGAGCTGGAGACACCTGGCGTTGTGTTTGCGATCTCTTCCAGTTTTTCCAGTCTCTTGATGTATGCCTCGAGGTTCTCGCGGCGTGCCCCCGGACGGGCGGCGGAAATGGCGTCGGCGGCCTGAACCAGGCAGGCGACGATGGTCTTTGCCTCGACGTCGCCGTGGTGCGCCTGAACGGCGTGAATGATATCGGCGTGCTCGCGGTAGCGCTTGCAGAGGTCTACGCCGATGTCGACATG
>DJXF01000062.1:9269-9676 GCA_002449635.1 Clostridiales bacterium UBA7011 | reverse complement strand
GTGTCCACACCCAGCTCGGCGGCGAGAATGCCGGCGATATGAGATACCTCAATCGAGTGCTGCAGGACGTTCTGGCCATAGCTTGTGCGGTAGCGCATGCGTCCGAGCAGCTTGATGAGCTCGGGATGCAGGCCGTGTACGCCGGTTTCCAGTACGGCGCGCTCGCCCTCCTGCCGGATGGTCTGCTCGACCTCGCGGCGGCTCTTTTCCACCATTTCCTCGATGCGGGCGGGGTGGATGCGGCCGTCGATGATGAGCTTTTCAAGCGTCAGGCGTGCGATCTCGCGGCGAACCGGATCAAAGCACGACAGCGTGATGGCTTCCGGCGTGTCGTCGATAATCAGATCGACGCCGGTCATCGTTTCCAGCGTGCGGATGTTGCGTCCCTCGCGGCCGATGATGCGGCC
>DJXF01000062.1:0-9202 GCA_002449635.1 Clostridiales bacterium UBA7011 | reverse complement strand
CGGCCGATGATGCGGCCCTTCATTTCGTCATTCGGCAGCGGAACGACCGAGACGGTGGCTTCCGCAACGTGGTCGGCGGCGCACCGCTGAATCGCGGACGAGATCATTTCGCGGGCGTACTGGTCCGCCTCGTCCTTTGTGCGCTGCTGAATGTCGCGCAGCTTGATCGCAGCGTCGTGCTGGGCCTCCTGCTCGATGGATTTGACCAAAAAGTCCTTGGCTTCCTCGCGGGTCAGGCCGGAGACGCTTTCCAGACGCTCCAGCTGCTGCTGCTTGTACTTTTCCGCTTCCTCCTGGCTTTTCTGAACCTTGGCGAGACGGCGGGTCAGCTCTTCGTTCTTCTGCTCCGCGGCGTCGGTCTTCCGGTCCAGCGTTTCCTCTTTCTGTGTCAGACGACGTTCGGTTTTCTGCACCTCACTGCGGCGTTCCTTGATTTCACGCTCGAGATCGGCACGGCTTTTGTGAATTTCTTCCTTTGCCTCCAGCACCGCTTCGCGCTTTTTGCTCTCTGCGGTCTTGATGGAATCGTTAATAATACGCTTGGCTTCCTCCTCCGCGCTGCCGATTTCCTTTTCGGCGACGTTCTTGCGGTAGAGGACGCCCGCGATGGCACCCACAAGTATGCCGACGACAGCGGCAATGATATAACCTAACATTGTTCCGATACACACCTCCTGTTTTCGTGGATTTTTTCTAAATAATTCTGAAATTTCAAGGTAATACCTGTGCGGATAAACGATAGATCGCGTACGTTTGCGCACAAAGGCATTATTACTTATTCTAATAGGAAATGACACGCTTGTCAACAGGGCACTGGCGGCAGACGGGGCGTGCGGCGGATGTCCCGGCAGGCAATGGGAGCAAAAACCGGCGTTTTTTGACAAAATTCCCCGCGAACGATTGTAAAATAATTCCTCCTGCGATTTTTATGGGCGCCCAGCCCCTGTATTTTTTCCGAAAAGCATAGTATAATGTGTACGCGGGCGCACAGCGCCTGAACAGGAGGAAACCAATGCATCCACAGTTTCACAGGCGCGAAACAGACGGCCTGATTTATTATGAATGCGACGCACTGACGACGCCGCATCTGTTTACAACCAAATTCGGCGGGGTGAGCACGGGGTATCTGGCCTCGCTCAACCTCGGCTTTAACCGCGGGGATGTGCGCGAAAATGTGCTCCGCAACTATGACATTCTGGCAAAGCACTTCGGCGTGCCGCGCGGGCGCATGACAATGACCAAACAGGTGCACGGCGACTGCGTGCGCGTTGTGGACCGCGATGCGGTCGGCATGGGCCTCGGACAGCCGATGCGCTGGGAGACCGATGCGATTGTCACCAACCTGCCCGGCGTGCCGCTGTGCGGCTATTATGCCGACTGTGTCGTCACGCTGCTGCACGACCCGGTCAGCCGCAGCATCGGCGTGTGCCATTCCGGCTGGCGCGGCACCGCAAACGGCATTTTAGCCAAAACCGTTCGCACCATGCAGCGCGAATACGGCGCAGACCCCGCGGATATCGAGGCGGTCATCGGCCCGTCCATCCGGCAGTGCTGCTTTGAGACGGACGCGGACGTGCCCGACGCGATGCGCGAGGCGATGGGACCCGACTGTGAACCGTTTGTCGCGCGGCGCGGGGCCAAATATTTTATCGACCTGCAGGGCATCAACCGCATGCGGCTCGAGCAGGCGGGCGTGCGCACGATCGTCGACAGCGGTCTGTGCACCAAATGCAGGCACACCGAGTTCTGGTCGCACCGCGCGACGCATGGGCGGCGCGGCGTACAGGCCGGTATTCTTATGCTGGAGGAAGATCATTCATGAAAAGAAAACGCACAATCGCGGCGCTGCTGACGGGCATGATGCTGCTCCTGCTGACCGCCGGCTGCGGGGACAGGCAGGAGGACAGCGGCAGCGGGGCGGCGGAGTCCGGACAGGCCGTCGGACAGGCGGCGCATGTCAAGGCGGTGGATTCCTTTGTTCTCGCCTATAACGAGAATGACGGGCTCAACCCGTATGCGTGCACCTCGCCGGAAAATGAGCTGCTCGTGCAGCTGTGCTTTGAGCGGCTGTTTGTGCTCGACAAAAGCTTTCAGCCGCAGAAGGTGCTGTGCAGTTCTCTGGAGCAGACGGACAGCCGGGAATATACGCTGACCGTCCGTTCGGGCGTCAAATTCCATTCCGGACAGCAGCTCACACCCGAGGACGTGGTTTTTTCGCTCAACAATGCGCGGCTGCGCGAGGATTCGACCTATCAGAAGCAGCTCGCGTGCATTTCATCGGTCAAGTACAGCGGCGATGAGGTACATATCCGGTTGTATCGGGAAAACACCAATCTGGCGGCGCTGCTCGATGTGCCCATCATGCGCAAGGGCACGGATGAGGACACCTGTCCCGACGGCACAGGACCGTATCAGCTGGCGGCAAGCGAGGGCGTGTCCACCCTGATTCCGTTCGAGCAGTGGAGCGGCGGCAGGATCGGCTTCTGCAAAGCGATTACGCTGAAGCCGGTTTCCGACAGCGCGGGCGCCGCCAATCTGCTGGGAAGCGGCGAGCTGTCGCTGCTCATGCGGACCGATGCGGAGTCGGCGCCGGTACAGGGCGCAAAGTATAATGTCGGCGTGCCGGGCACACGGATGCACTACCTGGGCATCAACTGCGATTTGGAGCCGTATGACAGCGCGGATGTGCGCGCCGGTCTGGCTTATCTGCTCAACCGCAAGAGCATTGTGCAGAGCTGCTTTGCCGGCCGTGCGGATGCCGCGGGTCTGCCGATGATTCCCGTGCCGCAGGGCGTGGAACAGCCGGACAACAACAGGGAAAAGGGACTCGAGCTGCTGCGCGATGCCGACATTTTCGACCGCAATGAGGACGGCTATCTGGATATCCGCGGCGGCAGACCGTTTGAAATTGAGATCATCTATAACGAGAAATACAGCACAAAGGGCGCGGTGCTGCAGCAGTGCGCGAAATCGCTCGATGAGGCGGGCATCAAGACCACGGTCACGCCGCTCAGCTTTGAGGACTGCCAGAGCAGGCTGCGCCGCGAGGCCTTTCAGCTGTATTACGGCGAATATGAAATGACGGCGGATTTCGATCTGTCCTCCCTGATTTCCACCAACGGCGAGCGCAATTTCAGCGGCTATTACGACAAAGACATGGAGACAGCCATTCGCGCGCTGGCCTCGTGCAGGCCGGAGGAAAGGGAGAAGGCGCAGACGGAATATCTCAGCACGTTTGTCGAGCAGATGCCCATTATTCCGCTCGCGTTTGAACGCACCACCATCGCCTCGGCGGAAAAGCTGCCCGATCAGTTTGACCCGTGGCCGGACCACATTTTCCACGGAATTGAGACCGGGTCCGCGTCCTGACACACAGACGCGGGCAGCGCGTGAGATGGATAACCGGAGCATCCGGGACAACAGAACAGACAAAAAGTGCCGCTTTTTCACGGAGAAAAAGCGGCACTTGCGCATTTGTGCGGACGGACAGAAGAGGCCGTCCGCTTCCGCGGGAAATCAGCGGAGATAGTGATAGCTCCGGTTGCAGCGGAGCAGAAAAAACAGGCTGAGCAGCAGGGAGAGGGCCTCCGCAAAGACGACGGCGAGCCAGATGCCGTTCAGCCCCCACAGCACGGGAAGCAGGAGCACCATCGCGCTCTCAAACACAAGGGTGCGCACAAAGGAAATGAGCGCGGAGACCAGACCGTTGTTCAGCGCGGTGAAAAAGGCGGAGACAAAGACCGGGAACCAGCTGAGCAGGTAGGAGAGGGAGTACAGCTGCAGCGCATGGATGGTCAGCTGCAGCAGGTCGGCGTCATAGCCGACGAAAATGCCGGCAATCCACTGCGCGGACAGCTCCGCAAGCGCGGTCATCACCAGTCCTGCGGCGAACATGAGCAGCAGGCTTTTCCGCAGGAGACTGCGCAGCTCATTCAGATTCTGCGCGCCGAAGTGATAGGCGATGAGCGGCGCACTGCCGATGGAGTAGCCGAGGAAAATGCCGTAAAAGACGAAGCCGGAATACATGATGATGCCGTAGGCGGAGACGCCGCCCGCGCCTGCCAGCCGCATGAGCTGGAGATTGTACAGCATGTTGACGAGCGAAAGCGACAGATTGGAGATCATTTCCGACGAGCCGTTGACTGCGGTGCGGACAATCGGACGCGCCTCCGGCTTTGCCCGCGTCAAGCGCAGCAGGCTGCTGTTTTTTCGGGAAAAGTAGAGCAGCGGGACCAGTCCGCCGACCATTTGACTGAGCACGGTGGCCAGAGCCGCGCCGAGCACACCCATGCGGCATACATAGATCAGAAGAAAATCAAACAGAATGTTGGTAAAGCCCGCGGCGAGGGAGAACGCCAGTCCGAGCTGCGGCTTTTCCGCCGCGACAAAAAAGCTCTGAAAGGTGTTCTGCAGCATAAAGGCCGTCAGGCCGAGGAGCAGCACGCCGCCGTAAATCCGGCAGTCCGCCACCATGCGCTCTGTCGCGCCGAGAGCGCGGATAATCGGGCTGAGACACAGCAGGCCGAGGGCGGAAATTCCGATGCCGACCGCGATTTCGACATAGACGAGCATGGAAAAATACCGGTTTGCCCGTTCGCGGTCGCCCTCTCCGAGGGTATAGGCGACGATGGCGCTGCCGCCTGTGCCGAACAGAAAGCCGAGCGAACCCGGCATCATCAGCGCGGGCATGATGAGATTGACCGATGCAAAGGCACTGCTGCCGACGAAGTTTGACACAAAAATACCGTCCACAATGCCGTAAACCGAGGTGAAAATCATCATCACCATGGTCGGCAGTGTAAAGCGGACGAGTTTCAGGTAAGTAAAATGGTCCGAAAGCTGGATGTTCATAGCTCCTCCTCTGGGGTGCGAAGCAGACTGTGCGCCTCAGCGAGCGCGCGCAGCTGCAGATTGCCGCGGTTGGTCTCGCCGAACTGTTCGACACAGCACACGGCGGCCCTGCAGCGCAGCAGAACCCGGGCGGCGCGCTGTACGGCGGCATCGCCCACCGGGGCGAACGCGGGCTCGGAAATCAGGTCGGCCGCGAGCGCCTTTGCCACGGGATAATCGAGGTCGTGTTCGGGCAGCACGCCCGCGGCAAACGGAATGCCGCGCCGCTGCAGACGGCGGTAGACCGGAATGCCGAAGCCGCCGCCGCCGATGACAAAGACCTCCGGCGCGCCCTGCGGCGGGGCGAGCTCGAGAGAGCCGAACAGACCGTTGTAGCTGCCGCGCGTCACGCCGTACAGCGTGCGGATGTAGTCGTCTGTAAAAATTTCCTCCGGTGTGCCGCAGCGGTCGATGCGGTCGCCGCGGATGCACAGCACGAGATCGGACACCTTCTGCGCCAGATCGAGCTCGTGCAGGGAGAGAATGACGGCGAGCTGTCTGCTGTGCACCAGCTCCTTCAGAATGGACAGCAGCTCGAGCTTGTGCCGGATGTCGAGGAAGGACGTCGGCTCATCGAGCACGAGGATTTCCGGCTCCTGACAGATCGCGCGTGCGAGCATGACGCGCTGCCGCTGCCCGTCGCTGATGCAGCTGAAATCGCGCTCCGCCAGATCGGACACGTGCACGAGCGCCATCGCCTCGGCGACCTTTTCCCTGTCGTGTGCGGACAGAATGCCGAGCCGTCCGGTATACGGAAACCGTCCGGCCGCGACGACCTCCTCACAGCGCATGAGCTCCGGCTCGGCCCATCCGGTCATCAGGATGGAGACCGTCTGCGCAAAGGTCTGCTCGCGCATCGCGTGCAGCGGCTGCTGCCCGATCCAGACGGTTCCGGCGAGCGGCGCGAGCTGGCGGGTGATGCTCTTTAAGATGGTGGATTTTCCCGCGCCGTTCGGGCCGATGAGCGTGAGAATCTGACCGGGGCGGACGGCAAGCGAGATATCCCGAATGAGCGGCTGTCTGCCGTAGCCCACGGCGAGGTGATCGGTGTGCAGCATTTCGTTTGCGTTCATGCGCTCACCTCCGCTGCCTGCTGTCGCGGTGCAGCATCATCCAGATGACGACCGGCGCGCCGAATACCGCCGTGACCGAGCTGATGCTCAGCTCCGTGGGGGCGAACAGCGTGCGTGCGATCAGATCGCAGAACAGGCAGAACACCGCGCCGCCGAGAAAGCTCGCGGGCAGAATAATCAGCGGCTTTGCCGTGCGAAACAGGCTCTTGACCAGATGCGGCACGGCGATGCCGACAAACGAAATCGGACCGGCAAACGCGGTCACACAGGCGGAGAGAATGCTGGAAAGCACAATCAGAGCAAAGCGAAAGCGGCGAATGTTGACGCCGACATTCTGCGCGTACACCTCGCCCAGCTGATATGCGCCCATGGGCTTGGACAGCAGGACGGTCAGAAGGAGCACGGCAAAGACAACGGCGGACAGCGTGCCGACATTGCCCCAGCTGATGCCCGAAAAGCTGCCCATCGACCAGTTGTGCAGATTGACAATGTTGGAATCATCCGCGAACGTGACGACAAAATCGGTCACAGCGGAGCAGATATAGCCGATCATGACACCGCAGATGATGAGCAGCGACATTTTCCTGACGCGGCCGGAAATGAGCAGAATAAAGCCCATGGAAATCATCGAGCCGGCAAAGGCGGCGAGGATGAGCGCGGCGGAGTGCAGCACCAGTCCGTGCTCCAGCGCGGCGATGAGCACAAGCGCGACGACCAGCTTTGCGCCGGACGAAATGCCGAGCACAAACGGTCCGGCAATCGGGTTTGCAAAAAACGTCTGCAGCAGAAAGCCGGAGACGGACAGCGCGCCGCCGAGAATCGCCGCCGCCAGCAGGCGCGGCAGGCGGATATCGCGGATGATTGCGGCGTTTTCGTCCGGCTGTCCGAGCAGAATGCGCACCACCCGTCCCGCCGGCAGCGGCACACTGCCCGCGTTGAGATTGCACACGAGCAGCACGCACAGCAGCGCGAGCAGCAGTCCGTAGCCGCACAGCAGGCGGAGCGAACGTCGTTGATTCATGGCAGGAAAAGCCTCCTTTGCGAACACATGGGAGCACCGCGGGGCTGTCACTTCAGCCGGTGCAGAAAGGTCAGTGTATCGGCGGTGTCTGCCCCGCTGCTGATGACGGCGTGCAGGTCGGCGATCATATCCGCCGCGCCGCTGGTCTGCTGGAACATATTTTTTCCCGTACACCACACGTTTCCGCTCTGCACCGCCGGGCAGTCGGCGAGCAGCGGGCTTTTGTCCAAAAGCTGTCCGACCGTTTGCAGCTCGCCCTCGATGGCACTGTTGTAGATGAGCACATCCGCGCTGCGCGCCGCGGCGTAAAATGCCTCCATCTGCATGTTCATCGTGGACAGCGCGTTTTTCTCCGGCTCGACATCCGCGGCGGACAGAAAATAGCGCCCGCCGGCAAGCTCGATCATTTTGGAGATGTAGTCGCCCGGCTTGCGCACCGTGACATAGCCGCCGGGACTCACGGAAAAGAACGCCACCGTTTTTCCGCTGCCGGCGCGGTCTGTGTCAAGCGCGTCCAGCTTGGCGGCCTGTTCGGAGAAAAAGGCATCCGCCTCGTTGCTTTTGCCGAGCAGAAGACCGTACAGCCGGATCCATTCCATCCGTCCGAGCGGATGGGATTCGTAGCTGGAGCGCTCGGTCAGAACCGGAATGCCCAGCCGCTCGAGCTGCTCCTTTGCGGCGGGATTGTGGTAAATCATCGTCGATTCAATCGCGAGATCGCAGCCCTCGGACAGCAGGAGCTCGTAGTCGGGCGCGCTGTATTTTCCGGCGTAGCGCATGGAGCCGGATTCGAGCGCCTGCCGCACGGCGGGCAGACTCCAGTCCTTCGGCTTTGTGCTCGTCAGGCGCACGCTGTCCAGCGCATTCAGGCCGTGGAATAAATCCATCGCGGAGGAGGCGGCGAGGTAAATGTGCTTCGGCGGATGCAGCACCGTGATGCCGCTGTCCAGACCGGAGGGCACCGCGGCGCCCTCCGGCAGCAGCAGATAGCGGTCCGTGTCCGCAATCGTGATGAGCGCGGCGCCGCCGTCATAGTAATCGACGCGGAACTGCGCGGCATACCGCAGCTGCATGCTGTGCGTCGGCTGCATGTCCGGCCACGCCTGCGCCGCCCGTGTGTCCGCCGCGCCGCACGCGGTCAGCAGACAGACACACAGAGCAAGCGCCGTGAAAAAGCAGGAAATGCGGCGCGTCATGACGGCGCGATGGATGCGGAATCGAAGTACAGCGTATATTCGATTTCATGCGGCGTGCTCATGGCGGTGGTGTCCGCCGAGACCGGCAGCTTGAAGTCAAAGCCGCTGACCGGAATTTCAAAGACGGAATTGCCCTCGGTGCTGACCGGCTCATAGCGCGTGCCGTCCACCACCATGTAGTCGTAATGGGAGCTGCTCCAGATGATTTCCGCGGTCGCCTTGCCGTCCGCAATCGTCAGCTTCGCGGGGGAGGTCACGCTCGCGCGGCCGGAGCCGCCCTCCAGTGTGACGCCGATGCGGTAGCTGCCGTCCTTGAGCCCGAGGCTTTCGGGCGTTGCAATCACGCCGTCGGAAAGGGCGTCTGCGGGCAGAGAATCGGCGCGGAACACCAGCGTGCGGTCATACCATTTCTGCTTGCGCTTGCTGTACGCCGCGCAGGAAATGCCGGTGTCGAGCGCCGGTACGGGGATGGTAAACGTGTGCACGCCGTCCGCCGTCTCCTCGTAGGGGATATAGCTTTTTTCGTCCGCTTTGGCGGCCTGCTCGCCGGTGCCCGGGTAGACGTACGCATAGCCCGTCCCGCTCATGGTCATGACCGCCGTCATTTTGCCGTCCTTGACGGTCAGCTGGCAGTCGGTGATGCGGAACATGGAGGAGCTGCAGTCGACCGTCACGGCGTAGGTGCCGTCCTTGACCGCGCTGCCGTCCACCGGCTTCAGATCGTCGGTCACGACGTCCTTCTGCTCCGCCATTTCGGAGGCGGAGGCGACCTTGCTGTCAGCGGAAGCCGAGCCGGAGCCGGCATCCTTTGCAGCGGGCGCGCTGCCGCAGCCGGAAAGCAGGGAGAGCGCCATGGCGAGGGTCAAAAAGAGGGAGAGAATGGATTTTTTCATACAATAATTCACCTTTCAGGAAGAACGGCCCGGAAAGTCCGGACCGCCCGTCACGATGCATCTGTGTCAGTTTTTCTTCAGGGAGTCGATGGCTTCCTGTGCGTGCTCGACATAGATCTGACGAATCGC
>DJXF01000079.1 GCA_002449635.1 Clostridiales bacterium UBA7011 | reverse complement strand
CCTCGCGCAGCAGACCTTTTTCCATCCCGTTCCAGTCCTTCAGGTGCCACGGGACATTGTACAGATATTCCGCAATGCGGTGGTCGCAGAACGGCACGCGCACCTCCAGGCCGCTGTACATACTCATGCGGTCTTTTCGGGTGAGCAGCGTCTGCATAAACCATTCCATATTCAGCCGCGTCATTTCGCGGATGCGCCGGTCGTCCGCGCTGAGGTCGAAATCGGGCTGCACCTGTGCAATCGTGCGCTGATAGCGCGCATCGACAAATGCCGCCGCATCCAGTCCCTCCAGCCATTCTTCCCGCAGGAAACCGGTGCGGTACGAGGTCGACTGCGCCCACGGAAAGCCCTGTCTGCGCCGAATATCGGCATCGCGGAACCACGGATATCCGCCAAAGATTTCGTCGGCGCATTCACCCGACAGCGCAACCGTGCCGATTTTTTTGATCTCCCGGCAGAACAGCAGCAGGGATGCATCCACATCTGCCATGCCGGGCAGGTCGCGCGCTTCAACCGCCTCGAACAATGCCTGTACCAGCTGCGGCGTATCGATGACAAACAGATGATTTTCCGCACCGATCGCATCGTTCATCTTCGCGATGTAGGCGTCATCGCTGTTCGGCTGAAAGTGCGACCGATGAAAATATTTGTCGTTGTCCCGATAGGTCACAGAGACCGTATTCAGCCTGCGCCCCTGCGCCGCGTATTCTTTCGCGGCCAATGCGGAAAGAATGCTGGAATCCAGTCCGCCGGATAAAAAGGTGCACAGGGGCACGTCGGATACCATCTGCCTCGAAACAGCATCGCGCAGCAGCTCGCGCACCTTTGCCACGGTCTCCTCCGGAGAATCGGTGTGCCTGCGGTCTGTCAGCTTCCAATACTGCCGCAGCTGTACCCCGTTTTCCGGCGAATAGGTTCCGCACCAGGCCGCCGGCACCTCGCGGATGCCGCGAAATACACCGCAGCCGGGCGTGCACCCCGGACCGATCAGCATCAGCTCCGCGATCGACGAGGCATCCAGCTGCGCGGACACCTGCGGATATGCAAGCAGTGTTTTGATCTCGGAAGCAAACAGGAAGTTCCCGCCGCTCTCTGTAAAGAACAAAGGCTTTACACCCATGCGATCTCGCGCAAAAAACAGATTTTTCTCTCGAATATTCCAGATTGCAAACGCATAAATGCCGTTCATACGGTCCAGGCAGGCTTCGCCCCATTCAGTATAGGCCGCAAGCACAACCTCCGTGTCCGAATGGGTGGCAAACGTATGTCCGCAGGCGCACAGCTGTTCGCGCAGTTCCGCGGTGTTGTACAGCTCGCCGTTGTACACCATGACAAATTCCCGTTCCCCGGCGATTCGCTGCATGGGCTGCCGTCCGCCTTCGATGTCAATGACTGCAAGGCGGGCATGTACCAGTGCCGCGCCCTCGCCCTCCCAGATTCCCGCCTGATCCGGTCCGCGCCGCCGCATCGTCTGCTGCATCCGTTCCAATATCGTCCGTGTCGGGACATCCCCGACCAGTCCGGCAATTCCGCACATGCTGTTTCCTCCGTTCCGCAGCGCTTCTCGCTGCTCGAACATGATATGCGGGTGCAGGCATGACCTATGCCGGGCGCTTATTCTCCCAGCTGTGCGTGAATGTCCGCAATGCGCGCGGCATCGTATTCCCTGTTGTAAATCGCACGAATGGCGGCATACATCGCCGCCGCATCCCAATCCTCGCGCGGCTTCTGCAGGACGGCAAACAGCGCACGCGCCGCTTCCCCGACCGCGTCCGTGCGGTCGAGCTTGCGAAAGCAGTCGGTGAAGTCGTCCGGATAATAGCCGTTGCCAATCAGACAGTGGCAGCCCGGGTTGAGATCGTATTTTGACTGATGCAGCGCGTGCAGAACAGATTCGATTTCCTCGGCCGCAGGCGCACTCTGTCCCAGCAGCGCAAGCGCGCGGCGCACCAGCGCATTCCGCTCCTCTGTCATTTCCAGCGGATACAGGGAGTATGTCATGCTGAGCACTGCGCCGAGAATACGGTTTTGATCGGCCTTTTTCATCGGTTTTTCTCCTCTCTCTTGTGTGAAAAAACGCAGCGGATGAGCTTTCCCTTCCGCTGCGTCATAGTTCTTCTCAGAATTTGTGATCGAGATATTCCACAACGCCCTTGAGTGCATCGTGATTGTTGTCCGGCACAACGACATCCGCGATTTCCAGCACATAGCTGCGCGCATTTGCCGGCGCGAAGCTGATGCCGGCCTGCTCGAGCATCGGCAGGTCATTCTGACTGTCGCCGACCGTGCAGACAAGCTCCGGCTTGACATTCATGTACTGTGCCAGGCGCCGCACGCCGTCGCCTTTATGTCCGCCCTTACAGGTCATTTCATAGAAAACCGGCGTGGAAAAGGTCAGATTAAAGTGCGCTTTCATCGGGTCGACAAACGCACGCACCGGCTCCATCTGCTCATGCGTTCCCGTAAAGTTGATTTTTCCCCACTGCTCACACGGCTCCGGAATGGCATCGAGGGCAATTTCTTCATACGGAATATCCAGATGAATAAAATGCTCGCGCGTGATTTCATTCATATTGCAGACATAGGAGTGATCGAGCAGAAACACCTCTATTCCAATATGCGGAAAGCGCTGCATCACAGCGCGCGCAAGCTCCTTTGCGCGGTCATCCAGTCCCTCCATGTACACAATTTCCTGCGTGCTTTCATCGCACAAAATCGCACCGTTGAGGTAAACCCCCGGGGCGT
>DJXF01000038.1:15852-19508 GCA_002449635.1 Clostridiales bacterium UBA7011 | reverse complement strand
GGAAACCACCTCATTTAAAATTTTGAATAATACTACTTAAGTGAAAAACCTCAAAGTAGTCTGATATTTTAAGTATATAATAATTAAAAAAATTTGCAAGCATAAATAAAAAGAAAAAAGATAAATATTTCCTCTGGCATCGCTGGAGAAAATGATGTAAATTTTTGCATTGCCATATTCATACATGGAGATTAAATCTATTTTTAGATTTACTTTTAGCAATACCTCTTTTGAAAATCTCTTGACTTTTCAGCTTTGTTTTTTTAAAATAATTAATAGTGGGGGTATAGCTCAGATGGAAGAGCGCTTGAATGGCATTCAAGAGGCCAGCGGTTCGATCCCGCTTATCTCCACCAGAAAAAAGCCGCTGTTTCATCGAGAAATGGCGGTTTTTTCGTACTTTTTTAGGCTATTGATTTTCCACTACGACCAAACCACCACTTCAATAAAAATCGGGCGCTGATCTATCCGGCCGGCGCCCTTTTTTCATTTTCCTTTTCAGATCAATCGGACCGCGGTATGTTTTTGAAATTTGACGAAGAATCATCCGGTTGACAGAAACATTTTCTGGTATAATTCCCGAAAAAACTTTGACTATCTGCCCCAAACGGGTATAATGGTATTATTATAAATATGATCGCAGAATTTGTAAAAAGGAACGAAGAAACGGTCGGACCGTTGGTGCTCGTCGAAAGGCTGGCAGAGGAAGGGCATCACATCGTTAATGTAATTGGAGAGCGTTATCATGCTGCACGACGGATTATATGAGCAGATTATCAATAAACGTTTAGACAGCGAGCTTGCCGCAGATGACAAGCTCAGTCAAACTGCGCCCATTGATTCCGCCGAGGCGTCCAAAGTGCTGGCAAAGTACGTGGCTGAGGTAGTGGAGCGCGGGCTGGACAACCTTCGGGATAATGGCGGTGATCTGAACGCCCAGGTCGCTCTTGCCAATCAGATTATCACCACCATCAAGGCGGAAACGAGAGAAGCTGACTTCGATTCGCTCTCGGTTGCAGAGCGGGCGGAACAGCTTCTTGCTCTTTTTGACCGAAAAAACAGCATTTGGGCAGTCAATGACAGGGCTCAGGTCGTCCGGCCGGAGACCTCCATCGCGCAGTCCAGCCTGTTCACCGGCGCTGTCCACGAACCGCAGATGTACACGGAGCTCAAAAAAGAGATCCTGTCCTGCAATCGGATCGACATATTGGTGTCCTTCATCAAGTGGAGCGGTCTGCGTCTCATCATGGATGAACTGACTGCCTTCACGCAAAACGGCGGTGAGCTGCGGATCATTACCACATCCTACATGGGTGCCACCGACGTGAAGGCTATCGAAGAATTGCGCAAGCTCCCCAACACACAGATCAAGGTCAGCTACAACACCAAGATCACCCGGCTCCATGCGAAGGCGTATATTTTCTGCCGTGACACCGGCTTTACCACGGCCTATGTCGGATCCTCCAACCTCTCGAACGCGGCGCTGACCAGTGGGCTGGAGTGGAATACCAAGATCACGAGGAAAGATCTGCCGGAGACCATCGACAAGGTGGCCGCCACCTTTGAGTTTTACTGGAATGATAAGGAATTTGAGTACTACGATGAGGGGCAGAGGGAACGTCTGGCCCGCGCACTGCAGGCGGAAAAGTATTTCGACAGCAACAACGCCGAAATCTATACCATGGATATCCAGCCCTACTCTTATCAGCAAGAGATTCTGGATAAGTTGGAGGCCGAGCGTACGGTCCGCGGCTATACGCGCAATCTGCTTGTTGCCGCGACGGGCACCGGCAAAACGGTCATCTCCGCGTTGGACTATAAGCGTTTTCGTAAGAAGAATGCGGGGAAACCCTGCCGATTGCTGTTCGTTGCCCACCGGGAGGAGATTCTGAAGCAGAGTATATACACCTTCCGGGCCGTGCTGAAGGACGCCAATTTCGGGGAAATGTTCGTGGGCAGCTATCGACCGGACAGCCTCGACAATCTCTTTATCTCCATTCAGACCTTCAATTCCCAGGACTTCACGGCAAAGACCTCACCGGATTTCTATGATTCCATCATCGTGGACGAGTTCCACCACGCGGCAGCGCCCACGTATCAAAAGCTGTTGGAATACTATCAGCCGAAGATTCTGCTGGGCTTGACCGCCACGCCGGAGCGCATGGATGGCAAGAGCGTTCTCGGCTATTTTAATAACCGCATTGCGGCCGAGATTCGGCTGCCGGAGGCCATAGACCGCAAGCTGCTTTGCCCCTTCCAATACTTCGGTGTGACCGATACCGTAGACCTCGACAAGCTGAAATGGTCGGCGGGCGGTTATGATAAAGCGGAGCTGTCGAAAATCTATACGCTCAGCGGCATGATCGCCAATCGCCGTGCGGATCTGGTCGTGTCCTCCCTTCTGAAATATGTGACGGACATCGATGAAGTCAAGGGCCTTGGCTTCTGCGTCACGGTGGAGCACGCGGAATTTATGTGCCGGTATTTCAATGAGCACGGCATTGCGTCCATGTTCCTGACCGGTAAATCCCCCGACGAGGAACGGCGCAACGCCAAGGACCGTCTCGTGTCCGGCAAAGTGCGGTTCATCTTTGTCGTGGATATCTACAACGAGGGCGTGGACATTCCCGAGGTCAATACCGTGCTGTTCCTGCGCCCCACGGAATCCCTGACCATCTTCCTTCAGCAGCTGGGCCGCGGCCTGCGTTTGGCGGAGGATAAAGAATGCCTGACCGTTCTCGACTTTATCGGCCAGGCCAACAGAAAGTATAACTTTGAGGACAAGTTCGCTGCGCTGCTCTCCAATACTGCCCGCAGCGTGACCCGCGAGATCAAGGACGGCTTCATCTCCGTGCCAAAGGGCTGCTACATACAGCTGGAGAAGAAGGCCGCAAAATACATATTGGACAATATACGGGCGTCCTATGGCACCAGCGCCGGGCTGGTGACCCGTATCGCCTCTTTTGAGGAAGATACCGGCATGAAGCTGACGCTCGCCAACTTCCTGGAGTATTACCATCTGGACCCCAGGAGTATCTACAAATTTGCCGCATTTTCCCGCCTGTGTGCTCGCGCGGATGTGATCGACGACTTTACCGAACCGCTGGAGAAAACACTGACCAAAGCCATGGCAAGGCTGGCTGTGGCGGATTCCCGCCGCTGGATTTCCTTCCTGCTGAACCTGCTGCCGCGGCTGGATGATGTGGATTTTGATAAGCTTTCCGACATCGAAAAGCGAATGCTCCAGATGTTCTATATCACCGTGTGGGGAAAGGCCGCGGAGGATTGGCGGAGCGATGAGGTATGGGATAACCTCTATGCGCTGTCCGACAGTCCGGTACTCTTGGACGAGCTTATCGAGCTCCTGAAATACCGGTGTGACCGGATTGACTTCATTGACGCCCCGGTGGATGTGGGCTTTGCTTGCCCGCTGGATCTGCATTGTACCTACACCCGCGACCAGCTGCTGGCGGCGTTGGACTTCCTGAAGCCTGCGACAGTGCGGGAGGGCGTAAAATGGCTGCCCGATCAGAAGCTGGATGTGTTCTTCGTGACTCTGAACAAGTCCGACAAGGACTATTCGCCCACGACCATGTACAACGATTACTCCATCAATGAGTGGCTGTTCCATTGGCAGAGCCAGAGCACCACGGCGG
>DJXF01000038.1:0-15782 GCA_002449635.1 Clostridiales bacterium UBA7011 | reverse complement strand
GAGCACCACGGCGGAGCGGTCCTCCGCCGGCCAGCGGTACATTCATCACAGGGAGAAAGGCAGCCGCGTGCTGTTGTTCGTCCGCGAGTTCAAGGCCGACCGGATCACGGGCGGCGCCGAGGCTTACACTTATCTCGGAACGGCAAACTACGTAAAGCACGAGGGCGAAAAGCCTATGAATATCACATGGCGGCTGGATCATCCCATTCCGGCGAAGTATTTGAAGAAGACAAATAAGCTGGTTGTGGGTTGAAATCTTAGATGTGGAGATCTCCGGCATTCAAACAGCAGATAGCCGATCTCAATTGCGGCAGTCTTATCAGTTGATGCCAAAAAGCACATGATGCTACCTGTCCCGCTTGACATACGGCAAGTTGAACGGGTATCATGCCGGCAAAAGGAATGCACAGTACACCAAAAAACGCAAAAATGCCGCTCTTTCCAGCACAAAGCGCTGAGAAGAACGGCATTGATTTCATCATTTGATTTTCGGTATCACAGTTACGGATTGACAAGAACGCCGATGCCCAGCAGACCCGGACCGGTGTGCACCGCCATGGACGCTGTAATCTGACTCTCCGCGACAATCTTTCCCTTCCGAATGGCATCCTGCAGAATCGGTCTGACCTGTTTCGCCGTCTCCGCCGCGCCGCCATTCATCAGCGCAAGCCATGCGGAATTTTCCCCGCATTTTTTTGCCGCATGCCCGATCAGCTTCTGAACACCCGCCTTTGCGCCGCGAATCTTTTCGACCGTATAATATGTGCCTTCCGCACTGCACGAAATAATCGGCTTGATCTTCAGCAGGCCGCCGACAACCGATGTCACCGCGCCGATGCGTCCGCCCTTGCGCAGATATTCCAGTGTGTCCATATAAAAGAACACCTTGGAATCCGCAACCTTCTGCGGCAGCTTCTGACACACCTCGCCAAAGGACAGGCCCTGTTCCAGCTGAACGGCTGCCCACATCGCAAGCAGACCTGCGCCGATGGAAATATTTTTCGTATCCAGAACAAAGGAATTCAGCTCCGGGTGCTCATCCAGCACCATTTTTGCCGTCTGGCAGGTGCTGCTCAGTCCGCTGGAGATGAACACGCCGATGACATTTTCATAGCCCTCCGCCTTGATCTCCTCGACAAGATCATAGAAATCCTGCATGACCGGTGTGGAAGTGTGCGGGATTTCCTGCGGGAACCGGCGGTATACTTCGTAGGCCAGCTCGACGCTGTCCAGATGGCTCTCCTCCTCGTAGGAAATACGGAGAGGGGCAACCTTGATATGGTATTGTTCGACAAAAGACTGCGGGATATCACATCCCGAGTCGACTACAATCACGGTATTTCTCTGTTTCATTGTCTGCCCTCATACATAAAATAGTTTTGATAACTACATTGAATAGTATTACATAACGCAGAATAATTGTCAAGTGGTATTCCCTATTCCGCCGGTTTTTTCTGCTTGCCTGCACAGGCATTCCATAGTAAAATAGAAGTCAGGCACAGGAGGAATACATCTATGAACGACATCGGAAGCACATTGACGGCGGAGGAACTGGAATTCTGTCTGTCCGTTCTTCAATTTTACGCAGAGGATATCGAGCGCACGCTGCAGGAGGAGGAGCTGTCCGGCGAGGAACGGGAGCATCTGACTGCATTCAGCGAAAATCTCGACCGCATTCAGGATCAGTTCCTGCTGGCGGACAATCAGTTCAAATCGGCAGATTTGCTGGTGGTATGTCATCTGACAGAAGATCACCGCGATCTGCTGAACGAGGCGCTTGACGAGGCGGATCTTTTCGGAGAAGACCGGCAGACCGCACAGCAGCTGCTGCGCACCGCAAACAGCATATTGCGAAAGCTGAAAAAATATTTCCGCAGCTTTGGCATCGAAGCGTAAAAAAACAGGCTTTGCCGCATGGGCAGAGCCTGTTGCTGTTTTTATACCGATTGTTCGAATTTTCCCCAGCGTCCCGAGCCGAACAGGGCTGCCAGCAGAGCGAGCAGGGAAAATCCCACCCAGACCCAGATTGCCGACGTCCAGCCGCAGCTGTCCGCCACCGTGCCGATGCCGTAGCTGGACAGGGCTGACCCGACATAGGCGGAGCAGTTGAGAATGCCGGTCACAGAGGACGCGCGGCCGATTGCGCCGAAGTGAATCGGCATCAGGTTAATCAGCATGATATTCGCGCCGACCATACAGGTGCTTGCCACCGTCAGCAGCAGCAGAGAGGCCGCTGCACTGCGTTCACAGACAAAGCCGAGCAGCACCAGCGAAACAATTGTGACAGCGAAGAATCCGGCCGAGCCGCGCAGCTCATTGTGAATGTGATTCTTTGCAATCGCTTTGGTGAGAAATACGCCGGAAATGTTGACCAGCGGAAGAATGATATCCAGGGCAACCGAGGCGGACGTTCCGAAGTGGAAATTATCTGTCATCAGGGTCGGCAGCCAGGTCTGAATGCCATCGCGCAGCATGCCGTGTGTCATCGAGCTGACGGCAGCGAGCAGCACGCCCGAAACCACCAGAATATGCAGCAGACCTTCCTTTTTCTTGTGCTGATGGTGGTGCAGTTCAATGACTTCCGTTTCCCCGTTTTCCGCAATGACGCGTTCAAACCAGCTCATGCGCGCATACCACACCGCACTTGCCGCCAGCATAACCGCCGCGGAAATCAGGAACACACTGCGCCAGCCGAGCGCGGAGAGCACAAAGGACGCGAGCAGATAGGTCAAAACCGTAGCGAGCGGATAGGTCGCAGCCGCATTGCTGCACGCGCGCCTGCGCTGATCGGGCGGCAGGACTTCCGCGAAAACGCGCGCCACCGGCGACCAGATAAACGACTGAAAAACACCGTTGACCGCCCAGAGCACCAGCATGACGAAATAGCTGCCCGTCAGTCCCATGCCGAGATTCAGAATGCCCGAGCCGAGCACGCCTGCAAACACCAGCTTTTTCGGGCTGATCCGGTCGCCGATCAGACCGCTGAAAATCTGCGACACGCCATAGGCGACAAACAGCGCCGTGCCGATCAGGCCGGCCTGTGCCTTGTCCATGCTGCCCGAGCCGATCAGCTCCACCATGACGGCAGTGTAGCTGAGCCGGCCAAACAGACCGATGATGTATGTGGCTGCACACAGCAGAAAAAGACGCTGTGACAGCGCGTGCGGACACACACGGCGCCGGATTACCTGTGTCATACTCTCTTTCCTCAATTCCTCTGGTTATTCTCTAAAACCTTACCCAGTATAGCCCTTTGGCACAGGTGCGTCAATTTGCATTGATGCTATGTTTGCGGCATTTCTTCCGTTTTTTTCTGTGTAAAACAACAACAGGGCGGACAGGCAGCCTGTGCCGGAACCCGGCGGCGTGCGGACCCACAAAAATCCGCCCGCTCCCCTCTCAGGGAACGGGCGGCCTGCCTGCAAAAAGCTCTGTGCGGTCACGGTCAATAGACCAGATTGTCCGGATCCAGTCCCGACCAGCCGCAGTCGGTCAGCGCACTGATGCGCGCCATATCCTCCGGCTCCAGTTCAAAATCAAACAGCCGGCTGTTTTCCGCAATGCGGGACGGTGTGACCGACTTGGGCAGCGGAATGATGCCGCGCTGCACATGCCAGCGCAAAACCACCTGTGCCACCGTGCGATCGTATTTTTTCGCCAGCTCCTGTACCTCGGGCACGGAGAAAATGCGTCCGGTCGCCATCGGGCTCCAGCCCTCGACCACCATATTGTGCGCGCGGCAGTACGCAATCATGTCATCCTGCGGCATGCCCGGATGAATTTCAATCTGATCGACCATCGGTGCGATGTCGCTGTGCCCGAACAGATTTTCCAGATGCCGCGGGCGGAAATTGCTCACGCCGATTGCACGAATGCGCCCGTCCTGATACAGCTTCTCAAACGCCCGCCACGTTTCGCGGTTGCGTTCCTCCCAGTTGTCAAAATATTTGCGGTCATGCGGCCAGTGAATCAGGTACAGATCGAGATAGTCGGTCTGCAGCTTTTCCAGCGAGCGGTCAAACGCATCCAGTGTGCTCTGATAGCCCTGATGCGGATTCCACAGCTTGCTTGTCAGGAAAATTTCCCCGCGCGGAATGCCCGATTCCGCAATCGCGCGGCCGACACCTGCCTCATTGCCGTACGCTGTCGCCGTGTCGATGTGGCGGTATCCGACGCGCAGCGCCTCCGCGACCGAGGCCGCCGCCTCGTCATTGGGCGTCTTCCATGTGCCGAAGCCGACACAGGGAATGGATGTGCCGTTGGAAAGCGGCACGCGAGTCTGTACATTCATAACAGTTCCCTCCTGTTGTCAACAATCTATCCAAACCGGCTCAGGCGAGATAGCGCCCGACCTTCGGAATCTTTCGAATCAGGTATGTGAGCACGCCGGAAACCGCGAGCAGCCCGACGGACACGAGCAGGATAAACACGCCGGACGGCAGACGAATGCCCGCGCGATTGAACGCCGCACAAACCAGTGCGAGCAAAAGCGGGTGAATCAGATAAATGCCGAAGCTGAGCTGTGAGAGCGCCGCAATCGGGCGCAGTACCCTGCGCGACAGTCTGCGTCCGGAGAGTGTATTTTTGACGACGAGAAACAGCGCCATCGCAATCAGGACGGCATCGGGCGACAGAATCATCAGCGCCGGGTCGGTTGTAAACACCGTTGTTCCCACCCAAATGCCGCGCAGGGTGAGAATCAGGCAAATCCCGCCGAGCAGATAGATGCGGCGCACGCCGCGCGCTGTCAGCAGCGCCGTGCGCAGATACCAGCCGACGAGGAACACGCCGGCAAAGCCGAAGCCCATCATCGCATAGTCGGTCATCCGCGCCGCACCCATCAGCACCTGTGCAAACGGATAGCAGCAGCCGAGCAGAAGGCCGAACAAAACCGCATACATCAGCTCGCGCTGCTGTGCCGCCCGCGTGAACACGCGCAGCAGCGGCGATACGGCATACAGCACAATCATGACAAACAGAAAATTGAGGTAAAAGCCGGTGCCGGAAAGGATGCCGCTGAGGGTACCGGCCGTCGCCCGGTTGACGATGACCGCCATCAGCGCCCAGACCGCATAGCCTGTCAGCAGGCGCAGGAGATAGCGCTGCACCATATCCCGTCCGCTGATATACCAGCTGCTGTCGAGGAAAAACATGCCGCTTAGCATGACAAACATCGGCACCGCCCATGTCAGCAGTCCGCTCACGGCGGTATTGCCCGCCGCCATCGACACACTGAGGAACACAACCGCGATGCAGCTGAGTGCGCGCAGCACATCCGGGTAAACCATTCTTCGTTTCATTCTTTTCTCAACTCTTTTCTGTCGGAAAACGGGTCAGATCTCCGATTTCCGCACAAAATATTTCCTGTACCTATCATACCACATTGCGAAAACGATGGGAACACACCTGCCTGTATTTTTTGCGGGAAAAGCGGAAAATCCGCGCGAATATGGTCAGAATGCCGGATGCGGAGCCATCGCCGGCCGGGTGCATTTCATTGACTTCCGCGGCGGAAATGGCTATACTGAACATAACAAGCAAGCGCGCAGACAGGAGGAATGCCTGCATGAAATCCATCACAAAAATTGTTATCACCGGCGGTCCGTGCGGCGGAAAATCCACCGCAATGACATGGATTGAAAGCCATCTGTCCCGCCGCGGCTACAAGGTGCTGTTTATTCCGGAAACCGCTTCCGAGCTGATTCTCGGCGGCGTCGCGCCGTGGACGGTCAGCACCAATTATGATTTTCAAAAGGCGCTTGTGTCGCTTCAGATTCAAAAGGAGCTCGTCTTTGAAATGGCGGCGCGCAACATGGCGGACGAAAAAATCGTGATCGTCGTCGACCGCGGCATACTGGACAACAAGGCGTATATGACGGATGAGGAATTCGACTCGCTGTGCCGCGAGCTGGGCGGCAGTGAGGTCTCCTTCCGCGACAATTATGACGCCGTCTTTCATCTGGTCACGGCGGCGCAGGGCGCGGCCAAATATTACACGCTGTCCAACAACCAGGCGCGCACGGAGACCCCGGAGCAGGCGATTGAAATGGACCAGAAGCTGATTTCCTGCTGGACCGGCCACCCCTATCTGCGCATCATCGACAATTCCACCGATTTCAGCGTCAAAATGAAACGGCTGGTCAATGAGATCACACAGTTTCTCGGCGAGCCGGAGCCGTATGAGCTCGACAGCAAGTTCCTCATCGAAATGCCCGACCTCGAGCGGCTCGAGCAGCTGCCGAACTGCAAAAAAGTGGAGATCATTCAAACCTATCTGCTCAGCAGGGACGAGGATGTCGAGCTTCGCGTGCGGCAGCGCGGACAGGACGGCAGCTATATTTATATCAAAACCACAAAAACGACGGTCGCGAACGGCAAACGCATCGAGACCGAGGAGCGCATCACGCAGGATGAATATCTCGATCTGCTGATGGAGGCGGACACCTCGCTGCGGCAGATCCGCAAAAACCGCTACTGCCTGACCGAGAACAACCAGTATTTCGAAATTGATGTCTATCCGTTCTGGAAGCGGCAGGCGCTTGTGGAGGTGCAGCTGCCGGAATCGGCGCCGCAGGCACAGTTTCCGCCCTATCTGCACGTCATCCGCGAGGTCACGGACGATGATGCCTACAAAAATTACCGTCTCGCGCGCACCATTCCGCCCGAAGAAGCATAAAAAAACAGCCGGAAAACGGGAAAACTCCCCCCGTCTTTCCGGCTTTTCCTGTGTCAAATCGGGTATCGGTCAGAACAGCTCGGGCTGTGCGCGGCGGGTGTACCCCTCCTCCAGCTCGTGCTGATGGTACAGATATCCCGCGTCGTCATAATACCGCGCCGCCTGCGGGCATTTTTTGATGCAGGCGCCGCATTTGATGCAGATTCCCGTATAACGGCGCACATCCGCCCGGTCAATCGAGCCCATCGGACAGACCTCGGCGCACAGACCGCAGTTGTCGCAGGTCTCCCGCACAAGCGGCCTGACCTTGAGAATATTCACCGGTCTGCCCTGCCGGTCACGCGGCGTATAATAGGGCCGCAGCGGGGTCTCTCCGGGCACCGGGACGGGCTGCTCCGGCACGGCGGACCATGCGGCTGTGCGCTGCACCAGCAGCGCGGCGAAGTCATCCGCTGTCTGCAAATCGGCCGCATCCGGCCGCCCCGCGGCAAGAACGGTGGAAAACGAATGCTCTCCCACGAAAGCCGCGCCGCCGATGGTATGAAATCCGGCGGCCTCCAGCAGATCGCGCAGCTCAATGAGCGCATCATCGTAATTGCGGTTGCCGAACAGAACCACGGGCACGGCCGGTGCGCCGCCCCCGCTCAGCTTTGTCCGCAAAAACGGCAGCAGGACATTCGGCACCCGTCCGGCGTAGACCGGCGTGCCCACAAGCGCCAGCTCATCCGGTCCGCACACAATTTCCTGTGCGCGCGCCGCCGGAAGGGTAAAATCATGCTCGTGTACGGGCACATTCCATGCGCGCGACAGCCCCGCGCCGATGCGGCGGACAATCGTCTGTGTCGTCCCCGTCGCGCTGAAGTAAATCAGCCGTATGCTCTTCAGCTTCATCCTGCTCCCTCTCTTTCCCGCAAATCCGTTTTCTCAAAAAAAACAGAGCGGTCGCTGCAAACGCCGCTCCATCGTTCGAATTTCACATCCGTTAAAATTCCATTCTCGACTGGCTGAAGCTTGCAACACTGATTGCAACAATTGCTGTCCCGAGCATGGTAATGAGCGCGCCAAGTGCCAGCGTCGCAATGCTCAATCCTTTATTCATACAATTCACCCCATATCCCGAATGTTTTATTCAGTATACCACAGCTGCGCAAAAAAAGCATCGGTTTTTCAAAAAAAAGCGGGGAATGTATGCGGTTTACCGGGTATTTTCCTCCCCTTTCCGGTAATCCTCGACAGCCTTCAGCACACCGCGCGCATCCCATTTCCGTGACCCGCCGACAATCTCGTCGAGCTCCTGCTCCGTGCGCGGCAGACGGTCTGCCAGCTTCTCCAGCATGCGGTCGGAAAAAATGCTGTGCGGCGGCACACCGCGCCGGTCTGCCAGCCTGCGTCGGCACACACGCAGCGCGCGTGCAAGCGCGGGACGGACGGAATTTCTGCTCTCCCGCTCCAGTCTTGCCTCCGCCTGTGTCACACGCACACGCAGCTCCACATGCGCGCCGTGAAACAGCACCTCCCGCGCCCGTCCGGACAGGCGCAGGCGTTTTCGGGGATTTTCCTGCACGATGAGACAGCCGAGACGAAGCAGCTGTCCGATGACCGCGGCGATGTCCTCCGCCGGACTGTCCCGCATAATGCCAAACGTGGACAGCGCCGCATATTGCCGCGCATCGTCCTCGCCGCGCAAAATCGAACAGATGACATCCGCGTCACACTGCTCCCTGACGCGGTACACGCACGACAATATTTTCTGCGCCTCCACCGTGACATCCCGCTGTACGCTCGCCGCCTCACAGCTGCCGCACCATCCGCAGAAGTCGGGCGCGGACTGTCCGAAATAGCGCAGAATCTGCTGCCGCAGGCAGCCCTCGGAGAACACATAGCGCTTCATGCTCTGCAGGCGTTCCAGTCTCCGCCTTTTGAGCTGTTCCACCTCTTCGTCGGTCAGCGCGGGATTGTCCGGGTCGCGTTCGATCAGATATTCCTGCAGCGAAAGGTCTGCCTCGTCAAACAGCAGCAGGCAATGTGCCGGTGCGCCGTCCCGCCCGGCGCGTCCTGCCTCCTGATAATAGCTCTCCATATCGCGCGGCATGCCGTAATGTACAACAAACCGGACATCCGGCTTGTCTATTCCCATGCCGAACGCGCTGGTCGCGGCAATCACCGGCGTTTTTCCGCTGATAAACCGCTGCTGTGCGGAGCGGCGCAGCCGCGCATCCATTCCGGCGTGATAGGCGACGGCGGAAATGCCGTGATCGCACAGACAGCGCGCAATTTCTTCGGTTTTCCTTCGGGTCAGGCAGTAGACGATGCCGCATGCGCCGTCCTGCTGCTGCACAAACCGAATCAGCTGTGCCTCGCGGTCGTAGACGCGCCGCACCGCATAGTGCAGATTGGGGCGGTCAAAGCTGGTCACAAGCCGCTCCGGCGCGCGCAGGCCGAGGGCGTGCACGATGTCCTCCCGCACCTGTGCGGTGGCTGTCGCGGTAAACGCGGAAATGACCGGACGGGCGGGCAGCCGCCGGATAAACTGCGGAATGCGCCGGTAGCTGGGACGAAAGTCGTGTCCCCACTGCGAGATGCAGTGCGCTTCGTCCACGGCGATCATCGAAACCGGAAGCTGTAAAAGAAGCTGCTCAAAGCCCGGCTGCTCCAGCCGCTCGGGTGCGGCATAAATGAGCCTGCACCGCCCTGCCATCGCCTGCCGGATGGTCTGCCGCCGTTCCTCCGCGGTCTGTGCGCTGTGCAGCGAGCCCGCCGGAATGCCTGCCGCGCGCAGTCCTTCCACCTGATCCTGCATCAGAGAGATGAGCGGAGAGAGCACCAGTGTCACGCCCGGCAGCAGCATGGCGGCGATCTGATAACAGATGGATTTTCCCGCTCCCGTCGGCATGACGGCGAGCACATCCCGCCCGGACAGCATGGCATCGATCAGCTTTTTCTGCCCCGGGCGAAAGTCGGTATAGCCAAAATAATCGCGCAGCAGCCTGTACGGCAGTTCCATCCGTGTTCCCTCCTCTTCGGTCTGCGTATCAGTATGCCACAATTTCCGCGGCGGCGCAAGCTCTCCCGCTTTACTTTTGCGCGCGGATACGCTATACTGGTAGCAATCTTTTTTTGAAGGAGACAACTATGTTACTTGAACTGTTGAAATCGCTGGTTCTCGGCATTGTCCAGGGAATCACGGAATGGCTTCCGGTCTCCTCGACCGGCCATATGCTTCTGGTCGATGAATTTCTTCACCTGAATTTTTCCAAGGATTTTACCGACATGTTCTTCGTCGTCATTCAGTTCGGTTCGATCCTCGCGGTCATCGTGCTGTACTTCGACAAGCTCAATCCGTTTTCCGCCAAAAAATCCAAGGCGGAAAAACGCGACACCTGGGCGCTCTGGAAAAAGGTCATTGTCGGCTGTATTCCGGCCGGTGTGATCGGCATTCTGTTTGACGATCTGATTCACGATCTGCTGTACGGTCCGGTGGTCATCGCCATCGCGCTGATTGTCTACGGTGTTCTGTTTATCGTGCTCGAGAGCACGCACCACACGCCGACGACCTCCTCCCTGGAGGAGCTTTCGTTCCGCAAGGCGCTGCTCATCGGCGCATTCCAGACGCTTTCGCTCGTCCCGGGAACATCCCGTTCCGGCTCGACCATTCTCGGCGCGGTGTTCCTCGGCTGCTCCCGCCCTGTGGCGGCAGAATTTTCCTTCTTCCTCGCCGTGCCGGTGATGCTCGGTGCGAGCGGACTGAAAATTCTGAAATACGGTCTGCATTACACCGCGGCGCAGCTCGGCGTGCTCATCGTCGGCATGGTCACCGCCTTTGTCGTCTCCCTGTTTGTCATCCGCTTCCTGATGAATTACATCCGCAAGCATGATTTCAAGGTGTTCGGCTGGTACCGCATTGTCCTCGGCGTCGTCGTTTTGGTGTACTTCGCTCTGGTTATCTGAACCGCACCAATTCCCCTGTCTGTCCGGCCGCATGGCATGTCATGCCGTCCGCAGGCAGGGTGTTTTTTTGCGCTTTTTTACCATAGGAAAAGGGTCTGACCTCCGTTTTTTCACAGAAATCAGACCCGAATATGCGTTTATCGGCAATGCCGGCTTATTTTTTGTCCGGCTTAAAGCTGTCCTTGAGCGAGACAATGCGGTTAAACCGCAGCGTGCCGTCCTGCGCCGGAACGCTGTCCTGAATATAATAGCCCATGCGGACAAACTGCATGCGCGTGCCCGCCGGAACATCCGCGATGGACGGCTCCAGCTTGCAGCCGGTCAGCAGTCTGCGCGAGTCCGGATTGAGGAAATCCAGATAGGTCTTTCCCTCCGGTACCGCTGCCGTATTTTCCAGCAGGAACAGATTGTCATACAGATCGAGCTCCGCATCAATGGCGTGCTTTGCGGAAACCCAGTGAATCGTGCCGCGCACCTTGCGTCCGTCGACCGGCTTGCCGTTGCCCGATTCCAGATCGGCCGTGCAGTGCAGCTCGACGACATTGCCGTCGGCGTCCTGAATGACTTCATTGCAGCGGACAATATACGCGCCCATCAGGCGAACCTCGCCGTCCGGCTTGAGGCGCTGGAATTTCGGAGGCGGAACCAGTGCAAAATCGCTCTTTTCAATCCACAGCTCACGGGTGAACGGCACCTCGCGTGTGCCGGCCGTCTCGTCCTTCGGATTGTTTGCGACCGGGAATGTCTCCTCCTTGTCTTCCGGATAGTTGGTGATGACCATTTTGATCGGCTCGGTCACCGCCATGCGGCGCAGCGCGGTGTTGTTCAGCTCGTCGCGGATGCAGTATTCCAGCAGCTTGATGTCCACCAGACTGTCTGTCTTGGCGACTCCGGCGCGCGTGACAAATTCCAGAATGGACGATGGCGTATAGCCGCGGCGGCGCAGACCGCACAGCGTCGGCATGCGCGGGTCGTCCCAGCCTTCCACCCGTCCGGTTTCCACCAGCTCGCGCAGATAGCGCTTGGACATGACCGTATTGGTCACATTCAGGCGGGCAAATTCCCTCTGCTTCGGGTGAGACGGCAGGCAGGGCGCACAGTTGTCAACCACCCACTCATACAGCGGACGGTGATTTTCAAACTCAATCGAGCACAGCGAATGGGTGATGCCCTCCATGGCGTCCTGAATCGGATGGGCAAAATCGTACAGCGGATAAATACACCACTTGTTGCCGATGCGGTGGTGGGCCGCATGCACAATGCGGTAAATCGCCGGGTCGCGCATGTTCATATTGGGCGAGGCCATGTCGATTTTCGCGCGCAGCGTCTTGGCGCCGTCCGGATAGCGGTCCGCCCGCATCTCCTCGAACAGGCGCAGATTTTCTTCGACCGAGCGGTCGCGGTACGGGCTGTTTCTGCCCGGCTCGGTCAGCGTGCCGCGGTATTCGCGCATTTCATCCGCACTCAGGTCGCAGACATACGCCTTGCCCTCCCGAATGAGGTGAACCGCACATTCGTAGCACGTTTCAAAGTAATCCGAGCCGTAGAAAATGCCGCCGGACGGCTTTCCGCCGGTCAGCCATTCGACATCCTGCAAAATGGACTGTACATACTCGTCGTCCTCGCGCACCGGATTTGTGTCGTCAAACCGCAGATTGAACAGACCGTTGTATTTGGTTGCAATCGACCAGTTGATGAAAATCGCCTTGGCCGAGCCGATGTGCAGATAGCCGTTCGGCTCCGGCGGGAAACGGGTGTGAATCCGTTCCGTCATGCCGTTTTTGATGTCCTCATCAATGATTTCATGCAGGAAATTCGATGCAAATTCCATCAGTGCTCCCCTTTTCCTCTGATATAAAAGATTTTTTGTGACAGACCGCGCGGGGCGTGCCCCGCTGTCTCCGGTCAGGCCTGTGCGGCGGCGGACAGACGGCGCAGAATTTCCCCGCGGTCCATCAGCTGCATGACAGAATACAGGTCGGGCGCGTTGGTGCGGCCGCAGACTGCAACGCGCAGAACCATCGAAACATCACCGACCGGTCCCTTGTATGCCTCCGGATTTTTCTTGTACAGCTTGGTCTCCGGCGCAAAGCCGTGCCGGTCTGCCAGTGCCTTGATTTTGTCAAACCACACGGACATCTCATCCGCGGGATCGTAAATCTCCTGATATTCGGTCAGAATCGCCTTTGCGTCGTCCGCCGTGCTCTCCGGCATGCCGGAATAGTCCGGCCGGAACAGCTCGGGGAACAGGAAGTCCATATACGCCTTCATTTCGCTCCAGAACGCCACATCCTTGCGCGGCTTTTTGCCGCCGCGTCCGATGGACAGGAACGCGCGCGTCGTTTCGGGACTGCGGACGAACAGCGCGTGAAATTCCGGGTCGTTGTCCGCACTCCACGCGGAAACCAAATCGTAGACCTCGTCCGCCGTCATGCGGGAGATGACATTTTTGCTGACATCGCGCAGCTTTTCCATATCGAACAGCGAGCCGGAAACGCTCATCTTCTTCGGGCTGAACGGGAAATCGTTGATGGACGCGTCCGGATTGGCGCGGCGCCACTCCTCAAAATTGGAGTTGAGCAGTGTCATCAGATATTCCATGACAGCCGGCACCGGAATGCCCTGCTGATAATAATACGACAGGGCCAGTTCGGGGTCCTTGCGCTTGGACAGCTTGCGCTTGGAGCCGCCGTCCATCTTCATCAGCTGTGCCGTGTGCACATACTTCGGACGCTTCCAGCCCATGACATCAAACAGCTGCAGATGAACCGGCAGCGTCGCCAGCCACTCCTCGCCGCGCACGACATGGGTGGTGTGCATCAGGTGGTCGTCCACGACATGGGCAAAATGATAGGTCGGAATGCCGTCCGACTTGAGCAGGACAATGTCCTGATCGTTTTCCGTCAGCTCCAGATTGCCCTTGACCAGATCGGTGTGGCGCACCTTGTTTTCAATGCTGCCGGGCGAACGGAAGCGAATGACATAGCTTTCCCCGTTCGCAATGCGCGATTCAATTTCCTCCAGCGGGCAGTCGCGGTATTTCGCATATTTTCCGTAATAGCCGAAATTTTCCTTGTTTGCCTCCTGCTGTGCGCGCATTTCCGCCAGCTCTTCCTCGGTGCAGAAGCACGGGTAGGCATAGCCGCGCTCGACCAGCTGCTTGACAAATACATGATAAATGGACGCGCGCCTGCTCTGGCGGTACGGGCCGTATGCGCCGTTGTCGCCGTCCACGGTCGCGCCCTCGTCAAACGGGAGGCCGAATTTGCGGAACGTGTCAAGAATCAGCTCCACGCCGCCTTCCACCTCGCGCTTTTTGTCGGTATCCTCGATGCGCAGGTAAAAAATGCCGCCCGACTGATGGGCGAGGCGCTCGTCCACCACTGCGCCGAACAGATTGCCCAGGTGCATGAAGCCGGTCGGACTGGGCGCCATGCGCGTCACCTTTGCGCCCTCCGGCAGCTCACGCGCGGGATAGCGTGCCTCTACCTGCTCCGGTGTCTCCGTGACGTCGGGAAACAGCAATTGCGCCAAACGAATAGTATCCATCTTTTTTCCTCTCCGCAGCGCACGAATCCGCCGTGCGCCGCCGTATTTCTTCCAATAATTTTATCACAACAAAGATCATATCATAATTTCCCTTCCACCGCAACATTTCGCCCCTTAAAAATCGGGCTTTTTGTTGTCACCCGCCGGAATCTGTGCTATAATAGACATACTTTCTATCCAACAAACCGAGGCGGTGAAGACATGAAAATTCAGGAATCGGGCGAAAACTACCTGGAAACGATCCTTTTGCTGGAAATGCGCAACGGTGTCGTACACGCGGTTGATATCGCCAATGAGCTGGGGTACTCCAAGCCCAGTGTGACGCGCGCCATGGGCGTGCTGAAAAAGGCCGGACTGGTGGACCAGGTGGCATACGGCACGATTCGCCTGACCGACGAGGGCCGCAAACGCGCCAACGAAATCTACGGCCGTCACGTCCTCATCAAGGAATTTCTGATGTCCGTGCTCTCTCTCGATGCCGAAACGGCGGAAACCGACGCCTGCCGCATTGAGCACATCGTCAGCGAGCGCACCGTTGAACGGATGCGCGCCGTGCTTCACGAAAAGAAATAAATTACCCCTTGACGTGCTGCTGAAACTGTTGTATACTGTTTTAGCAGTTTCGTTGCGGGACTGTTTTGACCTGTTTTATGGAGAAGTATCGAAGTGGTCATAACGAGAACGACTCGAAATCGTTTTGTCCTTAACCGGGCACGTGGGTTCGAATCCCACCTTCTCCGCCATATCAGCACAACCATTTTGATACAATGGTTGTGCTGTTTCTTTTTATAAAAATCCTTTGATTTCAAAGGGTTTCAAACTTTTTCCTACAGAACACAAGCCGCCGTGAGAGCAGTTTCACGACGGCTTTTCTCTTTTCTTATGGCTTCCTGGCTTTGAATTGATTGACAAATCGTTCAATTTGAGGGGAATCGTTCAATTTGAACCTCCTGGTTTACATAACAAAAAACATAAATGTGCACTCAAGCAAATTGTGGTTGTATTATAAACGATTACAATTGTCACCCAACTAAACATTCCTCTCTCTAGTAGAAAAGAATGTTCTTAGCATAATCGTATCCTATTTCAAGAAGTTTGTATCTTCTCGGATTCGCTTGCGTTTTCTCAAACCAGTCGGTCCGCCTGTTAAAAACATCTTCAATTTGCTTTACGTTTGACTGTTCTCCTAAAGCATCGAAAATTAAATTCTGAATTTCCTTTATCGAAAAATCACTTTGTATTTTATCGATACTTGCAAGATACATTAAGGGTATCATTCTTGCCTTAAAGTCTATCCGCTGTTTTAGTTTTTCAATTTCGGGATGCTTTGTTTGTAAGGTCTTACCAACACTCGGCTTTTCTTTCGAGGTGGCTTTTCCCTGTTTTTTATTTTTCTTTGGGCGTTGAGTTGTCTTGTCAGGACTGTTAGCATTTACTTTAGCCATCAAGTACTCGAAACTGGCTCATGATATTTACTATCGCTAGTGCCTGCTTTTATTGTATCAATTTGAGCGTTTATGGGGATATCTAAACGCGCAAACTGATACAATTTGAGAGCTGGCCTGGCCTCCCGCAAGGGGGGGGTAAAATTTTGCCCTTTGGAGCCTGA
>DJXF01000101.1:1228-6787 GCA_002449635.1 Clostridiales bacterium UBA7011 | reverse complement strand
GTTGAGTGCTTATATAGAATACCACGCAAATCCCCTGCTGTCAACAAAAATTTTCACTTTTTTAACGTTCCGACGCGTAACACAAGCATTCTTTGCCTTTTTTCTGCACAAATAGAAACATTTCCCTTGTTCTCCGGCCATCCCGCCATTGAAACAGCCGGCATCGCTTGTGTCGAAACGATGCCGGCCTCCCGCTCGCTGCAGTTACAGCAGATTCTCCTGATAATGTGCGCGCACACCGCCGATAAATTTCAGCCGTGTTCTGGCGCACAGCAGCGGTGCGCTGCCAATGTTTTTCTGTTCAATCCGCACCGGAACAGCTACTTCCCGCAGATGCATACCGATCAGCGTTCCGCCGATATCCAAACCCGCGTGAGCGCGGACATGCTCCACCGCAGCCGGTTCCGCAAAATTCTGCCAGCAGGTTGTGGCGAACGATCCGCCTGCCTTGGGCTGCGGCAGTACGTTGACCGGCTCCAAACCGTAACGCTCCGCGGCCTCTTTTTCGAGAATAATGGCACGGTTGAGATGTTCACAGCACTGTGCGGCGAGAAAAATACCCGCCGGCTGCAGCGCCGCCTGTGCACCGCGGTAAATCGCACCCGCTATATCCATAGACGAAGCCGAGCCGATTTTTTCTCCGCCGACCTCACTGGTGGAACAGCCAATGACAAACAGGTCGCCCTTGTGCAGCTTCGCCTGTTCGAGAACTTCCTCTACGGCCTTCTGTGTCTGCTGTTCAATTTGTTTCAGCTCCATCAAACAATTCCTCCTCTTTTTCCACAGGCTGTTGACAACAACCTTCCGCGATCACTGCAGCGACTGCTCCGCAATGCTGCGGCGGCACAGCGCCAGATGCAGCAGCATCGCATCATAAGCCGCCATGCCATCGCGCGCGGCTATGGCTGACATAATCTCACGCGTGGTTCGCGCAAGCTCCTTCCGTGTCTGTTCCGACGGTGTTCCCGCCAGCATAGACGGCGGTCCGCACAGAATCACGGCGAGGTTTGGTACGACAACATTGCCCGAAGCGCGTGCAATCGCGGCATGAAACCGCATATTTTCTTCCGCAAAATCATCGCCGCTCAGAATCGCGTGTTCACAGGCGTCACACAGCTCCATCAGCTCTGCCAGCTGTTCGGGCGAGCAGTTGCCGGCGGCGAGCGATGCCAGCCGCGGCTCCAGCAGAAAGCGCAGCGCAAGCAAATCGGATGCCACACGCACCGGATCATTCAAAAACTGCAGACCGAGCGGGTCCTCGCTCACACCGCTGCGCTCCGAGACAAAGGTGCCTGCACCGCGGCGAATTTCTACGACATTGCGGCTGACCAACGTCTTAATTGCCTCCCGCACCGTACTGCGTCCGACACCCAGCTTTTCCGCCAGTTCAAATTCATTGGGCAGCTTGTCGCCCGCCTTTCGTTCTTTTCCGATGATCGTGCGCACGATCTCATCTGCGACTTTTTCGGTCAGCAGCTTTCGGCTATCCATCGCGCCATCCCTCCCGCTGTTGCAGCTGTGCTGATTTCATTTTATTCTCTAATATAAGTATAACAGCTTTTTCTGCCCGCGAAAAGGGCGGCCGCACCGGATTTTCCCGATACAGCCGCCGCTGTCTGTCTTATGTTCTTCAGGATACCGCGCAGACCGGCGTGTCACCGGCGCCGATGCCTATGGCAGGAATGCCGCAATACCTCATGTATGACGCGAGATTCTGCAGCAGTGCCGTCGTTTCCGCGCTGCTGTCAAAGCGCAGCGTGACGATGCCTGTGCGGTCCATCGCCTGTATTGCCGCCTCATAGGACTGCGGTGCCTGACTCCAGTCCCACAGCCGATAACCGGCAGCCTGCATTGCATGCAGTGTCTCCTGATTGACGGCACCTGCGCTTCCGCCCGCCACGCGCACCAGACGTGTCGGCGTGCCTGTAATAACGGAAAGCGTTTTATTCGCATTGTTGAGCAGTGCAGGGGAATTGACTCCCACCTGCGCCCGCGTCAGCAGCAAACCGATGCTGTGTCCGTCGCCCGCAATGTGGCGCAGCAGATCATCTGCGCCGTACAGATTGTCAACGGGAACGAAAAACGTCGCGCGAATGCCCGCTGTGTCCAGTGCGCTCAGAATTGTCTCTGTATTCGCGCCCAAATCGCTGTCCACCGTCAGGAAAACCGACGTCGGAATATACTGCGGCATGGTGTACTGCCGTGCGCCATCCATCGGAACCATCGTGCCCGGCAGGTAGAGAATACCGCTGCCTCCCATATCAAATCCGTCCGCACCTGTATACGGGAACAGGGAATACGGGCTGTATGGACCATATGGATAATATGGTGTGTACGGATAATATGGCGTATACGGGTTATACGGTGTATTCGGATTGGGCACCACCGGTGAGCGGGATGGCGTTGCCGGTGTCTCCGGTTTTACTGGTGTCGCCGGTTTCTCCGGCTCTGCATCAATCGGCTTGACCGACTTTTTCTTTACGATTACCGTACAGGTCGCCGTCATACCGTCCGCCGTGGCGGAAATAATGGCGCGTCCTTCCTTGACTGCTGTGATGTTTCCGTTATTGTCCACGCGCACGACTGCCGCATTGTCCGATGTCCAGGTAACCGGGGTATCTTTTCGGGCCTCGGGTGTGATCTCTGCCTTCAGTACAGCGGTGTCGCCTTCGGTCAGCGTCAGTGTGCTGTGATTGATCCGGATGCCTGTAATGACAACATCCGGCTTGACAGTAACCGTGCAGACCGCCTGCTTTGTGCCGTCCTCCGTCTGTACCGTGACCGTCACCGTGCCTTCTGCCTTCGCATGAACCGTTCCGTCCGCATCAACTGATGCGATGTCGGGATTTTCGGATTTCCATACCAGTGTTCCGGTTTCCGCCTGTTCCGGCTGCGGCTTGACCGTCAGCACGGCGCTTTCACCGATGCTGAGCTCCAGCTTGTCCGGCTCGACAGCGAGTCCGGTCAGCAGATATCCGGAGACACGGATGGTGCACACCGCAGACAGCCCGTTTTCTGTTTCCGCTGTAATCTGCGCGTCACCCTCACCGACTGCGGTAACTGTGCCGTCCTCCGAAACGGTCAAAACCGCCGGATTGCTCGACTGCCAGCGCAGCGGACTGCCCGCCGCCTGTTCCGGCTGGATTTCAGCTGTAATTTTCTGTGTTTCTCCGATTTTCATCGCATCCGTCTGCGGATGAAGTGCAATGCCGGTCACCGCATAACCGGATACCGTGACCCGGCAGACAAACACGCTGCCGTTTTCACACCGACCGGCGATTTGCGCCATGCCCTCCGCCTTTGCGGTGACGAGGCCGGTCTCCGACACCTCTGCGATTTCAGACTTGTCCGAAACCCACAGCACGGTATTGGTCTGCGCATCCGCACCCGAACCAGCCGGACTGTCGCCCGATCCGACCGGACTGATCGAACCGTCATCCGGGTCGCCTGCGCTGCCCGAGCCGGAGACAGGCTGGATCTGGCTTCCGCCCGTCTGCGGCGGAATCTGCAGCTGCACGCGGTCACCTATGTGCATCGCATAATCCGTCGGTACCTCCGCCGTCAGCGCGACCGTCGGAATTTCCGCCGGCTCTGTCGTTTTGATATTGCTGCGCCATGCCGCAACCGACAGCATGCCGCACAGCAGCACACTTGCCAGCAACGCGCAGCCGATTCGTTTTATCCTCTTCATAAAAGCTCCCTCTCTGAGGCCGCATAATACTATACTGATACAGAATTATTATATCTCACAGGTCTCCGTTTGTCACCTGCTCATTTTGTAAATTTTTTGGCATTTTTTAATCACACTGTCTGTTACCTGTCATCTGTACTTTTTATTGCGCCGTCTTTGCGGCAATGTTATAATAGGTAAAACATCCAAGCACTTTGCTGATGAGACAGGAGCGTACTACATATGAATCTGGAAAAGGAAATCCGCCGGTTTTTATCCGGTCAGAGCGCAGAGGCCTACCGCGTTTTCGGCGCGCATTCTTCCCATCAGTTCGGGCAGGACGGCATAGAATTTCGCGTCTATGCGCCATATGCAGCTAATATGGAGCTCGTCGGCGATTTCAATGGCTGGAACGGCTGGCAGATGGACCGCCGTGAGGACGGTGTCTGGAGCATTTTCTGCCGCGATATTCCGCAGGGCGCGCTGTATAAATACCGCACCACCACGCAGGAAGGGCGGGTTATCGACCGCGCCGACCCGTTCGCCTTTTACTCCGAGCTGCGCCCGTCGAGTGCATCGGTTGTCTATGACCTCGGCGGCTACAACTGGGGCGATTCCGACTGGATGCGCACACGCAGCAAAAATTACACGCGCCCGATGAGCATTTATGAGCTGCACGCGGGCTCATGGCGGCGCGATCTGGACAACCGCGCGGATGCGCCCACACCGGAGGAGCAGGAATTCGGACGGATGCTCACCTATCGTGAGCTCGCCGATCAGCTGATTCCCTATATAAAGGAACAGGGCTTTTCCCATATCGAGCTGATGCCGCTGACGGAATACCCGTTTGACGGTTCGTGGGGCTATCAGGCAACCGGTTATTTTTCCGCCACCAGCCGCTACGGCGAGCCCCACGGTCTGATGGAATTGATTGACCGCTGTCATCAGGCGGGCATCGGCGTGATTCTCGATGTGGTACCGCTGCATTTCGTGACCGATTTCTTCGGTCTTCACCAATTCGACGGCGGCTTTGTCTATGAATCGGGCAACGAGGCGGAGCGGTACACGGAATGGGGAACCGTGCTGTTCGACTACACCAAGCCGCACACGCTGTCCTTTATGAAATCCTCCCTGGATTTCTGGATTCAGATGTATCACATCGACGGTCTGCGCTATGACGCGGTCTCCCAGCTGATATTCAAAAACGGAGACCCCAACGGCAACATCAATGACCCCGGCGTATGGTTTCTCAAAAACGCCAACTATTATCTGCGGGAGACGTATCCGCAGGTCATGCTGATGGCAGAGGATTCCTCCAACTATCTCAAGGTCACTGCCCCGCCGCAGTACGGCGGACTGGGCTTTGATTACAAATGGGATCTCGGCTGGATGAATGACACGCTGAAATATCTGTCCCTGCACCCGAACGACCGCTATCACGCGCGGCACATGCTGATGTTCTCGATGGCGTATTTTTATAATGATCTGTTCATTCTGCCGCTGTCACACGACGAGGTTGTTCACGGCAAGCATACGATTGTGGACAAAATGTGGGGCAGCTATGAGCAGAAATTCAGTCAGGCGCGCCTGCTGTATCTCTATATGTGCGCACACCCGGGCAAGGTGCTCAATTTCATGGGCAATGAGCTGGCGGAGTTCCGCGAGTGGGATGAGAACAAGGAGCTCGGCTGGAATCTCATGACTTACCCGACACATGACGCATTCAACCGCTACTGCCGCAGGCTGCACAAAATCGGTCTGGAGCACCGCGCGCTGTTTGATACGGAATATGACCCGCGTGCGTTCCGCTGGCTGGACACGCCCGGCGCACCGGCAACCGTGTTTGCCTTCGCCCGCCGTTCGGCAGACGGGCAGCAGACCGTGGCCTG
>DJXF01000101.1:0-1042 GCA_002449635.1 Clostridiales bacterium UBA7011 | reverse complement strand
GTCAACGGCGGCAATCCCTCCGGCCGCGTGCATCTGGCGCCGCTGTCCGGCTCGCTGCTGTGCAGCGGATAACAGCGGTTTGTTTCCGGCAAAAACAGAGCTTTTCCGCAGACGAAAGCGGTATCCGCAGGGGTACCGCTTTTTTGCCGCCCGTTTTTGTCTGTCTGTTTTGATCCGTCTCGCTTTTCGGCATTTTCCTCTCCGGCGGGCTGTGCAGTTTGCCGCAAATCATACGGAAAACTCGCCCCGTTTTCTCCCGATTTAGCACTCTCGTTGTGCGAGTGCTAAAATTAACACTTTCGTAACAACTTTCCCCTTGTTTTTCCATCTGGACGGAATTATAATGCAATCGAACGGAAATCCTGACCGGACAGATTTCCTCTGCTCCGGCACAGCCAAGGGAGGTATGACTCTATGAACGCACAGAAATTTACACAGAAATCACTGGAAGCGATTCAGAGCGCACAGTCGCTGTACAACGAATACGGCAATGCGGAGATGGGACAGGAGCATCTGCTTCTGGCTCTGCTGCAGCAGGACGGCGGTCTGATTGCCCAGCTGATGACAAAAATGAATGTAGATGCCGGCGCGATGCAGGCACAGACCATGCGCGCCGTCGAACGGCTGCCGCGCATTTCCGGCGGGCGCGACGCCAGCCGTCTGTATGTCACGGCGGACATGCAGAAGACGCTCAATCAGGCGGAGGATGCCGCCGAGCAGATGAAGGACGATTTTGTCTCGGTCGAGCACCTGTTCCTCGCCCTGATTGACACCGCAGGCGGTGCGGTGCGCGATCTGCTGCGCACATTCGGCATCGAGCGCAACGCGTTCCTGCAGGCGCTGTCCACCGTGCGCGGAAATCAGCGCGTCACGACCGATTCGCCGGAGGAAACCTATGACGCACTCAAGAAATACGGCACCGATCTCGTCGACCGCGCCCGTCAGAAGAAGATGGACCCTGTCATCGGACGGGACGATGAGATCCGCAATGTCATCCGCATTCTCTCGCGCAAGACAAAAAACAACCCGGTGCTGATCGGTG
>DJXF01000060.1 GCA_002449635.1 Clostridiales bacterium UBA7011 | reverse complement strand
TGGCAGGGAATCTATTTCTGTGAATTTGACGGACCGCGCACGCGGCATTATTATGTCAAAGTAATCGAGGGCTGACACAAAACGGAAAAAAGAGGACACACCCGCGGGTGTGTCCTCGGCAGAAATGCCTCAGCGGCAGTTCTCGCGCACATAATAGAAAAAGTATTGCTGATAGATGCCGGCATACGGGCTGTCGGCAAACCGCTGCATATCGCCGCTGTAATAGACAGCGGCTTTTTTCATCCATGTATCCACCGGAAATGCATCCAGCTTGTGCAGGCCGAACAGCAAAAAGCAGTCGGCGACCTTTCGGCCGACACCGGGCAGCTGCATGATCTGGCGGCGCGCATCCGGTGTGGACATTTTGCGCAGCGCAGAAAAGGACAGTTTGCCTGAGGCCACAGCCTGCGCCGCTGCAGTCAGATAGGGTGCGCGGTAGCCTGCGCGAAGCGGGGCGAGCGCTTCCGGAGACAGAGCGGCCAGACGGTCGGGGGAAGGAAAGGCATGCAGCTGCTGCCCTTCAAAGGAGAGCGGATCTCCCCAGCCTGTGCACAAGCGCTCAACGATGGCCGTGATGCGCGGGATGTTGTTGCACTGGGAAATCAGAAAGGTGCACAGCGCCTCCCACGGCTCCTGGCGGAGAATCCGGATGCCGGAACCGAAGGCTGCGGCCTTTGCGGTGAAGTCATCCACAGCAAAGGAGCGGCAGACAGCGGCATAATCGGCCGCGCAGTCAAAGTAGTCGGACCAGAGCGCGTCAAATTCCGCGCGTGAGGAAGAAATGCACAGTGCTCCGCCGCTGTCACGCACGCGTGCCGCCCTGCCGCGCACGACACCGACCCAGCTGCCGTCAGGCTGTGCTGTCCAGCGAAAGCACTGTCCGCAGGAAAAGGTCTGCTCCGCAGAAAAGGGACTGCAGCCCTGAATGGTAAGATAGCTGTTGTTGTCTGTGATCTGCATAAAACACCTCCCGCATGCAGTTTGCTGCCTTAGTATAGCATGGCTTTGCGCAAAGAAGCAAGAATTTGCCCGACTTTGTGCGCTCCTGCCATAGGACAAGCCGCAAAATTGTGGTATAATAAGACACCGAATGCTGCAATGTGGAGGTGAGTGCGTGGGCGGAGACAGAAAGGACAACGGCTGGATTTGTCTGGATGAACGGACAACCGATGCGCCGAAGCGGAGAAAAAAATATCCGCGCCCGATCAGACAAAAACGGCGCCGCCATCTCCTGCGCGGCAGCGCGGCTGTTCTGGCGGGACTCGCTGCACTGTACTGCCTGCTTGTGTTTTCCCACATTCCGGTAATCGAAAAGTGGCGCACGATCTACATTGAGACAGCGATGGGAACCATGCGGCATCAGTGGCTTGCGACGATGTTTCTCCCGCAGTCCGTGATTGATGATGTCATGAACGGGCGTATGACAATCGAGCTGCGGCAGGAAGACCAGAACAGCAGCTGGGAAATGGAGGAGACGCCATCCTTTGAGGATACCGGCGAACAGGCGACCGATACATGGGAGGACATACGGGAACAGTTTTCCGAAATGTATGCGGAGATTGATATGCCGTCGTTTTGGGCCTATATGGCAGCGCGCAGTACGGAAGAGGTGCTGGACGAAGACGGATATCTGCTGATCGATCAGGCGGATTACGATGCGGAGCCGACGGGCATTCAAACAATCTATGGCGATCCCGTGTACGCGATTGACACGCGCAATGGCATCGTGATTGTCGGTCTGCGCGGAAGCGGATATTCCGGGCGCATGGCGATTATCAAAGACCCCGGACAGGTGCAGCTCGCCGTGTCGGAAACACTGGGCAGCTCGGGAAGCTATCTGAAGCAGATTTGCCGCAGGAATGATGCGGTGCTCGGCATCAACGCGAGCGGTTTCTCCGATCCGGAGGGAACGGGAAACGGCGGAGATGTGTTCGGTCTGGTGTATGCGGGCGGCCGGGCCGTTTCCGACCGGCTGGACAGCAAGATGAAGGTCATTGCGCTGGACAGCGCGAATCGGCTGAATATTTCCAACACGCTGCCGCCGGACGCACGCGATGCGATGCAGTTCAGCCCTGCGCTCGTCGTCAACGGCGTACAGCTGATCCGCGGCTCCGCCGGCTGGGGACTGCAGCCGCGCTCGGTCATCGGACAGATGAGGAACGGACAGATGCTGATGGCGATTGTCGATGGCCGGCAGCCGGGCTATTCCATCGGAATCACACTGGGCGATCTGACCGAGATTCTGTATCGGTACGGGGCATATCAGGCGTGCAATCTGGACGGCGGTTCGTCTGCGGTCATGTATTACCGCGGGCGCAATATCACGCGTTCTTCCGCTGTCACACCGGAAAAGGGACGCCATATCCCGAATGCGTGGATTGTAAAAGAAAAATAAGGGGCGCACCCTTGCGGTGCTCACTTCGGGATTTCAGCGGCTCTCTGCTTTTGCGGAGAGCCGCTTTTTGACGGAACAGAGCGGGAGAAAGACAAGCGCGGCGATCAGATTGCAGCCCAGATGTACGGCGGCGACGGCGGCACTGTCGGCAATTTGCGCGGACAGCGGATACAGCCGGCAGCAGAGCAGGTGCAGCGGGAGCACGACCGCAGCCCCGATTGCGTTGAACAGCAGGTGCAGCAGCGCGGTTTGCCGTGCGGCGCGTCCGGCGGGCAAAGAGGCGGCAAGCGCGGTGACACAGGTGCCGAGGTTCTGTCCCAAAATGATCGGAACAGCGTGTGCGAGTGAGAGCAGGCCTGAGGCCGAGACCGCCTGCAGGATTGTGATACACGCGGAGGAGCTCTGTAAAACCGCAGTGACCAGTGCACCGGCGAGCAGACCGGTCAGCGGTGCGCTGCATTCCCGCAGCAGCCGGGCAAGCAAAGGCGAGGCGGACAGCGGGGCAAGCGCCTGCTGCATGTGCGCCATACCGGTCAGCAGTGCGGCCAGTCCGGCACCGGCGGATAAAAGCGGCGGACACCGGCGGCGCAGCAGAAAGGGGAACAGCGCAGCCAAAGCAAGCAGCGGCTGCCAGCCGCACAGCAGATGCATCCACGGCGCGCGCAGGCCGAAATGGACGAGAAATGCGGTGGAACAGGTGCCGATGTTGGCGCCCGCGATCAATCCCGCACAGGCCAGCGGGGAGAGCAGACCGCCTGCGGCGAGTCCCACAATGACAACGGTGACCGCAGAGGAGCTCTGCACAAGCGCGGTCGCGGCGGCACTCAGGGCAACGGCACGCCAGACGGATGCGGAAGCCCAGATCAGACGCCGGCGCAGGTGTGTCCCGGACAGCCGGCGCAGTGCAGCGCACAGCAGCTCCATTCCAAACAGAAAAAGGGCAGCCGCACCGCACAGCGCAGCGATATCCCCAAAGCGCATTGCCGATCACTCTCCTCGAAATATTTCCTGCTCCTGCCCGGATTCGCGCGCGCTCGCGGGCGATTCATGTCATGCTAAGGAGCGGGTGCGCGGTTGTTTTTGCACGCCCATCGAAATATTTATGATGCAGGAGGTGAAAAATACGGCAAATACTGTTATACTGGTATCAACCGGAACGGTTTGCGGCAGGCGAAGCCGGCAGACCGCACAGAGCGAGCTGTATGCGCGTGCGCTGTCGCGCTTTGGCGCAGCGGCGGTGCTCGACGGCGGGTACGGCAGCGAGGAAACCCTGGCAGAGCGGGCGGATGCCCTGGTGCTTTCCGGCGGGGGGGATATCCATCCCGCCTATTACGGCAAACAGTTGACCGGCATGGATACAAGTGTCGACCAGCAGCGGGATGAACGGGAATGGGAGCTGCTGCGCGTCTTTTGTGCGCGCAGAAAACCGGTGCTCGGCATTTGCCGCGGCATTCAGGTGATTGACGTGTTTTTCGGCGGTACATTGTTTCAGCATCTCGCTACGGCACATGTGCACGAAAATACCATCCATACCGTCGTGACCGCACAGGACGGCTGGCTGCGGCCGCTGCTCGGGGAGAGCTTTCCGGTCAACAGCTATCACCATCAGGCAATCCGCACACTGGGGGCGGGACTGCACGTCACGGCGGTCAGCGACGCAGACGGCGTGATCGAAGCTGTGGAGCATGAACGCCTGCCCGTCTGGGCGGTTCAGTGGCATCCCGAACGGATGGTACATGGTCTGTGCCGTGACACCGATGCGGAAATGAAGGCGCTGTTCTGCGACTTTCTGGCGCGCATTCCGGAGAAGACAGAGAAATAGGCAATACGGCGTCCCGGATGCGCGGACGGTTGGGAACGTGCTGAAAAAAGCCGGCCGCTCGTATTGCCCGCGGAAAGGCAGAAACAGATGGAACAGCACATTCGGCAGATCAATCTTGAGGATGACAGGCCCACCGTGGCGCAGGCACTCGACCGGCTGCGGCTGGAGATTCGCATGGCGCGGCGGCAGGGCGTGTGGGTGCTCAAAATCATTCACGGCTTTGGCTCGACCGGAAACGGCGGGAAAATTCGTGTCGCTGTGCGCAGAGAGCTGCCGGCGCTGCAGCGCCGCGGTCAGATCAGGTTTTTCGTTCCCGGCGAAAAGCTGACGATTTTTGAGGAGGATACGCGGCAGCTGCTCCGAATCTGTCCGGACTTTCGGCGGGATCATGATATCGACCGGCACAACAACGGCATTACGATTGTCGTATTATAATCAGCGAAAGGATGAATGTGGCATGATTAACAGAAAACAGCAGCAAAAGACAGAACGCGTAGAGCATCTGCGCGGCGGTGAGGGCTCCGTCCTCCGCCGGACCCTGATTGCACCGGAGGACTCGTGCGGAAAATTCCGCATGTGTGCCAAGATGACGCTCGAACCCGGCTGCACAATCGGTGAGCACACGCATATGCCGGATGCAGAGTTTTGCTATCTGCTGGAGGGCGAGCTTGTCATTGCGGACGGCGGGACAGAGCACACCGTGCATCCGGGCGATGCGTGGATGTGCGGCGGCGGCGCAGGGCATTATACCAAAAACTGCTCGGAGCACAACGCCGTTTTTCTGGCGATCGTTACAGAATAAAAAAGCGCAGCAAAAAACCGGCTCAGGATTTCCCTGAGCCGGCTGCTTTTTGTTCTCTTATTTTACAAGATAGACGTTTGCGTACTTGATGCCGTAGCGATTGGCAACCGCGTTGCTCGAGACGAAGATATCAATGCGCTTGCCCTTGATGGCGCCGCCGCGATCCTCGACCGTGTAGGTGCCCCAGCCCTCGATGTAAACCTTGGAGTACATCGGCAGGATGGAGGTATCCGCTGCGATGGTGTGGTTGACGCGCGGGGTTCTGCCGCATGCTGTTGTCGGGTCGCCTGCGTAGAACGTCAGCTTGTACTTGCCCATGTAGCGCTTGTTGCCGGAGGACGGGGTGCTCGGTGTCTTGGTCGGCGTCTTGGTCGGCGTCTTGGTAACGGTAGAGGGCTTCTTGGAGGAAGAGGACGGGGTCGAGCCGCCGTTCTTCAGGTACTTGGTGTAGACATAACCGGTCTTGCCGTTGGCAGTAACCTTGGTCCAGTTGCCGGAAGTGCCGGTCTTGGAAACGACCTGACCCTTTCTCAGTACAGTGACAACCTTATAATTCGAGCCTGCACCGGAGCGGACGTTGACGCTGGTGGTCGCGGTCACATTGGCTGCAAGCGCGCCAGCCGTAACGCTGGCTGCGAGCACAATGCCGGTAGCGGCAATCATAAGACATTTCTTTAATCTCTGAAACATATGTAACTCCTTTTCAATCGGTGAGTGTGTACTCTTGGTTTTCAATTTGTTACGGTGATGTAACTGATCTGTAACCTATCTTACAGGAACAAGCCGGATTTGTCAAACCAATTTTTTTGAATTGTGGAAATTTAGGGTGAATTGCACAGGAAAAATCGATATATTTCGCTGCTGTTGGTGAAAATAACCGAAGAAATGGAAAAATAAAACAGCCCCGCACGCGAAACCCGTTTGTTACCAAAGCGTGCGGGACTGTAATCTGTTTGTAATTTTTCAGCGGAAAAGCGGTCAGGCAAACACCGCTTTCGCGGCGTCAACCGATGCCTTGGCATCCCGGCAGTAGAAATCCGCGCCGATCGATTCGGCGAAATCAGGGGTCAGAACGGCGCCGCCGACCATGACCTTTCCGGTATAGCCGCGCGCGTGCAGCAATGTGATCGTGTCAGCCATCGCGCCGAGCGTCGTGGTCATCAGGGCACTCAGGCCGACCAGGCCGACCTGCTGCTCCAGTGCGCAGTCGGCGATGGTTTCCGGCGGCACATCGCGGCCGAGATCAATGATCTGATAGCCGTAGTTTTCCATGACAACCTTGACAATATTCTTGCCGATGTCGTGGATGTCGCC
>DJXF01000041.1:11048-26875 GCA_002449635.1 Clostridiales bacterium UBA7011 | reverse complement strand
CCGTCAATGCTCTGCTCCAGCTCCTCCGCCTTGGCAATGGCGCCCTTCATGCCCGCCGTGCCGGGGGTCAGCACGACCTCCGCGCCGTAGGCTGCGACCAGCTTGCGGCGCTCGATGCTCATCGTCTCCGGCATGGTCAGAATGACATGATATCCCTTTGCCGTGCCGACGGCGGCCAGACCGATGCCGGTATTGCCGGAGGTCGGCTCGATGATCGTCGCGCCCGGCTTGAGAACGCCCTTCTTCTCCGCGTCCGCGATCATGGCATTTGCCACGCGGTCCTTGATGCTTCCCGCCGGATTGAAGTATTCCAGCTTGGCGACCACATGCGCCTGAAGATCCTGTTCCTTTTCGTAATTGGTAAGCTCGAGCAGCGGTGTGCCGCCGATCAGCTGTGTAATGCTCGTTTTAACAGACATAATGCAACCTCTTTTCCTGTTACCAGTATACCCTAAATTGTCTCACGCTTCAACCTTCTGGAATGCCTGATCCAGATCCCAGAGAATATCCTCAATATGCTCCGTGCCGATGGACAGGCGGATGGTGTTCGGATAAATGCCCTGATCCTCCAGCTCTGCCTGTGTGCACTGGCTGTGGGTCGTGGTCGCCGGATGAATGACCAGAGACTTGACGTCCGCCACATTGGCGAGAATGGAGAAAATCTGCAGCGAATCAATAAACTTCTTCGCTTCCTTTTCGCCGCCCTTGATGCGGAAGGTGAAAATGGAGCCGGCGCCGTTCGGAAAATAGCGCTGATACAGCTCCTGATACTTCGGGTCGAGGGACGGATGTGCAATCGACTCGACCAGCGGCTGCTTTTGCAGATATTCGAGCACCTTTTTCGTGTTTTCCACATGGCGCTCGACGCGCAGTGACAGTGTCTCCAGACCCTGCAGCAGCAGGAATGCGTTGAACGGCGAGAGCGTCGCGCCGGTGTCGCGCAGCAAAATCGCGCGGATTTTTGTCGTAAACGCCGCCGGACCGCACACGTCGACAAAGCTGATGCCGTGATAGCTCGGGTCGGGGTCAACCAGTGACGCAAACCGGCCGGATGCCTTCCAGTCAAACGTGCCGCTCTCGACAATCACGCCGCCGAGCGTCGTGCCGTGACCGCCGATGAACTTGGTCGCGGAATGAACCACGATATCCGCACCGTATTCGATCGGGCGCAGCAGGTACGGGGTTGCAAAGGTGGAATCGATGACCACCGGAACGCCGTGTGCATGTGCGAGATCGGCGACCGCCTGAATGTCGGTCAGGTTGGAATTGGGATTGCCCAGCGTTTCAAAGAACACCGCCTTGGTGTGCTCATCCATGGCATCCGCGAAATTCTGCACCTCGTCCGGATCGACAAACCTTGTCACAACGCCGTCCTTTGGCAGCGTATGCGCGAGATAATTGTATGTTCCGCCGTAAATGGTCTTGGCCGCAACGATGTTGTCTCCGTTCTGCGCCAGCGTCTTGAAGGTATAGCTCAGCGCGGCTGCGCCGGATGCCACTGCGAGTGCGGAAGCGCCGCCCTCAAGCGCCGCCACGCGCTTTTCGAACACATCCTCCGTCGGGTTGGTCAGTCTGCCGTAAATGTTGCCCGCGTCGCTCAGGCCGAAGCGCGCCTGCGCGTGGTCGCTGTTGCGGAACACATAGGATGTCGTCTGGTAAATCGGCACGGCACGCGCATCGGTGGCGGGGTCGGCCTGCTCCTGTCCTGCGTGAAGCTGTAAGGTCTCAAAATGAAAGGTTCTGCTGCTCATGATCTGTTCTCCTTTTCCAAAATGTGTCGGCTTTCTCGTACTGTTAACATCGGCACATTCGCCCGCAGGAGGAATAACGCCCGATCGTAAAAATACTGATTTTCATGGTGGTTCTCCAATTTCATACAATACCCATTTATTAACTAGGTTTTATTGATTGAATACAGGTTACCATGTTTTCCCCGCGCTGTCAAGAAGTTTTTCTCGAAAGAAAAGGCGGGCGCTTCCGCAATCGTATTCTCCGGCACATTTCCGCGTAAAAAAGCAAAAAAATACCGCTTTTCCGCACAAAATCGCGCCGGAAAAGCGGCTGGTCCTTCAAGATTCGTCCCGCATCTGCCGTTCGATCCACGCCATGATGACATCGGTGACATATCGCTGCTCCGCCTGTGTCAGCGCGCGCCCGGGCGGAATGCGGTGCCATTTGTACAGGCAGCCGCGGCAGCAGCACGCGGTCGCGTGCTGTGCGAGGAAAACCGGATGGCCGCGCATCGGCGTCTGCCTGCCGTCATTCGCAATGACAGCCGGAGCGAGACGTTTTGCGACAAAATCCTCCGCATGGCTGCGGATGACCGCCATGCCCTTTTCGCGCACATACTGCCGCTCTCTGTCGTGCAGGCGGAATCTGCTGCGAAATTTCGACCGGGACAGCCGGTCAAACAGCGCGGCAAAGCGCGCGTCCTGTGAGCCTGTCATCGATGCGCGCGGGTCAGATGAGCACGCCGTCACAGTGGTCAATCTCATGCTGGATAATTTCCGCTGTCCAGCCGGTAAACCGCTGCCTGTGCGGCTGAAAGTTCTGATCCTGATACTCCACCTCAATCGTGCGGCAGCGCGTCGTCCTGCGCTGGCCGGTCAGGCACAGACAGCCCTCCTCCGTCTCATACGGCTGTTCGCGCTGCACAATGACCGGATTGACCATTGCCAGAGCGGTCAGGCCGAGGTTGACGGCAATGATGCGCTTTCTCACGCCGATCATGTTGGCCGCCATGCCGACACACTCCTCGCGGTATGCCTGCAGCGTATCCAGCAGGTCCCGGATGACCGCCGCGTCCGCAGGGGTCGCGGGATCCGATTTCTGCTGTAAGAAAAAGATATCCTTCTGAATGGGTTTTACCATATAGTTTTCACTCCAGTTATGTATGATACCGGCACGACACGCGCGCCAAACGGCATGAGCGCCAGCTTTGCGAGCTTAAAATGCTGCATGCCGAACGGAATGCCGATGATGCTGACGCAAAGCAGGCCGCCCAGCACGAGATGCTCAAGTGCGAGCGGAATGCCCGAGACGAGCAGCCAGATGACATTGACGAGCAGGGAAAATGCCCCGCCGCCGTAGACGATGTCCCGTCCGAACGGGAAAAAGCTCATGCCTGCGAACTTAAAGCACTGCACACCGACCGGAATGCCGACGATGGTCACGCACCACAGCACGCCTGCCAGCCACCAGCTCAGGCCTGCCAGCGCGCCGCCGCACAGAAACCACAGCACATTTCCCAAGAATTTCATTTTCCTGCACTCCTATCCAGGTGGGATTGTACTGCTATCATAGAACGCTTTTGCCTGTCCGTCAATAAACCTGTGTTGAACAAATTGTAAACGAAAAACAAACAGCGTCCCGCAGGCTGCCGTCCGGTCGGTTGTGACAGGGCATTACACCGGTTCGAGCAGGCAGACGGCATGCGCCGCAATGCCCTCCCCTGCGCCGGTAAAGCCGAGACGCTCCTCCGTCGTCGCCTTCACGCTGACGCGGCTTGCCTCTGTGTGCAGGCAGTCCGCCAGATTGCGCCGCATCTGTTCGATGTGGGGCGCCATTTTCGGCGCCTGTGCGATGATCGTCGCATCCAAGTTGCCCAGCTTCCAGCCCGCCTGTTCGAGATGCTCCCGCACGCGGCAAAGCAGCTGCAGGCTGTCCGCTCCGCGAAACGCCTCATCGCTGTCGGGGAACAGATGTCCGATATCCCCCAGTGCCGCCGCGCCGAGCAGCGCGTCCATGACCGCATGCGTCAGCACATCCGCGTCGCTGTGTCCGAGCAGTCCCCTCTCATAGGGGATGTGTACGCCGCCGATGATGCAGGCGCGCCCCTCGGTCAGCCGATGCACATCATATCCGTGTCCGATTCTCATGCCTGTGCACGTCCCTTCAAAATAGCTTCGCCGATCAGAATGTCCTCCGGCGTTGTGATCTTAATGTTTTCATAGCTTCCCGCGGTCATGCTGACCGGCTGTCCGAGCGCAGTCACAGCGCCGCAGTCATCGGTCAGGCCGGCCTCGTCCTCAATCGCCTTTGTCAGCGCCGCGCGGATCAGGTCAATGTCAAAGCACTGCGGCGTCTGTACCGCCATAATCGACTCGCGCACGACATTTTCGGTCAGCTTTCCCTTTTTCACCCGCTGAATACTGTCCTTGACCGCGACAGCGGGGGCAGCCGCGGAATCGCGCATCGCCTGCTGTACGGCCTCGCGGATGATGTCCTCCGTAATCAGCGGGCGCGCCGCGTCGTGAATGGCGACATAACCGACTTCCTTTCCGCAGGCGAGAATCCCGTTGAGCACGGAATGCTCGCGCGTCTCACCGCCTTCGGCCATGTGCACCGGCTTGCGGATACCCCATTCGGCGCACAGCGCGGCATAGGTCTCCCGCTCGCCCGCGCGGCAGACGAGCACGATGCCGTCAATCAGGTCGCATGCGTCAAAAACGCGCAGTGTGCGGCACAAAACCGGCTGGCCGCACAGCTCCATGAGCAGCTTGTTGCTCCCCATTCTGCGCGAGGAGCCGGCAGCGGGAATGATGGCACAGACCTGACTGCCGCGCGTCTCCTGCTTGTCCTGCGGCTTCGGTTTCTTTTTCAAAAAATCCAGCATTTGTTATCTCTCCGTTCTTCTGCCTATCCCGGCCGGCGGTTCAGCCTGTTCCACTGCGCGTCCAGTCTGCGCCGGATGTCGTCCGCATCCGTGCCAATTGCCAGCATCAGCTCGGAATGCAGAATTTTTTCCGCACATTCCAGCATGCGCCGTTCGCCGCCCGCAAGCGCACGCCTGCGGCTGCGCAGGCGCAGACAGGCGACAACCTGCGCCACCTGCCGCACATCACCCGAACGTATGCGCGCCATATTTTCCCGATAGCGCTGATTCCAGCTGTGGGGCTGCGGCGGCAGCGGGCCGATATCGCCGCACAAAATCGCCAGTGCCTGCGACCTGCTGCAAACCGGACGCAGGCCGATGCCCGCACTGCACTGAACCGGAATATAAATGACAACGCCGTCCAGAGCAAGATGCAGCGCATAATAGCGCTGTCCCTGTCGGACGGGTATTTGAGCGATTGTCCCTGCGCCGTGCAGGGGATGCACCACATGATCTCCAACCGAGAACACCATCATCACCTCTGTTTCCGTCAATTGGAACGGATCTTCGGTATGATTGATTGTATCATACCATAATTGCCCGAGCCGCGCAACAGACGCGCGTTTGCGCCGAGCAGGAACAGTCCGACAGCAAGTCCCGCCGCGTTGCGTCCGGTATACAGCAGCAGCGCGCCGCCGAGCAGTGTGAGCACAGTCGCGCCGAGCAGGGACGCCAGCTCCAGTGCGCGCAGGCCGGCTGTCATCGCCGCAGCCGGCAGCAGACCGAGCAGGCTGCGCAGCGCACAGCCCCCGTCCAGCGGCAGCAGCGGCAGACTGTTGACGAGCGACAGCAGCACATTGGCGCCCGCGGCCATCGGACAGTGCAGCGCGGAGAGAATCCCTGCCGCCGCCGCACCTGCCAGCGGTCCCGCCGCGGCGATCAGACACTCTGCCGGTGGGGAAAGACTGCGGCTCTGCCGGATGACCGCACCGGCCGCCGACAGCACCACGCCGTCAATCCGGCCGCCGCACGCACCGATGGCGAGCACATGCCCCATCTCATGAATCACCGCCGCACAGACAAACAGCGGCAGCACGCCCTCGCTGTCCAGCAGACAAAACAGTGCCCAGAACACATAAAACGACGGCTCCACGCGCAGCTTCGCCGTCGTCATTGTGTGTGCGGCGCAAAAACCGCGACCAGTCCCTCCGACCAGCCGCCGTCTGTGCCGGCGCCGCCCAGCACCGCAATCGCCCTTCCCGCGTCGCTTTCCGGCAGGAAGGACAGTGCGCCGCTCGCGCGCAGCATGCGGGACGCCGTAAGTATGCTCAGGCATACTGCCGCACACCACAGCGCACGCCGAATTGTCTCCTCCATTCGGCTGTCCCTCCTTCTCTGCCATTGTATGCGCGGGCGGGCAAAAAAAGACCGCTGTTTTCCGTACAGCGGTCTCCGTCTGTCAGCAGCCTCATACAAATGCAGGCTTTTTATGAAAAAAGCTGTGTGCACGCGGTCTGTTTTTATCTGTCCTGTGAGATCTGAACCAGCCGAACGCCGCCCGTGATGCCCGCCTCATTTCCGAGCGAGGCGCGCACAATCGGTGTGCCGCGCAGCGGCGGGAACACCGTTTCCCGAAAGACCCTGCGAATCGGATTGAGCAGCAGGTCGCCGGCTGCCGCCATGCCGCCGCCGAACAGAAACGCCTCAGGATTGATGACGCAGGCGATGTTTGCAATCGCCTTGCCGAGCGCATCTGCCGCGCGCGCAATACATTCCGAGGCGAGCGCATCGCCCGCCGCACAGCAGTCGCACACGTCCTTCGCGGTCAGCTCCCTGTACCCGCGCATCGCGGACGGGGTACTGCGCTCCTCTAAAAGCTGTCTGGCGCAGCGCAGCACGCCGGTCGCCGATCCGGCAATTTCCAGGCAGTCGGTTTTGCCGCAGTTGCAGCGAACCGCAGACGCGCTGAGCACAGGCATGTGGCCCACCTCTCCCGCGGCGCCGATGGCGCCTGTCACAATGTGCCCGTCTAAAATCACACCGCCGCCGACACCGGTGCCGAGCGTGAGCAGAACCACGCTCTGATACGCGCTGCCCGCGCCCTTCCACTGCTCGCCCAGTGCCGCAATGTTTGCATCATTTGCAACATAAACCGGCCGTCCGGTCAGCTTTCCCAGCTTTTCTGCAACATTTACGGTGTCCCATCCGAGATTGACACAGCCGCAGACCGTGCCGTCGCGCAGAACCGGACCGGGCACGCCGATGCCGATTCCCGCCACCTCGTCCATTTCAATCCCGTGCTGCGCACAGACCGTCTGAATGGATTCCGCCGTATCCGGCAGAATGTGCGCGCCGCGCTCCTCTGTGCGCGTCGGAATTTCCCACTTTTCCAGCCAGCCCGCCTGTTCACTGTACAGGCCGAGCTTGACCGAAGTACCGCCGACATCGGCGCCGATTGCATAGTTCCTGTTCATTCTGATCTCTCCTGCTTTTTCGCGGTTCCTGTGTGTCATTCTTCCTGTTATTGTACCACAATATACAGGCAAACAAAAGGTGCAGCCCCGCTTTTGCAGCGAAATTGCACCTGTGCCGTCAGTCTTCTGTTGTCAGTGCCATGCGGCGAAAGGCGCGGAACGCACTGGGCAGTGCAATGTCGCGCTCCAGCTGCTGCGGCGTGACCCATGTGAAGTATCCCGTCTCCTCGGTCTGCGCTGTCCAGCCGGTCATGTGCCATTCCAGATGGGTAAAAATATGCTTCGCCCTGCCTGTCTGCCGCATATTCCGCAGCGGCACGCCGAGCTGTTCCGCCGGGTCCCCGCCCTCCGGACAGTTGGGAAATTCCCACAGGCCGGCGAGCAAACCGGTTTCCGGACGCTTTCGCAGCGCCAGTCTGCCGTTGTTCCACAGCAAAAACACCGCTCTGCGCTCCACCGGACGCTGTTTTTTCGGCGCACGAACGGGATACTGCTGCTCCGCTCCGTCCGCGTGTGCGCGGCACAGCGGTGCGATCGGACAGCTGCCGCACAGCGGTTCCCCGTTCGGCAGACAGACCACCGCGCCCAGCTCCATGAGCGCCTGATTGCAGTCTCCGGGAGACTGTTCGGACATGGCTGCGGTCAGCTCCTCCTCCGCCTGCCGCTTTGTGCGCTGCGCACGGATATCCCATGTGCGCGCAAACAGACGGGAGAGCACGCGCAGAACATTGCCGTCTACCGCCGGACACCGTTCTCCGCCCGCAATCGACGCGACCGCGCCTGCGGTATACGGCCCGATTCCCGGCAAAGCGAGCAGCTGTTCGCGGGAGGTCGGCACCTCTCCGCCGTACTGTGTGCAGATCACGCGCGCCGCGCGCTGCAGATTGCGCGCCCGGCTGTAATAGCCGAGCCCCTCCCACAGCTTGAGCAGCTGCTCCTCCGGCGCCTCCGCGAGCGCCTGTACGGTGGGCAGTGCGCGCAGAAACCGCTCATAATAGGGAATGACCGCCTGCACGCGCGTCTGCTGCAGCATGATCTCCGACACCCAGACGGGATAGGGCTCGGGCGTGCGCCGCCACGGCAGATCGCGGTGACCGGCGCGATACCACGCGCATAGCGCCTCCAGCGCGCGCGTCAGACGTTTCTGCTCCGTCATCCGTTTTCCGCCGCAACCAGAATCACGGCCGAACGCGGCTCCAGCCATATCACCCCGTCGCGCGGGGCCGACATATCGCGGATGTCCTCGATGCAGTCCTCACCCGGCCCCTTGTAGGTGTTGACCGCCATGCGCCAGTGCATGCCGTCCGGCAGGTCGGGCAGACGGACCTGATGGTATTCCCAGTGGGAATTGATGACGATATCGATGATATCATCCGCCGTGTCATCCTCATTGCGCCCCGCAAAGGTCACGCCGATGACACGAGTGTAATCGCGGTAATTGGCATCCCACGGCGCTTCCGCGTGCAGGCCGATTTCCGGAAAACGGCTTTCCGCCGGTTTGGTGTGTCCGCGCAGAATCGGATGCTTTTTGCGGAAGTGAATCATATAGCGGAAAAACTCGTACAGATCGCGGTTTTTCTCCAGCAGCCCCCAGTCGAGCCACGAAATTTCGTTGTCCTGACAGTAGGCATTGTTGTTGCCGAACTGTGTGTTGCCGAATTCATCGCCCGCGAGGAACATCGGTGTGCCGCGCGAGCACATCAGCACGGCAATGGCATTTTTCTGCTGCCTGCGGCGCAGGTCGTTGATCTCGCGCCGGTCGGTCTCGCCCTCCGCGCCGCAGTTCCAGCTGTTGTTGAACGACTCGCCGTCGGTATTGTCCCAGCCGTTCGCCTCGTTGTGCTTGACGTTGTAGGAAAACAAATCGTACAGCGTAAAGCCGTCGTGACAGGTGATGAAATTGATGGACGCGCTCTCACCGCGCGATGTGTGCTGATACAGGTCGGGAGAGCCGACAATGCGGTAGGACGCCGCCGTCGCCTTGCCGCTGTCGCCCTTGAGGAAGCAGCGGATATCATCGCGGTATTTGCCGTTCCACTCCGCCCAGCGGTTGTCGCGCGACGGGAACGAGCCGACCTGATACAGTCCGCCGGCATCCCACGCCTCCGCAATCAGCTTGACGCCGCTGAGCAGCGGGTCTGCCGCGAGCGATTCGAGCAGCGGCGGGTTGTGCATCGGGGTGCCGTCCTCGTTGCGTCCGAGAATGGAGGCCAGATCGAAGCGGAAGCCGTCGATGCGGTATTCAATGACCCAGTAGCGCAGACATTCGACGATCATCTGATGAACAATCGGATGATTGCAGTTGACCGTATTGCCGCAGCCGCTGAAATTGTAGTACGTTCCGTCGGGCGCGAGCAGATAGTAGACCGAATTGTCCACGCCCTTGAACGAGAAAATCGGGCCGTCCTGATTGCCCTCCGCCGTGTGGTTGAAAACGACATCGAGAATGATCTCCATGCCGTTTTTGTGCAGCGTGCGCACCAGGCGGCGCAGCTCATCGCCCTCGTTGGTAAACTCATGTTCGGCGGAATACGCCGTGTTCGGCGCAAAAAACGCCACCGGATTGTAGCCCCAGTAATCGAGCAGCAGGTTGCCGTCGTGAACGCGCATATCGCGCATTTCATCAAATTCAAAAATCGGCATCAGCTCGATCGCGTTGACGCCCAGCTCCTTCAGATACGGAATTTTCTCCATCAGGCCGTCAAACGTGCCCGGGTGCATGACGCCGGAGGAGGCGTGGCGCGTAAAGCCGCGCACATGTGTCTCGTAAATGATGAGATCCTCCATCGCAATGTGCGGCGAACGAACGCCGTGCCAGTCAAAGTTGGAGGAAACGACGCGGCCGCGGTATGCCGGCTCCGAGGAGGCGCGTGTTCCCCACCCGGACTGTCCCGCCACGGCGCGCGCATACGGGTCGAGCAGCAGATTGCTCCGGTCGAACAGCATGCCCCTGGACGGGTCGTACGGACCGTCCATGCGGTAGGCATATTCAAATTCATGAATCTCCAGCCCGAATACAATCATCGAATAGACGTTTCCGACGCGGTATTCGTCCGGAAAAGGCAGAACCGCAAACGGCTCCGGGTCGCGGCGCTTGAACAGCACCAGCTCGACGCTGGTCGCGCCCTGTGAGGTGACCGTAAAATTGATGCCGACCGGCAGCTCGAACGCGCCGTTTTGCAGGCAGTAGCCCGGGCAGGTCTTGAACCCGCCGATTTCCCGCATCGGATGGAAGGTGTGCTTGTTCCGCACCCGAAGAACGGCCTCCATATTCTGCAGAATAAAATCCATATCCGCCCGTTTCACGGACGCAGATGTCTCTCCGTGCGGAGATGTGGTGTGATGAGACGCTCTGGTATTGTGTTCCGTCAAGTGCTTCACCCCATTCTATGGACAAAAAACAATAGTAACCAATTTAACATTCTTACCTACTATTATTGTCCTTTTTCTCCGAAATGTCAATGTTTTTTGAACACATGTCAAAAAATATACGCCATGTTACATTTGTGCGGCGTTCAGGCCGTGTCCTGCCGCCGGCCGTGCCCCGCGCGGCATTATCTGCCGTCCGCTGCCAGCGCGCGGACAACCTCCCCCGCGAGAATCAGTCCGGCGACAGAGGGCACAAAGGCCAGACTGCCCGGGGCAAATTTTTTCCCCTCGCCCGGACGCCCCTCCGTCTGCTCTCCGCTCTGCTGCACCAGACTTCCGGACGGCTCCTCTTTGGAATATACTACCTTGAGGCGATGAATCCCGCGCTTTTTCAGCTCGCGCCGCATGATGCGCGCCAGCGGGTCGACCGAGGTGCGGAACAGATCGCTCACCTCAAAGCGCGTCGGGTCGAGCTTGTTGCCCGCACCCATCGCACTGATGACGGGCACGCCCGCCTCGTGCGCGCGGCACACAAGCGTCAGCTTTGCCGTCACCGTGTCCACCGCGTCGATGATGTAGTCGTATGCGCGCAGGTCCACGCGGTCCGCCGTCGCGGGCAGGTAAAACAGGTTGTGCACGGTCACGGCACAGGCGGGATTGATGTCCAGAATGTGCTCGCGCATGACCTCCGTCTTGCGCCGCCCGAGCGTCGAATGCCTCGCCACAAGCTGGCGGTTGATGTTGGACAGCGAAACAACGTCATCGTCAAACAGGTCGATCGCGCCGATGCCGCTGCGCGCGAGCGCGTCCGCCGCGTGTCCGCCGACGCCGCCGATGCCGAATACCGCCACCCGCGCATGCGAAAGCCGCTCCATCGCCGCCGCGCCGAGCACCGCTTCTGTCCGTACAAATTGTTCCTGCATGGTCTGCCCTCCGTTTTTTTTGCATTGCTGTCCCCGCGCCGCAGCGCAGTATTGCATTGCCGCGCAAATATTGTTATACTAATCAGGTAGGAAATGGCTGCGGCAGGCGCAGCCGTTACTCTCATTATAAGGAGAAAACCTCATGTCCCATTTTCACGATCACCTGGACGATATTGTCCGCCAGCTTCAGTCGGGCTATCAGTCCAGCGAACTGTTTTTCAACCGCGACGGGCTCGAACGCCCCAACCGCGATGCCATTATCCGAATTCTGAACGATTTCCGGCAGGTTTTATTCCCCGGCTATTTCGGCAAGGAAAAGCCCACGCGCATCTCCGCGCCGTATTTCGCCGGTCACATGCTGACCCGCATTTATGAGGAGCTCTGTCCGCAGCTCCGGCTCGCACTCGCCTATCACGAGGGCGGTCTGACCGAACGCGTCTCTCTGCGCGCAGAGGAGGCGGCCTCCGAGCTGCTGGCCGAGCTGCCGCGCATTCAGAAGCTGCTGCTCATCGACGTCGAAGCCGCGCTCAACGGCGACCCCGCCGCGGGCAGCCGCGAGCAGGTCATTTTTTCCTATCCGGGTCTCAACGCGATTTTCGTCTACCGCATCGCGCATGAACTCTATGTCCGCGGCATACCCTATATCCCGCGCATTATGAGCGAATATGTCCACGGACTGACCGGCATCGACATCAATTCCGGCGCGTCCATCGGCGAGTATTTCTTCATCGACCACGGAACCGGCGTCGTCATCGGAGAGACCACCTCCATCGGAAACAACGTGAAAATCTATCAGGGCGTCACTTTGGGCGCGCTGTCCACCCGCGCAGGTCTCAAGCTCGCGGGCAAAAAACGTCACCCGACGATTGAGGATGACGTCACAATTTATTCCAATGTATCCATTCTCGGCGGCAGCACCGTCATCGGCAGGGGCTGCACCATCGGCGGCAGCGCCTTTATCACTTCATCCATCCCGCCGTTTTCGCGCGTCAGCGTGAAAAATCCCGAGCTGACCGTCAACGACTTCGGCGAGCGCGCCTATGAGGCGTCCGGCGAATCGACGTAAGCCGCCCTCTCACGCAGCGACAGCCGGAGCACACGCTCCGGCTGTATGTTTCAGATCGAATAAAAATCGCCCATCGCCTCGCTGCGCTCGACCAGATCCGCAAGCGTCACATGATCGACAACGCTGTTGATCGCGTCATTGAGCTCGCGCCACAGCGTCAGCGTCACGCAGGTCTCCGCCTTCGGGCAGCTTTCCGTGCCCTCCTCGACACAGGCCACCGGCGCAAGAGAGCCCTCGGTCAGGCGCAGAATATCGCCAACCCGGTATTCCTCCGGCTCCTTCGCCAGCCGGTAACCGCCGGAAGAGCCGCGCACGCTCTTGACATAGCCCGCCTTTGTCAGAATCCCGATGATCTGCTCGAGATACTTTCCGCTGATGCTCTGGCGCTCCGCAATCGTCTTGAGAGCGATGTTTTCCCCCGTGTTGTGCAGGGCAAGATCGAGCATCAGACGCAGGGCATAGCGTCCTTTTGTTGAAATTCTCATGCCGTTTTCCTCCTTTCCCTATTATACACTGGGAAAAGTATCATTTCAACCGCTGTTTTCCCGCGGAACATCGCCGGGAATTTCCGTTAATTTATACAAATCTCACCCCGCATGGTTTTTTGCACTTGTATCTGTACCAACAAAATGGTATGATATCATGTGATATGCAATCGGGGGATTTACGCGCCGCCGGCAACGGCTGTCCCCCTCGGTATGGAGGTTTCACAAGATGAAAAAGTCGGGCGTTCTGCTTGCGACCTGTTTTCTTGGTCTTACGATCACCGCGTGCAGTTCAACCAGTTCGATACCTGCCGGCTCCGCCGGTCCGATGGGCAGCGGCAGCGGCTCGTCTGTCACCCGCCCTGCCGCACCGGCCGGCTCTGCCGAGCTCCCGTCCCCCGGCTCCGCCGTGCAGCCGACAGGCTCAGGCAGCGGTTTTTCTGCCGACCCCAATTCCCGTGAATACCGCGACTGCACGGTCACAGTGCTCGATTACACGCTTTGCACGGATCATGACGGCGAGACCGCCGTTCGCGTCTCGTTCCGCTTCAAAAACAATTCGCCTGTGCCCGCTTCCTTCGGCACCACCGTCATCCCGAACGCCTTTCAGGGCACATCGCGCGATATGCTGCGCTTTTCCGCCCCGGCGCGCGACGATGCGGAGTATTCCGCGCAGCTGCGGCTGCTCGATCCGGGCGAATCCGTCATCTGTGCCGCCTATTTCAAGCTGCTCACCGAACAGCTTCCGGTCGAGCTGGAGGTCAGGGACCTGCGAGACAGCTCGGCGGAGGCACTGTCCCGCAGGCTGGAAATTGCCGGCATGCCGGTAGAGGATGGCGAAGCATCCGAACCGCAGCTGCCGGTCAGCTGAACCGAATAACGGACGAAGAAAGGGCTTTGCCGCGCGGCAAAGCCCTCTTTTTTTACTTTTTGCTTTTTTCTTCCGGATGATCCTTCCGTCCGGAACGGTTTTTTTTCGGCAGTTTGGGCAGCTTCGGCACCCAGTCGATGTGAATGCTGCCGCCCTGTCCGGACAGCCGCTCCTTCCATCCGCCGAGCAGACCGCGCGCCGGCAGCGCCTCCGTCTCGCTGTACACCGGCCGGTGCTCTTCCGTCAGGTGTCCCGCGGGATACCGCCGCCGGTCAAAGCGTGTGACGCCGACCACCATGCCGAGCGCGAGGTACATCGTCACGACGGACGAGCCGCCGTAGCTGAAAAACGGCAGGGTCAGACCCATAACCGGTCCGATGCCCAGGCACATAAAGATGTTTTCATACGTCTGGAACAGCAGCATGCTGCCCACGCCGGTGCAGATGAGCGATGCGATCTGGCTGTGCGCGTGAAACGCGACATAGAACACGCGCACAATCAGCACCATCAGCGCCAGCACAATCACCATGCAGCCGACCAGTCCCCACTCCTCCCCGGCGACGCCGAAGATAAAGTCGGTCTGTTTTTCCGGCAGCATATTGTTCTGTGTCTGATTGCCCTTGAGAAAGCCGGTGCCGAGCAGCCTGCCCGCGCCGATGGCGATGCGGCTCTGCTCCTGCTGCCAGTAGGTATTCGGGGAAATGCTCGGATCAAACAGCACGAGAATGCGGTCGCGCTGAATGCCGCTGAGCACATTCCACATGACCGGCACGGCCGCACACGCCAGAATCGCTCCGCCCGCGAACCATTTCAGGCTCAAGCCGGCGGCAAACAGCATCAAAACGGCGATAAACACATACGGCAGAGACATGCCGACGTCGTGCGACGGCAGAATGATCGCCGCCATGACCGCCAGCAGGTGTGCCCCGAGCATCAGCAGACTGCGCACGCGGTTGAGCCGGTAGCGCAGCAGATTGATCTGCTTGGCAAAGGTAAAGATGAACAGCAGCTTGCCGAGCTCCGCGGGCTGTATGCCGATGCCGCCGAAGCGCAGCCAGCTTTTGTTGCCGCCGTCCTCATAGCCGAACAGCAGCAGCGACAGCTGAAACAAAATATTCACGATGAGTACAATGCGCCAGAGCTGGACATATTTCTCCAGGTCGAAGCAGGTCAGCACGACAAATCCGATCAGTCCCAGCACAATCGCCAGACTCTGCACCATGATGAACCGTGTGCTGCCGCCGTCCAGACTGTGTGTCGCGGAGAAAATCAGCACCAGTCCGAATGCCGAGCAAAGCAGTGCCGTCAGCAGCAGACAATAGTCCATCGTACGGGCATACTGTCCGATTTTCTTTTTCAATTCATACATGGAGATCCTTTCCGGAAAACGGGACGTCCGTCTCCACAGATGCGGCAGTGCCGCTCTATCTGTTTTCAACTTTTTTCTCTCCCTGTATCATACCACCTTTGCCGCAAACGGTAAACAGTTTTTTCCGCGTCAGACAGGTATTCCGCCTGCAATTTTCCCGCAAACCGGCGGCAGTCTTTCTGCTGATTGTCTTTCTCCCCCGTCTTTTCGGTTCTCAGCAGGAATCGCGCCGGAATTGCTTTCTTTCTGTGGAAACTGCCAGTTCAAATCGCGTCAAATCATGGTATAATATGTTTATTGTCAAAAATATGGCTCACACAAATCGGAACAACAGAAAAAAAGGAGTTTTTTGTATGCTGACTGATATTGAAATTGCGCAGAGCTGCACGATGCTTCCCATCCGCGAGGTCGCGGCAAAAGCAGGCCTTCAGGAGGAAGAGCTCGAATATTACGGAAAATACAAGGCAAAAATTTCAGATGAGGCGTGGAACCGGGTAAAATCCCGTCCGGACGGCCGTCTGATTCTCGTCACCGCCATCAACCCCACGCCCGCCGGCGAGGGCAAAACCACCACCACAGTCGGACTCGGGCAGGCGCTCGACAAGCTGGGCAAGCGCTCGATCATCGCCCTGCGCGAGCCGTCACTCGGTCCGGTGTTCGGCGTCAAGGGCGGCGC
>DJXF01000041.1:0-10963 GCA_002449635.1 Clostridiales bacterium UBA7011 | reverse complement strand
GCCGGCGGCGGCTATGCACAGGTTGTCCCGATGGAGGACATCAACCTGCACTTTACCGGCGATATGCACGCCATCGGCGCGGCAAACAATCTGCTGTGCGCGATGCTCGACAACCATTTGCAGCAGGGCAATGCGCTGCAAATCGACCCGCGCCGCGTTGTCTTCACGCGTGCGGTGGACATGAATGACCGCGCGCTGCGCAACATCGTCGTCGGCATGGGCGGCCCGCTCAACGGCGTGCCGCGCGAGGAGCACTTTATGATTACCGTGGCAAGTGAAGTCATGGCGATTTTATGTCTTGCGACCAGCCTGTCCGACCTGAAAAAACGCTGCGGAGATATTCTGGTTGCCTACCGCTACGACGGCTCGCCGGTCTATGCCCGCGACCTGAAGGCGGAGGGCGCGATGACCGCACTGCTGCGCGACGCGCTCAAGCCGAATCTCGTTCAGACGCTGACCGGCTCCCCCTGCATCATGCACGGCGGCCCGTTCGCCAACATCGCACACGGCTGCAACTCGATCTCCGCCACCCGCATGGCGCTCAAGCTCGCGGATTACACCGTCACCGAGGCGGGCTTCGGCGCGGACCTCGGCGCGGAAAAATTCCTCGACATCAAGTGCCGCATGGGCGGTCTGCACCCGGATTGTGTCGTACTCGTTGCGACCATCCGCGCACTCAAGTACAACGGCGGCGTGCCGCGCGCCGAGCTGGGTGAGGAAAATCTCGATGCCCTGCGCGCCGGTGCCGTCAATTTGCAGAAGCACATCGAAAACATCGGAAAATATCATGTTCCGGTCGTCGTCGCCATCAACCGCTTCGCCTCGGATACCGACGCGGAAATCGAATTCCTGCGCGGGCTGTGCGAGGATATGGGCGCGCGCTATGCGCTGTCCGAGGTGTTTGCAAAGGGCGCAGACGGCGGCATGGAGCTGGCAAATATGGTGATCGAGGAAGCGGACAGCGGCAAGTCGGCCTATGCCCCGCTGTATCCCGATGACATGCCGCTGCGCGAGAAAATCGAAACGGTTGCGCGCGAAATTTACGGCGCGGACGGTGTGGACTATGCTCCTGCCGCCGAGAAGTCTCTCGACGCCATCGAAGCGCTCGGCTACAGCAAGCTGCCCGTCTGCATCGCCAAGACGCAGTATTCGCTGTCCGACGACCCGGCACAGCTCGGACGTCCGACCGGATTCCGCATCCATGTGCGCACGGCACGCGTCAGCGCGGGCGCCGGCTTTGTCGTATGTGAGACCGGCTCGATTCTGACCATGCCCGGTCTGCCGAAGCAGCCCGCCGCCTTTGCCATCGACGTGGACGAGGACGGCCGCATCACCGGTCTGTTCTGACGGCATTTATGCGAACCATTCAAACCCACAATGTCAATGATACCGAGCGCGCCGGCAGCATGCTCGCCCGACAGCTCACGCCCGGCAGCATCGTCGCCTTTACCGGCGACCTCGGCGCGGGCAAAACCGCCTTTTGCCGCGGCATTCTGCGCGCGCTCGGTTATCCCGGCCGCGTCACCAGCCCGACCTTCGCGATTGTCAACGAATACGACACGGAGCTGTGCCGCGTGTGCCACTTCGATTTGTACCGCATTTTGGATGCGGACGCGCTGTATGACATCGGCTGGGACGATTATCTGGACGGCGAGAGCATTCTGCTCGTCGAATGGAGTGAAAACATCGCGGACGCACTGCCGGAGGGCTGCATTACCGTCGACATCCGCCACGGTTCCGCCGCTGACGACCGCATCATTACAATAGACGGAGGACCTGCGCTTTGAAACTGTTAACCCTGGAATCCGCTTCCCTGTCCGCTTCTGTCTGTGTGACGGAGGACACGCGCCTGCTCGCGCAGTCGTTCCAGAACTGCGGATTGACGCACAGCGCGACGCTGCTGCCGATGGTCGACCATGTCATGACCGCATCGCGCCTGACGCTCGACGAAATCGACGCAGTCGCTGTCGTCACCGGTCCCGGCTCGTTTACCGGCGTGCGCATCGGCGTTTCCACCGCAAAGGGCATCGCGGACGGGCGCGGTCTGCCGTGCATCGGCGTCTCCAGTCTTGCCGCCGCCGCATGGAATGTCGCGCTGCGCGACGGGATCATCTGTCCGGTCATGGACGCGCGCCGCGGCCAGCTGTACAACGCGCTGTTTTCCGCCGAGCGGGGCGTGCTCACACGCCTCACGCCCGACCGCCTGATTCTCCGCGATGATCTCAAAAAAGAATTGATTTCTCTCGGAAAATCCGCTGTTCTGGTTGGAGACGGCGCACAAATGTGCTATAATGAGTTCAGCGGTTCGGAAGTCCCGGATGTCATCCCCGCGCCGCCCGGTTTGGTTTTTCCCGCCGCGCACGGCGCCGCAATGGAGGCGCATCGTCTGGCGCAGGAGGGTCAGCTGCTGACCGCCGCACAGCTCATGCCGTGCTATCTGCGGCAGCCGCAGGCGGTGCGCGAACGGCTCGCACGTCAAACCGCTCAGACTACAACAAAGGAGTAATGCATCATGGCTCAGGTTCACGTAATCGAACACCCGCTGATTGTACATAAGCTGTCTCTCATGCGCGATAAATCCACCGGTCCGAAGGAATTCCGCGAGGCAGTAGAGGAAATCTCCACGCTGCTGTGCTACGAGGCCACCCGCGACCTGCCGCTCAAGGAGGTTGAAATCGAAACCCCGATTGCCCGCACAAAGGCGCGCTTTATCTCGGGCAAGAAGCTGGCGATTGTCGCCATTCTGCGCGCCGGTCTCCGCATGATTGACGGCGTGCTCGATCTCATGCCGAACGCGAAGATCGGCCACATCGGTCTGTACCGCGATCCGGACACCCTGCAGCCGGTCGAATATTACTGCAAGCTGCCGACAGATATCGCCACCCGCGATGTCATTGTCGTCGACCCGATGCTCGCCACCGGCGGCACGGCGATTGCGGCGATTCAGTTCCTCAAGAACTACGGCGTACAGCACATCAAGCTGCTGTCGATTCTCGCTGTTCCGGAATCTATTTCCGCGATTCAGAAGGAGCATCCGGATGTTGAGATTTACTGCGCTTCCATCGACGAGAAGCTCAATTCCAAGGGCTATATCGTTCCGGGCGTAGGCGACGCCGGTGACCGCCTGTTCGGCACAAAGTAAAACAATTGTGAAAAAAGCAATACCGCTCGGCAGCGGCTGTTTTCCGGCAAAACTGCCCCTGCTGAACCATGCGGTATCGCTCAAAGAAAACCGGCGCCGCTTCTTTTTCGGAAGGACGCCGATTTTTTCTGTCAGACCGGTCCGTCCGGCGGACCGCATCCGCAGGTTATTCCCACAGAAAGGTCGTGTTTTGTCATGCCGCTCCCGTTTGAAGGCTCCGGAAAACGATTTTTTCCGTATTTCTGGTATCTGCGTCAGACGTACGGCGGCCGCATCGCCAAGGTTCCGCTCGACGGCGGCTTCACCTGCCCCAATCGCGACGGCAGCAAAGGGGTCGGCGGCTGCTGTTACTGCTCCGCCGCGGGCAGCGGGGATTTTATCGCGGCGCCGCACGCCTCCCTGCGCGAGCAGTACGACGCGTACCGCGCACAGCGGCTGGGGAAATGGCAGCCGGTCGGCTATATCCCCTATTTCCAGTCGTTTACCGGCACCTATGCGCCGCCCGAGCGGCTGCGTGCGCTGTATGCACAGGCGTGTGCCCTGCCGGACGCCGTCGGTCTTGCGATTGCCACCCGCCCCGACTGTGTGGACGAGTCGGTCTGTGCGGTGCTCGCTGAATTTGCCGCCCGCACCGATGTCACCGTGGAGCTGGGCGTGCAGACCATCTGGGACGACACCGCCGCGCGCTGCGGCATGTGCCACACCCTTGCCGATCTGGAGGACGCGATGTCCCGCCTGCGGCACCTTCCCGTTTCCGTCTGCATCCATCTCATCAACGGTCTGCCCGGCGAGACGGCGGAACAGATGGTGCAGTCCGCCCGAACGGTCGGCGGCATGGGCATTCATGCCGTCAAGCTGCACGCGCTGCATGTGGTGCGCGGCACACCGCTCGCCGGACAGCCGTACCGCTGTCTGAGCCGGGAACAGTATGTCTCGATTGTCTGCGATCAGCTCGAGGTTCTGCCGCCGCACGTTGTCATTCAGCGTCTGACCGGCGACGGAAAAGGCGCCGATCTGATCGCGCCCGCGTGGAGCCGGGGCAAGCGCGCCGTTCTCGCCGCGATTGATCGGGAGCTTGCCCGCCGCGGCAGCGTACAGGGCTGCCGTCTCGCACGCGGCACCGGCCGAACCTGACGGCGGCATCCGGCCAAAATACAGATTTTTCGCAAAAAAACAAACGGCCAGCTGCCCCCTCAGACAAGCTGACCGTCTGTTCTGTCAGATCTGACAATTCCTTTGTCAAACCGGTGTTTCCCCCAGCAGCATGTACCGTCTGTACCCCGTACAGGCCGGCTAAGACTATCCCCCGATGATCGAATCCCTGCGGACACGCTGCTTTCCACCGGAAGCACGCCGATTGACGCGATTGTCAGCGCGAAATATCTGGCCGCCAGAAGCAGCGGCGTGCGCCTGCGGCTGCAGGTTCAGCTTCCGGAGACCCTTGCCCTGCCCGTCAGCGATCTGTGTATGCTCATTTCCAACATTCTGGACAACGGTCTGGAGGCGTGCATCAACAACGAGCAGCCGGAGCACCGCGAGCTGTCGTTCTCTCTCGTGCAGCAGCGCGGCTTTCTGCTGCTCACCTCAAGCAATGCTGTCGAACCGGCCGCTCAGCCCAGACGCGTGTCCGCGCTGCACAGCACGCCGTCCGGCGGACAGGGACCGGAGGAAATCCGCCGGCTGACAGAGCAGTACCGCGGCGGCTGTGAATACGGCATAACCGACGGGGTCTTTCACATTCAGGTGCTGCTGCCGCACGACGTGGAGGTTGAGACGCTGTATGTCACTGTACACCGGAAGAAGAGGAGGTATCTTCATGCGTAAAATGATTGCCGACGAGCGCACCGGTCTGCGCCCGCTGAACGGCGAGACGGTCTGGACCGGCATTTTTGACGGCGATTTGTGCGCCATCCGGCTGGAAAACGGCTGTGTCATCGACGCCGGCAGCGGTCCGAACTACCGCACGCGCGACGGCCGCGAATTTGCGGAGGTGCTCGCGCTGACAGGCGCACAGCCCGACAGCGGCGAGATCATCGGCTATGTCGAAATTACGCCCTGACCGGCGCAAAAACGCAAAAAATCAGCCCCAATTTCCCGTGAGAAATTGGGGCTTTTGCCGTCTCCCTTACAGATTGGGCAGCAGGTCCATTTCCTTTGCCACTTCCATGTTTGCGGCGCCGGCCGCAATCTGCGCCAGCGCGTCGACAAAGCGCTGAATGCCGGTCAGCAGCAGCGAGAAATAATCGCAGATGTCCGTCACCATGCGCTCCAGATCGTCCTGCATGTTGAGCACGATGTTGTGGCGCATATAGACCACGCCGTCCTCCTCATACAGACCGAACTGTCCGATCGTGCAGAAATTGTTGCTGTAAAAGATCGCGCGCTTGAGCTCCGGCAGATTGGCCCTGATCGCGTCGGCGTCAATCTGGAAAATGGTCGCGTGCATCTGAAACAGAGCGGTTTCCTCGCGCGCCATTTTTGCGGGCGGGAACCACAGATCAATCACCACATCCTGCCGAATCTTGCCCTGCTTGGGCAGCTCGATGCGCGTCATCGCCGGATTTCCGTCCGAACCGTCAAAATATTCCGTGCGGAAGCCATTCTGCCGGATGACATCCGCCATGCACGACAGAACGCGCAGCTTGGTATTTTCCATTGTATTTCACCTCATCGTCCAGTTTGCGGCGCTCAGCCCTTTTTGATACCGATATCGTTGCGGTAATGCGCCTTCTCAAAGTGAATCTTTGCCACATCGGCATACGACTTGCGAATCGCCTCGTCGAGGGTCGGTGCGGTCGCCGTCACGCCGAGCACACGGCCGCCGTTTGTAACCAGTCTGCCGTCCTTATGGCGCGCCGTACCCGCATGGAACACCACGGAATCGGTCACGTCGCCGATGCCGACGATCTCCTTGCCCTTTTCGTATGCGAGCGGATAGCCGCCGGACGCCATGACCACGCAGCACGCCGCATTGTCCGCCCACCGAATGTCCATTTCATCCAGCCTGCCGTCGATGACCGCGTTCATGATGTCGAACAGATCGCTCTCCAGACGGCACAGCACAGCCTGCGTCTCCGGATCGCCGAAACGGGCGTTGTATTCGATGACCTTCGGTCCCTTCGGCGTCAGCATCAGGCCGAAATACAGCACGCCGCAGAACGGACGTCCCTCCGCCTTCATCGCGGCAACCGTCGGCTTGAAAATGGTCTCCATGCAGGTGTCCGCAATGTCGTCGGTGTAGAAACGGGACGGCGAAAATGCGCCCATGCCGCCGGTGTTCGGTCCCTTGTCGTCGTCGTAGGCGCGCTTGTGATCCTGCGCGGACGGCATGGTGGACAGATGCTCGCCGTCGACAAAGGCGAGAACGGATACCTCCGGACCGGTCAGAAATTCCTCAATGACAACGCGTGCGCCCGCGCCGCCGAAACGGCCGTCGTCAATCGCATCGTGCACGGCGGCAATCGCTTCCTCCTCCGTCATGGCAACGGTGACGCCCTTGCCGAGCGCCAGGCCGTCCGCCTTGATGACAATCGGCGCGCCGTTTTCGCGGATGTAGGCAATCGCCTCCTCGCTGTTTTCAAACACCGCGTAGCCTGCCGTCGGAATGTGATATTTGTGCATCAGATCCTTGGCAAACGACTTGGAGCTCTCGATGACCGCCGCGTTTTTGCGCGGGCCAAAGGCGCGGATGCCCTCCGCCTCGAGCGCGTCAACCATGCCCATCGCCAGCGGATCATCCGGCGTCACGACAACCAGATCCGGCCGGTTTTCCTTCGCAAACGCAATCACGCCGCCGAGGTCTGTCGCACCGATGGCCACACACTCGGCGACATCCGCGATGCCGCCGTTGCCCGGTGCGCACCAGATGTGATCCACCTTCGGGCTTTTTGCCAGTGCCATGCACACGGCATGCTCCCGTCCGCCGCCGCCAATTACCAGAACCTTCAATTTGCATCCTCCTCTATGAAACCGTCAAAAGTCAGGCACGCGGCGCGCACCTGACTTTTTTTCTGTCTTGTGAAATCAGTGATGGAACAGGCGAATGCCGGTGAACGACATCACGATACCGTATTTGTTGCATGTCTCAATGACATGATCGTCGCGGATGGAGCCGCCCGGCTGCACAATATATGCCACACCGGACTTCTTCGCGCGCTCGACGTTGTCGCCGAACGGGAAGAACGCATCCGAACCGACCGTGACGCCCGACTGGGCTGCCGCCCATTCCTTCTTCTCCTGTGCGGTCAGCGGCTCCGGCTTAACCTTGAACTTGGTCTGCCATACGCCCTCTGCGAGGACATCCTCGTACTCGTCGGAGATGTAGACGTCGATGGCGTTGTCGCGGTCCGGACGGCGGATGCCGTCGACAAACTGCAGGCCGAGCACCTTCGGATGATGGCGCAGGAACCAGTTGTCCGCCTTGCTGCCTGCCAGACGCGTGCAGTGAATGCGGCTCTGCTGACCCGCACCGACGCCGATCGTCTGGCCGTTCTTGACATAGCAGACCGAATTGGACTGCGTATATTTCAGTGTGATGAGCGAGACGATCATATCCAGCTTCGCCTGCTCCGGCAGCTCCTTGTTTTCCGTCACGATATTGGACAGCATGTCCGCGTCGATCTTCAGATTGTTGTGTCCCTGCTCAAAGGTGATGCCGAAAATCTCGCGGCGCTCAATCGCTGCCGGCTCGTAGGACGGGTCGATCTGGATGACGGTATACCGTCCGCCGCGCTTGCTGCGCAGGATCTCCAGCGCCTCGTCGGAATAGGACGGCGCAATGATGCCGTCGGAAACCTCGCCCTTGAGGTAAGCTGCGGTCTGCGCGTCGCACTCGTCGGACAGCGCAACCCAGTCGCCGTAGGAGCACAGGCGGTCTGCGCCGCGTGCGCGGATGTAGGCACAGGCAATCGGGGACAGCTCCTCGTCGGTCTCGACAAAGTAAATCTGTCTCTCCACATCGGACAGCGGTGTGCCGATGGCGGCGCCTGCCGGGCTGACATGCTTAAACGAAGCCGCGGATGCAAAGCCGGTCGCAGCCTTCAGCTCGCGCACCAGCTGCCAGCTGTTGAACGCGTCCATAAAGTTGATGTAACCCGGCTTGCCGTTGAGCACTGTGATCGGCAGCTCGCCCTCCTGCATATAGATGCGGGACGGCTTCTGATTCGGGTTGCAGCCATATTTCAGTTCAAGTTCAGTCATGATGTTCCTCCTGTTTCAGCAGTGCTTGTTTCGAATGACCGTGGATGCCGCGCCGGTCTCCAGATCAATAAAGCTGACGTACAGCGATACCTTGTTGTCCTCGTTGAGGCTGGTCCAGACCTGATCGGCAAAGGTGTTCAGATCGCCCTCGATGCGCACGGTCTCCGGCTCGCCCTCAAAGGACGGCAGCGGCGAACCGTCGCCCATATAGGTGTGGATGAAATGTCCGATGCCCGCGCGCGGCGCGTCGTATTCGAAGAAGAAACGCTTGTTGCACGCCGGATCGCCGTCAAAGCTCTTGAGAATGGACAGCTCGTATGCGCCGTCCGGCTCGACAATGCCGGAAATGCGCGGGGTGTAGTTCGGTCCGTCCGGCTCAAACTGACGGGTGCGCAGCGCCTCGATGTAGCTCCTGCCCGCGGCAAGTGCGTCGCGCACCGTGTCCGTCTGGTCGCCGTTGGTGACAATCGTCGCACCGTTCCACACGCGGACCGGATGGTAGATAATCAGCGACGGGTCAACCATCTTCGACGGGTCAAACGCCTCTGTGCGAATGCCGTCCTCCGTCTCGGTAAAGACGCGGTTGCGGCTGTTTTCACTGCGTCCCATGATGAAATACGCAATGACAGCGGACTTGTCGTCCGCGCTGCGGCCGAGCACGATGCCGCGGCCGGGATAGCTGTTCGCGCGAAGAAGCGCGCTGAGATCAAAAATTTCCATCGTATGCCTTCCTTTATTTACTCCGAAATGGTGACAATATTGTCGTCAGAAACCGAAAGTCTGCCCTCGCAGAACAGCGAGACGACGCGCGGAAGCAGCACATGCTCCGCCTGCGCCATGACGCGCTTCTGCAGCATCTCCGGCGTGTCGCCCGGCAGGACGTCCACCGCCTTCTGTGCGATGATCGGGCCGCCGTCTGTGATCGCGTTGACAAAATGCACGGTCGCGCCGGTGACCTTTACGCCCTTGCGCAGCGCCGCCTCGTGCACATGCAGGCCGTAATAGCCGTCTCCGCAGAACGACGGAATGAGCGACGGGTGCACGTTGATGATGCGGTTTTCGTATGCCTTGCAGAAGTTTTCGTCCAGCACGGTCATAAAGCCGGCGAGCACGACGAGATCGACATCCTTTCCGTGCAGAAACCGCGCCAGTGCCGCGCAGTATTCCGCGCCCGACGGGTAGTCGCGCTTGTTCATGACATAGCCGGGAACGCCCGCCTGCCGCGCCCGTTCGAGCGCATAGGCGTTTTCATTGGACGAGATGACCGCACGCACGCGGCCGTTTTTGATTTCCCCGCGCGCCTGTGCATCCAAAATTGCCTGCAGATTCGTGCCGCCGCCGGAAACCAGAACCGCAATATTTACCATAACCGGACTTCCTTTTCGCCCGCCTCGCATCTGCCGATGATGTAACCGGTCTCACCTGCTTCGGCGATGGCCTGCAGTGCGCGGTCCGCCTGCTCCGCCGGAACCGCGACGACCAGACCGGCACCCATGTTGAAGGTGTTGTACATATCGCGCTCCGGAATATTGCCAGTCTTTGCAATCAGCTCGAAAATCGGCGGGGTCGGCAGCGCAGCCTTCTCAATGGAAACCGCGATGTTGTCCGGCAGCATGCGCGGAATGTTCTCGTAAAAGCCGCCGCCGGTGATGTGGCTCATCGCCTTGACATCCACCGCCGCAATCAGCGACTGAATGGTTTTGACATAAATCTTTGTCGGCGTGAGCAGCTCCTCGCCGAGCGTCCTGCCGAACTCGGCAATGTAGCGGCGCACCGACTTTTCGTTGATGCCCAGCGTCTTGCGCACGAGCGAATATCCGTTGGAATGGACACCCGACGATGCCACACCGATGAGCACATCGCCCGCCGCCAGCTTCGAGCCGTCGATCATCTTGTCATGGTCGATGATGCCGACGGAAAAGCCCGCCATATCGTATTCGTCCTCCGGATAAAAGCCCGGCATTTCGGCGGTCTCGCCGCCGACCAGCGCGCAGCCCGCCTGACGGCAGCCCTCTGCGATGCCCTTGACCAGCTCCGCAACGCGCTCCGGCTTGTTCTTTCCTACGGCGATGTAGTCGAGGAAGAACAGCGGCTGTGCGCCGCAGCAGGCGATGTCGTTGACACACATCGCCACACAGTCGATGCCGACGGTGTCATGCTTGTCCATCAGGAATGCCAGCTTGAGCTTTGTGCCCACGCCGTCGGTTCCGGAAACCAGAACCGGACGCTTCATTCCCTGTACCGGCGGCTCAAACATGCCGCCGAAGCCGCCGATGGAGCCGAGCACGCCCGGAATGTAGGTGCTCTCGACAAACGGCTTCATTTTTTTCACTGCTTCGTAGCCCGCGGTCACATCGACGCCGGCTGCCTTATAACTTTCGGAACGGCTGTTCAGCATTTTTCTATCTCACTTTCAGCATAGATTGGTTGATGTCACTCCGCGAACTGCGCGGAAACTTTTGCGTCCTTTGCCTCGACCTTTGCCTGCATGTCCGCCTTGAACTGTGCGAGCTTTTCCGTCAGCGCGGGCTCACCGAGCGCGAGCATCTGTACCGCGAGAATCGCGGCATTTGCCGCGCCGTTGACCGCCACCGTCGCCACCGGAATGCCGGAGGGCATCTG
>DJXF01000021.1 GCA_002449635.1 Clostridiales bacterium UBA7011 | reverse complement strand
CAAAGTTCGACCGCTTCCATACCAAGGGTCTTTTCATCTGTTTTCTGTATTGTATCACATGCCACACCCCGCTGCAAACAGCGAAGAACCTGTCACATTACAAAATTTCGATTGATTATTCCCTTCTCCTGGTATATAATGCAATTTATATATGATTTTTCGTCCTTCTTCGACAGAAAGGTGAGCAAGAGAACAAAAAAGAGGGTTAACAGGAGAAAACCATGCTTCAATACATCGAAACAATCAATACCTATGTAAACAACTTTATCTGGGGTATTCCCGCCATGATTTGTATCGTTGGTGTGGGATTGCTGCTGAGCATTCGGACGCGCTTTTTGCAGATTCGCAAATTTCCGCTCGCGGTCAAGACCGTTTTGGGACGTCTTTTCCGCAGGGACGCCGCGGCTGACGGCTCGATTACCCCATTCCAAGCCGTCTGTACGGCACTGGCGGGCACAGTAGGAACCGGGAACATCGCAGGTGTCGCAGGCGCAATCGCTATCGGCGGACCCGGCGCGGTATTCTGGATGTGGTGTTCCGCTGTCCTCGGCATGTGCACAAAATTCGCAGAGGTGACGCTGGCGGTGCATTTCCGCGAACGCAATTCAAACGGAGACTGGGTCGGCGGACCGATGTACTATATCAAAAATGGTCTGCACAAGCGCTGGCACTGGCTGGCCGCAGCCTTTTCCCTTTGCGGCATTCTCACCGTTTTTGGCACAGGCAACGCCACGCAGGTCAACACCATTGTGACAGCAATCAATTCCGCGCTGTACAGCTTTGGCGTCATTGCGGAACCCTCCTCCAAAGTGCTCAACCTGATTCTGGGCATTGTGATTGCGGGACTGGTCGGCCTGATTCTGCTCGGCGGCATCAAACGAATCGGCACGGTTGCCGAGCGGCTCGTTCCATTTATGGCTCTGCTGTACATCGTTCTTTCTGTCGGGGTTGTCCTCTTCCATATTGATCGTGTTCCCGCTGTTCTGTATTCGATTGCAGCCGGCGCATTCAATCCGAAATCGTTCACCGGCGGAGCGATCGGTTCCTTTTTCCTCAGCATGAAAAAGGGCGTTTCCAGAGGTATCTTTTCCAACGAAGCCGGTCTGGGAACCGGTTCGATTGCACATGCCTGTGCTGACACGCGCGATCCGATCAAGCAGGGATTTTTCGGTATTTTCGAAGTATTTGCGGACACCATTGTCATTTGCACACTGACTGCAATGGTCATTCTTTGCAGCGGCACGCCGATTCAATACGGTCAGGCAGCCGGTGCGGAGCTGACCATTCAGGGCTTTGTTGCAATCTACGGAAACTGGGTGACGATTTTCACCGCCATTGCGATGTGCAGCTTTGCATTTTCCACCATCATCGGATGGGGACTGTACGGCGCACGCTGTATCGAATATCTGTTCCGCTCACATAAGATCATTCAGCCGTTTATGATGGTGTACTCACTGGTGGCAATCATCGGCGCGACCATCGATCTCGGACTTCTGTGGGATATTGCGGATACGTTCAACGGCCTGATGGCAATTCCGAACCTGATTGCCCTGTTCCTGCTGTCCGGCACGGTTGTGAAGCTGGTCAAGGAATATTTTGAAACACACCGCGCGGAATAATTGCATCAATCAAAACAGATGCCTGTTCCAATTCATCTGCCGGAGAGCAAGAAATTCCCGGATGCCGACGCATCCGGGAATCATTTTTTTGTTCGGTTTTTTGCAGAGATCACAGGAACCTTTCTGCACGCGGTTTTCTTACAGCTTCGAGTAGCCGAAGGAATTGACCATCGCCTCAACGCGGATTTTCTTCTGACAGAGCGGGCACGTATTGCCGTCATAGGAAGCATAGTCCGGTATATCGTCACTGGTAAAAACGGTGTTGACCGAAACGCCGTCCATTTCACCGACCGCACTGAACAGCGTAGCAACGCCGCGAATCAGTCCGCCGTAATAGCCCATACATTCAATGCCGCGGCGAATGCTGATGCCGGTTGTAACGGATGCCATCAGCAAAATGACATTCTTGCCGCGCACCATCGGTTCAACGTTTTCACGGAAAAACAACTGGCTGTTTGCCGTGCGTTCCGGGCGAATGACATAAATGGTCTGATGTGCATTGTGGATGGTGTGTCCGGCATTCTGCAGCTCCTGTGCAAGGAATGTGCCGATTACGTCCGTGCCGTCCAGACAGACGATGGTGTCAATCGGAGTGGCATTGTTGGCATACTGCTGTGCCAGAACATGGGCACATTCTGCCGCTTCATTCAGGCGGGACTTGATCGTTGTCAGATCAATATAATAATTGATGTGCGAGTGATTGGTGACAAAATGTCCGGGAATCGCCTTCAGCGGTGCAACGCTCGAATATTTTCTCGAGGAAAATTTCACCATTTTCGATTCTAACGTGCTCATATGCTCCTCCTTTTCCTTGTACCTCCTGCACAAGGCTTGTATTTGTGGTATTCTCACATAGGATTGGCTGTTTTGTCCGTATGAACTATAAATAGTATACAATGATGTTACAAAATATGCAAGTGCAATCCATAAAAAACCGCCGAACGCCCGCTGTCGTCGGCGGCGGACTGCGCACCGCGTGGATTGTTGCAGCGGTGACGGAGAAACGATATAATCGAAAAAGATAAAACAGTCAACGATAGGAATGATGTGAAAATGAACACCTGTGCACTGCTCCGGCAAATCTGCCGTGCATTCTGTCTTTCCGGCGAAATAACTGCATGGGAACAAATAACAACCGGACAGATCAACACAACATATCGCGTAATCTGCCGTCAGGAAATGCAGGCTTATCTTGTGCAGAAGATCAACCCGCATGTGTTTCCGAATGCGGCGCAGGTCATGCAGAATATTGAACTTGTCACCGCCCATATCAGGCATAAAAGCGGTGCAGAGGATACCGGTCAAAACCATCTGCGGTTTTTTCACACACGGGACGGCGGCAGCTGTCTGCGGCTGGGGCAGGACTGCTGGAGGGTGTGCAATTATATTCCGCATTCCATCGCATTTTCCCGCACAGACAGTCCCGCGATACTCCGCTCGGCAGGCGAAGCATTCGGACGGTTCGCGGCGCAATGCACCGATCTTGACAGCACCAAGCTGACAGAAACCATCCCGCATTTTCACGACACCCCATTTCGGCTTGCACAGCTGATGCGGCATGCTGCGGAGGACAGATGCGGCCGGTGTGCTGCGGCAAAAAATGAAATGAAAATCATTGCACAGACGCAGGCATTTGCCGGCAGCCTGAAAGCAAAGCAGGACAGAGGCGCACTTCCTCTGCGCGTGACGCACAATGACACAAAGCTCAGCAACGTTCTGTTTGACAGGGAAACCCTGCGGCCGCTGACGGTCATTGATCTGGATACGGTGATGCCCGGACTGATTGCGTATGATTTTGGCGATGCCATTCGATCCGCCGCAAATAACGCGGCTGGAGAGGAACGCGATTTCGAACATCCGAAACTCGATCTCGCCCTGTTTCGCGCTTTTGCAGAGGGATATCTGCGTGAAACAATCGGATTTTTGACGCTCGAGGAACGAAATACGCTGGCTGAGGGCGTATTGACAGCCACACTGGAGCTCGCCATTCGCTATCTGGATGACTTTATCACCGGAGATCACTACTTCCGTGTCAAAAATCCGGATCAAAATCTGAGAAAAGCGCGGCGGCAGCTCGCATTGTTTCAGGATATGCGGAACAAATATGACGACATGAACCGCATCCTTTGTGAAATCGCCGAACAAACAGAAAACCGCTGAAAAGCACGCAGACTGCATGTCTTTCTGGCCGATTCGTTATGGGCAGACGAGGACACCGCCCATGCCAAGCGTTGTTTTGATGCCGATGCCGCAGTACGGCGCAAATTCCAGCAGTGTTTTCCACAGCTCCATCATGGGGGCAGACAGTCTCGCTTCCACGATCAGTTCCCCCGAAAAGCCCGGTATTGCGGTCTGTTTCAGCCGATACCGGCTGCTTTTCAGTCTGTAATCCCGGATAAAAATCCCCTGATTTAACAGTCTGACCGCATCCTCATCCCGCATCTCTGTTTCGGGAAATGCTGTGTTCCATCGGTTGATCAGGCTTTGTATCAGCAGCCTCTCTTCCGGAAATATGACATATTTTCCGTTGGATTTGAACGATGTTGTATTGGGAAACAGCAACGAAACGCGGTCTGCATCCGGTTTCCGCATCGCCGTTTCCCAGAGGTCGTTTGCACGCAGCGGCGTTCCGATTTTTTTCTCGCCGAGCAAAACATCCCTCTCATGCAGGTGAAGCACATCCAGTGCCTCCAAAACCGGTGCAGCAGAAGCAATTGCATCGTTGTCAAGCAAAGAAACCTCCCATGTGGTCTGCTTGGCTTCACGATGATACAACAGATACTGACTCAGTCCGCTATAACCCGGTTCATGAAGGAGCGCTGCAAACGAATCGGATACGCGTTCCAGAAGCGCCGCATACAGTCGATATGCCCAAAAGGATGGAACGGGCGTTCCATCCGCCTGTTGAACCGCAATCTGAAAATGTTGAATCATGATAATTCCACCTTGCAAAATCCGAAAGCATAATCAAGCTTGTCATAGCGGGTCAGTTTCTCCGTATGCGGCGAAATCCCAATCGACGGGTCCATTTGATGCCCATGTCTCGGAAAACGCCTGCTGAGAATCTGCGATGCCTCCTGGACCGCCTTTTGATGTTCGTCGTGATAAAATGGATACACAAGGTTTTTCCCAAAATATCCACTGCCTCCGCCCAGAACAACAAACGGCTCGGGGAAGTCAAACGCATACGAATGAAAAAATTTCGTGTGAAATGTTTTCTGATAAAACCGGTCAAAATTCCGGATGGCAGCGAGAATGTCAGAAACCGTCAGCCTGTCCCTGAGCACAGACTGATCGAGTGTCACGCAGAACTTCATCACAGTATCCGGTGCAGCACACTGGCGGACCACCGGAACCTTACTTTTCTCCCCGTTTGGAAACAGATCTATTTTTGCGCACAACGCCATATCGTTTTCGTCAATCGGTGCGCTGTCCGATATGGATATCCCGCGCATGATGCTGTTTGCCATATCATTTGGTTTTTTCGAGCAGTGCAGCACATTCAAATAGGTATGCTCCAGTTGTTTGACCGCTTGTCCATCCCGAATGCTGTTTCGGTTCAGCCCGTCATCGCGAAGAAGCAGATCTGTCAGCAGCACTGTGCGCAGGCAGCCTTTTACGGAGCTTCCCGGGACATACGCACGCCCGTCGGGCAGTCTGGTAAACGCCTGAATTTCCTTGAACGAGTGCATGTCATCGATTGCGTCCGCCGCGGAGACAGGACGGCCGGTAAAGCTGCGAATCTGTGCATCGGAAACGCCGCATCTGCTTTTCAGGAATTTTCTCAGATCTTTTCTTTTTTCAAAAAGCGCAAATTCCTCATACCGGTCAATGAGATCGTGCTCCAATAAAAACCGAAAAAATCGCTCCTTATGGACAAAGGAGACCATTTTTCTGACAGGATCAAAGAGATATTCGTCCTCCTGATAGCGGTCACCCGAGCCGATAAAAACCGGGGACAGCGCCGTGAGTGTCATCTGAAATTGCTGCAAATGTTCCAGCTGTCTCATAGCTTCACCCCAACAAAAACAGGAATCCCATAGCGATAAACAGGATGCCGCTGTGCGCCGCCGACCTCAAAAAGATCACCGCAAAACCGCTCGGCAAATACCGAGCCGGGCGCAAAGAAATACTGCGTTTTCTTCTTCCGCAGTGTGTCATCTGATGAAATCGGAGAAGCAAACCCGCCCCGTCGAATCAGCTGAAAATTGCTGCCCTCTGCGGCCCTGTCCAGTTCCTCCGGCTTGGGGAGCGCGGCAGAAATCAGCATCCAGTGCGGCGCATTTTCATCGTGCAATGCCCGAGAAATCCATCTGACGTCCGGATTGGCGGATGCAGTTCCCTCATCGAATGCAATCGGTTCACAGTGCATTTCAAATTTTCCATAGCCGGAGCTCGTCTTTCCGCCAATGCCGGAAAAGCCCAGTGCCGTGAGCAGATTTGCGAGTGCCGCTCGGTCCGGTTCTGTTTCATATTCAAGAATAAAGAACAGCCCGCAGCCCGCTGCAAAGCAATACGTTCCGACGACATAGGGAACGCCCGCATCTCCTTCCCGAACAGCTGCCCGTTCCACCGAATGTTCCCTGCCAAAGGCAGCTTTATTTTTCGCATTTTCCCACTGATATGCGCTTTCTCCGCGCAGAGCAGCGAGGCAAGCTTCCATTTCAGAGGCGGGAATCCATTCTGCTTTTTTCAGTTGTTTCCTGTCCCCTGACGAAACGATGCGCCGTTTCTCGGGGAGCCAGTATGGTCTCGGCAAATACAAATGGTCACAATCGTATGGCATGCAGTCCGAAAAGCGCAGTCTCCCCTGCTGTGCGCCGGCAATCAGCCGGTTGACTTTTTCGTCGCCGCCAAGCGAATACGCGGCATGACACAGAGCGGAAAACAGTGTATCAGCGTGACAGACCATCGCACTGGTATCCGGGCTGTGCGCCAGCTCACTGTCGCCGAAATGTACCGGTGTTGTGAACCTCAGCTTAAACAGGCAGTAACTCATACTCTTCCGCTTCCTTGAAAATATCCAGCAATTCTTCCATATTCAGTCCTGTTTCAAAATCCTTCAATACAAAATTCTGAAAACTGACTCTGCCGCTGCCTCGTGTGCCGTGTCCGCCCAGATAATCCATTTGCAGCAGCTTCAAGCCCTTTGCCAGCAGCCGCATATCCTGGACGGCTTCTTCTTTTGACTCGCGCACATCATAGACCATACGAACCGCAAACCGTACGCCGGGAACAACACGTTCAATCTGTCGCGGGCTTGAACTGCAGTCGCGGCGATTGATTGTATTTTCTGTTTTGATTTCTGTCAGCCCCACCTCACGCATTTCCGCTTCATTGCAGACAAACGCATCGGCAAACTGCAGTCTGGATGGGCGGACGGGACGGTTCGAACCGAATAACCTGCACAGCTCTTCCCCGTCATGATTATGATCCGGCATGTGCTCAATATCGGGATTCAAGCTGCGGGACAGCAGGGTGCGCAGCTTGCCTTTCAGGCTGCTTCCGGGCACAATCGGCTGTCTGGTATAGGAATCACAGATGACCGGACTATCTACGGCGCCGATTGCAGAAAACACAGAACTTCCGCCGATGTGCATACCCGTGCGAACAACCAGCTCACATTCGATGATCAGTTTTCCATACATGCAGAAATCCCTCCCTCAATCTCGTCCGCCATAGAAACGGTGATAGGCAACCAGCGCCTCCATATAATGTGCAAACCGGATCATTTTTTTACGGTCCTTTCCAATCCCCTTGATATAGGAGAGCAGCCGGCTTTTTTGGATAAACGGTTTGACGTTTTTTTCATCGCGCCCCGCTTCATATACCACACGAATGCGCAGCATCTGCAGCTTCGCATAGCTTTCCGGGAGAATGGTTTCCGCTGTCCGCCGGCTTTCTACATGATAGATATCGCTCACCAGAGTCAGAATATTTCTGAGCTTGCTTGTCGTAATGGAAAAGGAGGGCCTGGAGTTTTCCCCGGATGATGGCTGAATCAGCTGACGCATGACCTGATCCGCCGCATCGACATACTCCTCCGGCACATCTTCTGCCGTGATTTCGGGCAAAACAGCACGTTTTTTCTCGTCTTTTCCCCTGTATCTTCCTTTGTCCCGTGTTTGATTTGCAGGACGTTGGTTATAGCTGCCGTACTGTGCCATCAACGTTCCCCTCCTGTTCTCGTCAGATAAACATAAATAGTAATTGCAGTAATCAGCTGTTTCCTGTCCTCAGGCTGCAGATACCACTGATACAATATCTTTGAAAACGCAGTATACACCTGCCGCGCTTCGCTTTCCTTTCTTGGCTCCATTCGCGCAAGCAGATAAGCAAAGCGCGCGAGATTGATCTGTTCCTTGCTTCCCCGCAGCAATTCCAGCAGGCGATACAGAAACGCCTGTCCGCGTCCATCCTCCTGCGTTTTCTGCGCCTGAAAGAACTTCTCCAGCAGCCGCAGCTTTTCGCCCATCACCTTTTCGGTAAAGGTGTTCCACGAATAGCAGCAATCTTCCGCAGCCTGAAAGAGCGTCACGGCATTTTTCTCCGGATGCATTTTGGAAAATTCCTCCAGCCGCTCAGACTCTGCCGCGGCGCGGCGGATCGGATATTTTACATTGTGCATCAAAATGCCCGCTGAGAGTGTCAGTGTGCCGCATGTAAATTCCGCAAACGCACTCCGGATTCTCTGTGCCGCCTGCAAAACAGCGTCCCATGCACCTACGAGGAAAACATCATCTCCGCCGGAGTACACAATTGACACCGCCAAGCCATCTAAAATCGCATTCATATAGTACTTGAAGAACAGCGACATCTGTCTGGAAAAGGCTGCTGTCCTGGATAGGGACACATATCGGTCGCGCTGCCTTAGATCGGCAGTTTTCTGCTCAAATCCGGCAGCGAATGCCATGCCGAGATTGTCCACATCCATACGGCACACGGCATTTCGTGCAATTCCCGTCGCTTTTTTCGCCATTCTGTCCATCTGATTGGTGGCATAATAATCGCCGATATACAGCTTTATGCTGCGAGGAAAATGCACATTCAGCCGGTTTTTTGTATAGATGCGAATAATATCCGTTCGGGTCTCCCATCGTTTCCTTGCTGCCGTTTCATCTGTCAGGGCAAGCGAAACTGTGCCGTCCATGGAGGGCAGTTCGATCCCCCCGTGTTCGGTCCCGCCGCGGGAAACCACAAAAATATCCTTATCCTGAATTTCCGCCGACAGCTCCTCGAACATCGCACACCATTTGCATCGGCAGTCCTCTCCCTTTCCGGTCAACCGGGATGTCATGCCGCAGATTTTACACTCCCGCCCGTTTGACAGCGCTTGTTCTCCATTCAGCTCACGCAAATCATCCGCAGAATAGCGGCGCATTTTGTTGACGGAAATCCTTCGTGAAACGCGCGCAAAAATTTCCTGATAGGAATTGCGCGGTGTGTTCGTCAGCTCATTTGCCGTACAGCCTGCAACGCCGTCCGCCAGATACAGCCGTGTGCCGAAATTTCTGCGAATCCATGTATTCATGCTTTTTTTACACTGTTCGAGCACCATGCGGGTGTTTTGTGTGTCGGGCAGCAGCAGGTAGCAGTGTCCGCCGCCGCTGTAAAGCAGATTGGCTCTGGACAGACCGCAATGTTCGAGTATTTCATCGATATAATGCTCCATGGTCAGTTCCAGAAAAAACGACCGGCTGCGCAGCGCTTTCAGTGCTTTTGCCGATGCGATGGTGTAAATGAAATTCTGAATGCCGGAAAAATCCGCAGAATACAGCAGAAAAACCGGTTCATTCCAAAATGCCTGTTTCTGAGCAAACAAGCGGTTTTTATAGTCTGTTTCACGCTGCGCAAGCAGATATTCACTGATGCAGGATGCCACAGCCGCTGTAATTTTCGCATGGTCGAAAAAAGAAATATCTGCATGGTCCTCGGAATTGACAGACGCAGGAATACAGCTCGTAAATTCCTCCAGCAAAGCAAGAGCTGTGTTTTGATTCTGTGGTTGGATCGAAACGCCGCGCAGAGCACCCAGAAGACTGTGCAAAATATTCTGATATGCTTTTGGTGAAATACGTAAGGTGTCAAACAGCTGCGGAACGGCATACTGCTCATGTAATGTGTGAACCGGCACCCCATAGCGGCATGTATTGCCGTTCATATGGCTGAAAACAGATGCCATCGGCATATCTTTTCGGGAGGTTTGACTTTCCTCCGCGCAAGATTCCGCTCCCTGCTCTGCCGCAGATGCAATCTGATCGGCAGCACAAACAATATACGCCGCGGAATGCGGACACAGGCTGCTCTCCCGCAATTCCGGCACGTGGTGATATCTGACGGCATCCAGAATCTCGGTATCGTGCACAATCTCTTTCAAGGCGAGATATCCGCTTTCACTGTGCGTCCCCTCTGCGCCCGCGCGAAAGGACAGCTTTCCTATATCATGCAGCAAACTGCTGAAAATCACTTTCACAGTCTGTTGACTATAATCCACAAAACTTCACCTCACTTTTTGGCGTAATTTGTCGATTTCATTATAACAAAGCTGCGTTGTTCTTTCAATGACCTGTTTGAACAAAGGAAGAAATGTTCCGGTTCGAACTGATTGTCTTGCGTTGATCCGATGCTGTGTTCATAATGTCTTGCAATTTTGCGCAGCCTGCATTATAATATATACAATATTTTTTCCCGTTCACCTTTTCTATGGTGAAATTTGCCGAAACAACTTACGCCCCTCAGGGGGACGATAACGGCTTGGGCGTTGGCTCTGGTTTTGGCGTCGGATTTACAACTTCACCCCTTCGGGGGACAGCAAAAAAGCAGTGATCTGTCTGAGACAAATCACTGCTTTCCTCTTTGTATGTAATTTTACAGCCTATTATAAATGTACTCGTTGCACGTATCGTAAATCCGGAACAGCTTCGCATCGTACAACTCGGGGTAAATGCTCCCCATCAGCGACTCCAGCTTCATCATCAGCTGTTTGCTTTCCATCCCTGTCGCATCGCGGATATCGCGTTCTGTGATATCATTCAGATTGTGTGCGGCTGTGTTGCGATGATTCTGATTTAATTGATCCAGCGCCGCAAACAGCCTGCCCTCCTCTGTCTCCGCTTTCCCGAGGAATTGGAGCACATAATTGCAAAAAGCAATGCTGATATCGGATTCCCGAAAGAAACCGTCAAAGCAGGAATCCAAATGCGCTTCCAGCTTCGGGTCATAAGCACGAATTTTTTCCCGGCTGACAAACGCGCGCCTGCCGCTTTTTCCCGTAACTTTTTCGCAGTCAAAATTGCAGTTTCTCTTTAAGTATGCCTGCTGCAGCCGCAAAACCAGTGGATTTAACCGCACGACAAGGTTGGTATACTCCTTGTTTTTCTGCATCAGCTTCAGGCACAGCAGATACTCCGATTCCTCGCGGTAAGCGCGACAGAGCGCACGGTCCTTGGTCTTTCGTCCCGGATAAAGATTTACCGGAGCCGGTACATTGTTCGCAAGAGCTTCTGCTTCTTCCAGCTGATACGATGCCCGCGCCGCCAAATGCCGCACCAGCTTACGGCAGTCCGCCGGAATGGCACTGCGCATTTGATTTAATGCGTCATATTGATATTGATCAAGCAGGGTCTTGATGGTTTTTTTGTCCTGCGCTCTGCGGACAACAAAGAGACGGGGTTCTTTACAGCGATTTGCAGCCCCCTCTTCGTTGTCCTCATTGAATTCGATTTCAAATTCAATATCGTATGTTTTGCTCGTGCTGCGCTCCGAAGTGCCGGAACGGCTTTCAAAATTTTTGACCTGAATTCCTCTGGCGGGAAACCGCAAATCCATTGCGAGCAGCGCCATGGTCATTTTCATCTGTGTGGTTCCCGAGCTGAGATTGAGCAAAATTTCCGCTTCCGGATATATTTCATTCAGCTCTCTGACTGCTTTCTCAAACGGCTGATAAAAACAGTCAAACTCCGAGACATCGACCGTGTCACCATAAATTCTTTCAACAGATGGCGCATAATCGGGATATGTCCTTTTCAAATATTCAAATGTCAGACGAAATCTGCCGTCCAGAGCGTCATAATTCGCCATTTCCGGTGTGACATACATCACAATCTGCTCCGGCCGATAATGCCGGATAATATGCAGCATCGGGCCATCGTGCAGACCGCGCACTGGATCTGTCGAACCGACACAGGTAAATAAAATTCGCTTCATACTGCTCCTCTTTCGCGCGGACAGCGCACATTATTCCTAACATCACAATATGCCATTAATCGATGAAAGTCAAGACTTTCGCTGCCAAACGCGGGATTATGCGAGGATAAACCGCCCATCCCGCCAGCAGGTAATGCCCGGTCTGTTTGACTTCTGTTTGCCGTCTGATCTGTCCTCTTTTCCGGAAAATCTGACCGTCCCCGGAAAGGTATCAGACAGCTTGAGCGACTGAATGGTAACTCCTTCAGCCGTTATTTTTACCCTCATCACTGCCCAGCTTCCGGGCAGCTCCATAGCGGCTGCCGGAACCATACAGGTTTCGTATCTCGGCTTTTTATCTTTCCGTTTGGATGCAATGCGATGCTGATAGCTTTCTCTGACATACTTCTGCTGCAGCTTCCTGCTCTTCGTCAGAAAACGGCAGGCCGCATAGCGAATGGTATCCATTTCCAGTTCACAGGGCACATCGCTGGAAAAGTGCATTTTTTCCGCGGCCGTTACGCTGCAGGAAACCTGTCCAAACTGCATCTTCATATCAAATTCCTCCTTGAAATCGGTGTCCTTGTTACTTCAGCTGTCGGTTGCTGTCCCATGAAGTATTCAGCAGCCTCATGTCTCTGTCAGGAAACTCTTTGCGGTTCTGACCCCGCAGGATTATGACACCGCATTTTTCAAGGAAAAAAGAAAAACACCATGTCTATTGATGATATGGGCATAATAATCCCGTCAAAAACGGATTACCACGCTCAATCATTTGTTCATCAATAAAACATAATGTTTCTTATTAATTTAATTCAATTTTGAAGAGTGAACATATTATAACGCTGACCTTTGTCATTGTCAAGCATTTTTCAGATGTTTTTTGCCGATTGGAAAACCCGAGGTTACTTCATTCTGCAGCAGGAATGATCATTCGATTCCGATATGATAAAGTGAGGTCTCTTCTTGGTTTCCAGATAGGTCTTGGCAATATACTGTCCCATAACACCAAGGCAGAATAACTGAATGCCGCCCATAAAGATAATGACACAAATTGTAGAAGCCCACCCGGCTACCGGATCGCCAAACAAAATTTTTCTGAGAATAATGACAGCTAAAAAGACAAATGAGATACCAGTCATCGAACATCCAAACCAAGAAGCAATGTTTAACGGCGCCTCAGAAAAATTGATGATGCCGTCGATTGCATATTTACACAGTTTCAAGAAATTCCACTTGGTCTTTCCGGCGATCCGCTCAACATTTTCAAACGGAAGCCAGTATGTGCGAAATCCAATCCATCCAAAAATCCCCTTGGAAAAGCGGTTATACTCGCTCATTTCCACCACAGCATCTGCCATTTCGCGTTTCATCAGGCGAAAATCTCTGGCGCCGTCTACAATATCAGCATCTGAAACGAAATTGATCAGCTTATAAAACTTACGGGCGAACCACGATCTGACAGGAGGTTCGCCTGCTCTGTTTACGCGTCTGGTAGCTACGCTGTCATAATCCTGCTCCTCGAGGATGTGCATCATCTCCGGCAGCAGGGACGGGGGATCCTGCATATCTGCATCCATTACCGCCACATAATCGCCATGAGTATTGCAGAATCCTGCATACATCGCAGCCTCTTTGCCAAAATTTCTTGAAAAGGACAAATAGATCACGTGTCGGTCCTGTTCGGCCAATCTCTTCAATATAGAGAGTGTATGATCGGAAGATCCGTCATTGATAAAAATCAATTCGTAATCACATTTCATTTCCTGTAAGACTTCTGTTGTAGCTGCATAAAACAGCGGAATCGCTTCTTCTTCGTTGTAGCATGGAACAATTAAAGATATCATTTTAACTCCCCAATTCGTTTTTTCAACGACTTTTTAATATGCTCTGAATCACCGCAACGATTTTCATATCAACAAAAAAGATATATTTTTCACTTTCCATATTTCGCTGTAATATCGTGAATTGGAATATTGTGAGGTCTTATTCCCGCTCACTTTCACCAACAGCAAAATTTTCAGCTTTTTATCGTCACGGAACAAATTGTATAATGGTCCCCAGGATCCGGAC